>JAJVID010000119.1:16077-35724 GCA_022072205.1 Acidobacteriota bacterium
GCGCCGACTCCGACGATGGCGCCAGTGATTGTGTGAGTCGTCGAAACCGGGATGCCGAAATACGAAGCCAGAAAAATCGCGCCCGCGCCGCCCGTTTCAGCGCAAAATCCGCCGACGGGTTTGAGCTTGGTGATCTTTGATCCCATCGTCTTCACAATCCGCCAACCTCCGGACATTGTTCCCAACCCGATAGCCATAAAAGCCGCCAGTCCGACCCAAAGTGGAATGTCGTCCTCCGGCCTGACAAATTTGCCAGTGACCAACGCAGCCATGATAATGCCCATCGTTTTCTGAGCGTCGTTGGTTCCGTGAGACAGGCTGAAGAGCGCCGATGAAACCAGTTGCATGACGCGGAAATATTTATCCACTCGTGACGGCGCGACGCGCCGGAAAATCCAGAAGACCAGAGTCATAAGCGCCAAACCAGCCAGCATCCCAATCGCTGGCGAGATGACGATAAACGACAGCGTTCCAAACCATCCTTTCGGCCATTTCGCGTCAAAGATCAGCGCCCGGAATCCGCTGTTTGCTATCGCCGCGCCCGCATACCCACCGATCAGCGCGTGAGAAGAACTGGTCGGCAATCCCAGATACCACGTGATCAGATTCCAGACCACCGCGCCAATCAACCCGGCAAGCACGACCCATCCGGTCACCTGTTTCGGGTCAACCAGGCCACTGTAAACGGTCTTGGCGACCTCGTGCTTAAATAAAAAGAAAGCGATGAAATTGAAGAAAGCCGCCAGCATCACCGCGCGCGCTGGAGTCAGCACGCGGGTTGAAACGACTGTGGCGATGGAATTGGCTGCGTCGTGAAATCCGTTGGTGTAATCAAAAATCAGAGCGATGGCGACTATCACCGCTACGAGCGCAAACGTCGAATCCATGAAGACCTCTGGGTTGGGGCATTCCAGTTTTGTTTTTGAACCTTTGACGTGAATCCGTCTGAATATCGCAAAGACACGAAGTCCACTTCAAGCGTTCTTGAGCACTATGGCTTCGAGAATGTTCGATACGTCCTCGCACTTATCAATCGTGCGCTCCATCTTCGCATATAGTTCTTTCATTTTGAGGAGCGTAATCGGATTGGTTTCGTTGGCGAACAATTCGTCAATCGCTTCGTGGTGAAAAGTGTCGCCTTCGTTTTCAAGGCCGTGAATGGTGACGCATTCTTTCAACACCTGCTCGCCGTTGTTTTCCAGCGACCTGACGGCGTTCTCCAGACTGGTCACAATTCGCACCAGCACATCGCTCATCCTGCGCGCGTGGTCGGTCGGCCCGTCAACACGATAAAGAATGACGCGCTTGGCGGTGTATTCGATGGCGTCAACAATGTCATCCAACCCGCTGGCCAGCGCGTGAATGTCCTCGCGGTCAATCGGAGTGATGAAAGTCTGGTTGAGTTTCTTGACGATGTCGTGAGTGATCACATCACACTCGTGCTCGACCTCTTTGATCTTGTCGGCATAGGCGGCGCGGTTATCGAAATCGGAAAAGACTTTCTGCAACAACAGAGCGCATTCCGCCATGTACGACGCCAAGCGGTTGAACATGTCGAAATACTTATCTTCCTTTGGCAGTATGCGGAACATAGAATCACCTCTCCTTTATCCAATTGGAAATCACTTTGTACTGCTTGCCCAAATTCTATGAAGAGGCGGCCAGTATACCTTCTCTTTCAAGAGATGGAAAAATTCGGCGCCCTCTATTCAAGCCCTCAACGAAGATTTAAGACACATATAACACGCTATCCGGGGACATCTGATTCCGCGTCTCTCATTAGAACGGATGTACATGGCTGGTACAAATGTCTGAAACCGAATACAGACTGATTAAGCTGCGTATAAGCTAACTGCTTAATCTTAAATGTAAAGTTGGCTGAATAATAATCTCATACTTATGGCGCCACGATTGCTTTGCTTCTGCGTTCTAATGCCTCGTTGCCCCAAAGAACAAACAACAATTAAATCATGGACGAAGGAGTAAAAAGAAAATGCAACGAGTTGGAAGCTATTTGTGGATAGCGCTCAAGGTGACGCCAATTATCGGCTACGTTTTCATCATCGCAAGCGTGCCACAAATTTTGCGACGTAAGGGATTTGTTTTTGGAGCTTTAGCCGTGACTCTGGATATGCTTCCCGTAATTTGCCTGGTCAAAGCAGGAATCGAAATCTTCACCGGCGACCTTCTTCCGGACAAAATGGAAGGCGCTTCGACGACGGGGTTCCAGTCAGCGACCTGATCGCCATTTGATCAATTCCATCTTTGGCCCGCCTCCCTCTCTCACCGCTGTCTACAATCCGCGACTGAAACCCGCGACAATGTCCACAGATGTTCACGAATAACGCCCCATTAAAGCGCTCGCTGGATTGACTTCAGAAAATCCAATCTGGCGTCTCAATGGTCTGTGCTTTATAGAATTCGATTCGATTGGTGTGATTAGCCAGCTACACCACTTTGCGCAGTGTGCAGGCGCTTCACGCTTTACCATCAAGGATGGCGCGCATCCTCTTCGCCGCTTCGACGGGAGAAGGAGCTTTGGCGATTGCGGCTCCTACGATCACTCCGGCCAGGGGTAGTTCACACAATAAAGCGAGTTCGGCTACATCAATCCCGCCCGCAAGATAGACCGGGAGTTCGATTCTCCCGATTAATTCGGCAATCTGGCTGATTCGCCCTTCCTGGTTAAGATCTTTGGCGGGTTTGAAGCCCCGGCGATTGACGCAAAGCGAGTTGACTCCAAGTTCTCGCAACTGGTGCGCACGCTCAGTAATGTTTGGAACAGCCAGACTGTCAGCCATCACCTGTCCGTCATAACGTCGCGCGGAAAGCACGACGCGTTCGATCAACTCATCAGAGGCGTTGCCGAGAACCGTGACCACAGTCGCTCCAGCCGCGAAAGCCAATTCGGCGATTGGTTCCCCCGCGTCAATCACTTTGATGTCTGCGACAATCGGACGTCCACGATGACGCCGGCGCAGTTCGCGCACAGCCCGGATTCCCTCGCGGATAAGAAGCGGCGTTCCTGCTTCAATCAAGTCAACGTAGGCCGCGACTCTTCCAGCCAGTTCAAGCTCGTGCGTAAGGTCGGGTGTGTCCAATGCCAATTGCAGTTTCATTGCGTTCTTTTGCTGTAATTTGCCTGATTTCAATCTTCGATTTGCTTCAGTTTTGGCTCCGTTTCGCCTTCCTCAGATTTCCACATTTTCTGTGGAAATCCCTGTGGATAATCTGTGAATTCGCCCTTTAAGTCGCTCTAAAACCGTGACTTATAGCAGTTTGCACACATTTTCGACAATCCAATAACTCTTGCTATTTCAGCACTTACCTCCTGAGAGCTAACAAAACCCTCGAAAATGCTGGGATTTTTAATCACATTCCTATTTTCCACAGGCAAACGGCTAATTGAATTACAAATTATCTTCCTCTCGAATCTGATCGAGGCGCTCCAGGAAGTCGGCTTTAACCAGTACCTGCCGGGGTTTGCTGCCATCTTCCGGGCCGACTATGCCCTCACGTTCCATCATATCAATGATGGAAGCGGCGCGTCCGTAGCCGATCCGCAATCTCCGTTGTAAAACTGAAGTGGAAGCGCGTCCCATCTCGATAACTATACGAACCGCCTCGTCATATTTCTCGTCCTTCTTCATCTCGCCGAACTCATCGCCTTGAAGTTCCTTCTCGCTCAGCCCGATCTTGTCGTCGTAATCGGGTTTGGCCTGCGAGCGGACGAAATCCGATATGCGTTTGACCTCTTTCTCGTCAACGTAAGCGCCATGAACGCGCACCAGCCTTGATGTCCCCGGCGGCAGGAAGAGCATGTCGCCCTGACCCAGCAACTGCTCGGCGCCGTTCGAGTCAATGATCGTGCGCGAATCCACCTTCGACGAGACGCGGAACGAGATGCGCGACGGAAAATTGGCCTTGATCAATCCGGTAATGACATCAACCGAAGGCCGCTGCGTTGCCAGCACCAGATGGATGCCGACGGCGCGAGCCATCTGAGCCAATCGCGTGATGCTCTCTTCGACATCGCGGGCCGAAACCATCATCAGATCAGCCAGTTCGTCAATGATCACGACGATGTACGGCAACGGCTTCATCTCCTCCTCGCCATCCGAGACTGAGCCGCGCTTCGTGTTGGCGCTGGCGTCGGCGTTGTATTGTTCAATGTTGCGGACACCGAACGAAGCGAGATGCTTGTACCGGCTCTCCATCTCGGCGACGGCCCATTTCAACGCGTAGCTGGCGCGTTTCGGGTCGGTGACGATTGGCGAGAGCAGGTGGGGGATGTCGGCGTACAGGCCGAGTTCCAGACGTTTCGGATCAATCAGAATCAGCTTGACCTCTTCGGGCGACGCTTTGTAAAGCAGCGAAACCAGAATCGTGTTGAGCGCCACCGATTTGCCCGCGCCCGTCGCGCCCGCAATCAGCAGGTGCGGCATCTTCGCCAGATCGGCCACGTAATTCGATCCGTCAATCGTCTTGCCGAGCGCAAGCGTGAGCTTCGATTTCGATTCGTGAAATTTTTTCGATTCGAGCACCTCGCGCAACCGGATCATTTCGCGATTGGAGTTCGGGACTTCAATGCCGACGGTTGATTTGCCGGGGATGCGGTCAATGCGAACCGATTCGGCTTTCAGCGCCAGACACAGATCGTCAACAAGGCTGGTGATGCGGCTGTATTTCACGCCGGGATCGGGTTTGAATTCAAAAGTCGTGACGACGGGGCCTGGGCTGATCTGTTTGACCTGGCCTGAGACGTTGAACTCGGCGCATTTTTCGGCCAACTGCCGCGCGCGTTCCATCAATTCGGCTTCGGCCATCTCGGATCGCGGCGCAGGCGGAGTCAGCATCTCGGTCGAAGGCAGTTTGTAATCGGCCACGATGCGCGAAATGTTTTTGACCAATTGGCCAATCTTCGTTTTCCCACTCTTTTCCGCTGGCGCTTCGGCGGCATCCGCGCGTTTGACCGAAGCCGTCGCCATCATCTCTTCCACCGAGCGCTGAGCGGATGATCCGTTCTCGTCGAAAGCGTCCAGGCCGAGTTCGTCCTGCTGATCGGGATCATCGTCAACGACGTTGTTCGGAAGTTGCTTCTGATTTCGCGCGGCGGCCTGGCGCGCTGGTGGCCCCGAAGGAGGCGGGATGCGCGCAGCGGATTGGCGGCCCACGGGTTTGACTTGAACTGGTTCTGCGATTTGAACACTCTCTTCAGGCGCTCTGATTATCGGGTCTTCAATAAAGTGCTCGCCGATGCCGCCGTTGAGTTCCTGATCCGATGGAGGCAGATGGCGGCCAGCCGGAACTCCGGGACGCACCGTCACCCTCATTCCGCCGAGCGGGGCGCTCAGCCGGTTGGCGCGTTTGCGCTGATCGAATTTTGCGAAAACCTGTCTGGGTTGCACGACATCCACCGGCTGCGGATTGCGCCCCTGCCTCCACACACGCAACCGGTGCGCCCATTCCGCGATCACGCCATCGGGACGAGCCTGCGACCAGTTATCAATCATCCCGAGCAGCGTGTAATCAGTTCCGAGCAACAACCCGATGGTAAACAGGACGACCAATCCGACGAACGCCCCCAGATTTCCCAGGAGCAGAGCCATTCCAACTCTCGGCCCGTACATCAACCACTGGCCGACGAACCCGCCCCAGTAAAACGAGCCAGGCTTTTCAGGGCTGATCATCGTGATCCAGCCTGTGGCGGCGACGATCATCAGAAACAATCCCAGAACCTTCGGCTTTGAGAATTCCGATTCGTCGTCGTCCCACTGCCAGCGCCCAATTACGAAGATCATCACAGGCACAATCAGCGCGGCGATCCCGAAAGCTTGATAGAGCGCATCGGCCATCTTGGCGCCCATCGGCCCAATCCAGTTGCGCGTGCGAATGTTCCCGCCTGCCGAATTCCACGACGGATCGCTGGAGTTGTAACTTATCAGGGCAAGCAAAACCACCAATCCAATTCCCATCAGGATCAATCCGATGATCTCGTTCCACGGGCCGGTGGTGTTTTCCCTTTTTATGATTTTGCGTCTGGCCATAAATCCATGTCGGGTCTGGGTCGGGTCTGGGTCGGGGCAGAGTCGGGTCTGGACTGTGGGGCCTGTACAGCGCCTCGCTACTATTTCGCCACTGCGAGTTCCCTCTTCGACAACAAGTATTCCTTGATGAAATCATCAAGTCCGCCGTCGAGCACCGCGTCAACGTTGCTCGTCTCGTGCTTCGTGCGAACGTCTTTCACCAAGCGGTAAGGGTGCAGCACGTAGTTGCGGATCTGCGAACCAAATGAGATGTCGCGTTTCGACTCCGCCAGTTTGTCCGTCTCGGCGCGCTTCTTCGCCAATTCCAGTTCGTAAAGCCGCGATTTCAAAACCTTCATCGCCACATCCCGATTCTGGTGCTGCGAACGCTGGTTCTGGCAGGTCACCACGATTCCGGTCGGAATGTGCGTGATGCGCACCGCCGAATCGGTAGTGTTGATGTGCTGTCCGCCAGCGCCCGTCGAACGGTAAGTATCAACGCGCAGGTCTTTGTCCAAAACTTCGACCTCAATGTCTTCGTCAATCTCCGGCGTCACGAAGACCGAAGCGAAACTGGTTTCGCGGCTCTGCCCCGAATTGAACGGCGACATCCGAACCAGACGATGCACGCCGACTTCGCCCGCCATCAACCCATAAGCGTAATCGCCCTCGATGCGGAATGTGGCCGACTTGATCCCGGCCTCTTCCCCCGGTTGGAAGTCAATCTCTTCGATCTTGAAGCCGCGTTTTTCAGCCCAGCGCAGATACATCCGATAAAGCATCTGCGCCCAGTCCTGAGCGTCGGTTCCGCCCGCGCCGGCGTTGATGGCGACAATGGCGTTATTCGTATCGTTCTCGCCGCCCAGGAGCATTTGCGTCTCGCTCTCCTCGACCTCTTCGGTCAACCGGTTGATTGATTCGCGCAGTTCGTTGGCCGAAGCGTCGTCTTCAGCGGCGAATTCAAACAACACGGCTATGTCGTCAACCAATCGCTGCTGGCCTTCGGCGGTGTTGATCGCGCGCTCCAACCGCGCGCGCTGCTGTAAAACTTTCTGAGCTTTTTCCTGATCGTTCCAGAAATCGGGCGCGGCGGCCTGCTCTTCAAGCCTTTGCAGGTCGGCTCGTTTGGCTTCTACGTCAAAGAAACCTCCGCAATTCGGCGACGCGGGGTTTCAGGCTCTCGTACTTTTCGCGTAATTCTTGGACGGCAATCGCGTCAAGCATTGGTTAGTATCTCCTGTCGAAAATTTTGTTTGATTTTGGATTGCGTAGCTTACCACAAAGTCGCAATGAATCGTCCAATCACGCCGCGCGTCGCTGCTGATCGCTTTGCGCCTGCAAGATAATCTCCTGCGCTTCCTGCAGGGAAAGATCGAACACCCAACGCAAAATTCTGATCGCTCCGACGCCATCATAACCATCCTCTGTAGCTGCGAGATAAATTCCCTGCGGGTTCGCGCCCTGGTCTCGCATCTCTTCGTATTTGCTGAATTGATTTTGCAGCCCTTGACCGCAGACCCTCTCGCCAGGCTCTCTGGTTAAATCCGAAACGGTTTTTTTCAATTCACGATGCTCTTTCAACAGTCCTTGCCAATCCGTAGAAATCTGCCGGTGAAACAGGATTGCGTTCCTTATGCGCTCCGCAAGTTCGGGCGAAGCTTTTATTTCAGGAGATTCCTGAAGCTGTTCAAGTATCTTTCCCAGACTTTCGTAGCTGACTGATAAGATAACGTCATGCATAAAACGACCTCCTTGTTTCAACTCAATGTTGACTCAATGCTTAAACTTCCCGAAGGCTCCCTCGTACATCCTCAAGTATCTCACCGCGATTTGCTCAACATAATCTTCCTCAACTGATACGTCAGGATGAGTCACGATATTCAGAATGCGGAGATTACTCCTCTCGGCCTTCCGTATCAGCCGCAAGTGCATTTCCTCGTGAACCAAAGTCTTGAACAGTTCGGAATCACAAATCAGCCCGGCCAAGCCGATTTTGATCGCTTCCTGTCCTCGGGAAATTATGGCGCTTCCGGACGCCATTATCCTCGAATCGTATTTCGGATCGGCGGACAATTTTATCCTGCCTTTAAGGAGTTTGACGAACTCATCAATGAACCCCTGTGGATTTTGAAATCTCCGCGTGTACTCCAACGACTCTTCAAGAGAGTCGAAAGCCGGGGCTGAGATTTCAACATCACGTTTTGCCATCTGATCTGATTTAGATCGCCTCTGAATACTCGCCGAAAACGCGCCGCATCGCATCCGCAATCTCACCCAATGTCGCGTAAGCCTCAACTGCCTTGATAATTTTTGGCATCAGGTTTTCGCCCGAACGCGCAGCCTGCTCGACTTCGCTCAACGCAGACATCGCCGCCGCGATGTCGCGTTCGGCTCGCACTTTTCGCACGCGCTCGACCTGCGCCCGCTCGAATGCCGGATCAATTTTCAGCGTCGGGATCGTCGTCTCTTCTTTGATCTGGAAACGGTTGACGCCGACGACAATCTCTTCCTGCGCTTCGACCGCCTTTTGGTAATCGTAAGCGGCGCGTTCGATCTCGCGCTGGACGTAGCCCGCTTCAATCGCCGCGAGCATTCCGCCCATCTCGTCAATCTTCGTGATGTACTCCATCGCACGCCGTTCGATCTCGTTGGTCAGATACTCAATCGCGTAAGAGCCGCCGAGCGGATCGGCAGTATCGGCCACGCCCGATTCGTAGGCAATGACTTGCTGTGTGCGCAGCGCAATGCGAGCAGCGTCTTCGGTCGGCAAACTCAAAGCCTCGTCCATCGCGTTGGTGTGCAGCGATTGCGTGCCGCCCAGCGCCGCCGCCAGAGCCTGGATCGTCGTGCGGACGACGTTGACTTCGGGTTGCTGCGCGGTAAGCGTCGAACCGGCGGTCTGCGTGTGGAAGCGCAGCATCATTGATTTCGGGTCACGCGCACCGAAACGGTCGCGCATCGTTCGCGCCCACAGCCGCCGAGCCGCCCGGTATTTCGCCACCTCTTCGAGAAAGTTGTTATGCGCGTTGAAAAAGAACGCCAGCCGAGGCGCGAAATAATCAATCTCCAATCCGGCGTCGAGCGCAGCCTGAACATAAGCGATGCCATCGGCCAGCGTGAACGCGACTTCCTGCGCGGCGGTCGAACCGGCTTCACGAATGTGATAGCCGGAGATCGAAATCGTGTTCCAGTTCGGAACCTCTTTCGCGCAGTAAGCGAAGATGTCTGTGATGATGCGCAACGAAGCGCGCGGCGGATAGATGTAAGTTCCGCGCGCGATGTACTCCTTCAAAATGTCGTTCTGGATCGTGCCATTGAGTTTGTCCGGCGCGACGCCCTGCTTCTTCGCGACGGCAATGTAGAGCGCCAGCAAAATCGAGGCCGTCGCGTTGATCGTCATCGAGGTCGAAACTTTGTCGAGCGGGATGCCGTCGAACAAAATTTCCATGTCGGCCAGCGAATCAATCGGCACGCCCACGCGCCCGACTTCGCCCTGCGCCAGCGGGTGATCGCTGTCATAACCAATCTGCGTCGGCAGATCGAAAGCCACTGACAACCCGGTCGTGCCGTGTTCGAGCAGATATTTGTAACGCCGGTTCGATTCTTCAGCCGTCGCGAAACCCGCGTATTGCCGCATCGTCCACAAACGGCCCCGGTACATCGTCTCGTAAACGCCGCGCGTGAACGGGAACTCTCCGGGCGCGCCCAGATCGCGCTCGACGTTGATTTCGGCGTCTTCCGGCGTGAAATGGTTCTTCATCTCAATCCCGGATGAAGTGGCGAACTTCTCCTTGCGCTCTTTGGCTTTGGTCTTGGGCATAAGCAAAATAGAATCCCGAAATGATTTGTGCTTAAATTGGCCTGCGAATTCTAGCACGAGCGTCCGCGCAAACAGTACCGCAGCCGTGAGCGCGCGATAATCACTTTCGACGTTTGCGGCGCGGCGCATGAAATATCCGAAGTGAATTGTTGGGGTGAAGTCTTGGATGAAAAGCTGGAAAAACTGATCCGCGAGTTGGGCGACGCCATCAACGAAGCGATCAACGAGTCGGAAGAGATTCACGAGGCGATGGAGCGAATCCGCGCCACCGGCAACGAAGTGATGCTGGTGCTGGAGGCGACCATCGCATTCAAAGAGGCGCCCGACAGCAGCGAGGCGGATCAGGTCAAATTCAGAGACATCCCAGTCGAACAGCGGCTGGCCGAAATCAGCCACGAAGACCGGCAGTTTCTGAGAAGCCTGAACATCAAATTCGACAATGACGAGTAGGAGGCGGTATGCAAGGAATAATGACAATTGAGGAAATAGAAAAGCAGTTCGATTCGGAATGGGTGCTTATCGGCGATCCGCAAACCAACGAACTGCTCGAAGTGCTGAGTGGAAAAGTTCTGTGGCACAGCAGCAATCGTGATGAAATTCACAGTAAGGCGATGGAGTTGCGTCCGAAGCGGTTTGCCGTGCTTCATATTGGCGAGCCGCCGGAAGGAATGGAATTCGCTCTATGAATTTCCCTTTTGACCCGCACGGGCGATTGATCTATGTTCAGGCGCAGATTAGCGGTCCTTCCGGCGTCGCTTTTATGACCCTGGCGCTCGACACCGGCGCCACGCGAACTCTGATCAGCCCTGAAATATTGATTGAAGTTGGCTACGATCTGTCCCAAGCCGCGCATCATTCTCAAATGACAACAGGGAGCCAGGTTGAACGAGTTCCCCTGCTCACTCTTGATAAGCTCGCGGCGCTCGGCCAGGAACGGCTCAGCCTTATGGTGGCTTGCCACTCCCTGCCGCCCAGCGCAGGAATTGATGGACTGCTCGGTCTTGATTTCTTTCGCGGGCTGAATCTGAACATTGATTTTTGCAATGGAACTATCACTCTTCAATAACCAACAGGAGCAAACCTTATGCAAAGAACCTTCTTTACTCGTGAAGAGGCGAGAAACAAAATCGGCCACATGGTCGAAGCGCTGTCAGATTTTCCATCTGTCCCGAAAGGCAGTCAGGGAAAGGTCGTGAGGGCGCAAAGGCTCGCAAATAATCAATGGCTTGCTTGCGTCGAGTGGAACCTGCCGAGGGCAGGCCGTCACTACGAGATGATGTTCGGAGATGTTGGTTTCAACATCTTTGGCAAGAACAAGCCGGTAACAGATCAATTCTGCAAATCCGAGTATGAAATCCTATTGAAGACGCCCGCCTCCGGCGAGTAGTAATTGCGTGAGTCGCCAGCGTCCATCCTCCAGGAACCACTATGATCACAATCAACGCCGTCCCCATCCTCATTGGCGTCCTTTGCATTTACGCCATCGCCTATCGCTACTACAGCGCATTCATCGCCGCCAAAGTTCTGGCGCTCGACGACAAGCGCGTCACGCCCGCGCATCGCTTCAACGACGGGCACAATTTCATCCCGACGAACAAGTACGTTTTGTGGGGCCATCATTTCGCGGCGATTAGCGGCCCTGGGCCTTTGATCGGGCCGGTGCTGGCCGCGCAGTTCGGATTCCTGCCGGGATTGATCTGGCTGGTGATCGGCGTGGTGATCGGCGGCGCGGTTCACGATTTCGTCATTCTGGCCGCGTCAATGCGGAGCGACGGCAAATCGCTGGCCGAAATCGCGCGGCGCGAAATTGACAAGGTGACTGGCGGCGTCGCCACGTTCGCAATCCTGGTGATTCTGATCGTCGCGCTGGCGAGCGTCGGGCTGGCCGTGATCAACGCGCTGGCCGAAAGCCCGTGGGGATTGTTCACGATTGCGATGACCATTCCGATAGCGCTGTTGATGGGGATGTATATGTTCCGCTGGCGCGGCGGATCGCATCGCGCAATCACCGAAGGTACCGTCATCGGCGTCGTCCTGCTCATCCTCGCGGTGGTCTTCGGCAAAGTCGTGCAGGATTCGTCGTTCAGCCATTATTTCAAATACGACCGGAACGGCATCACGCTGATGATCGCGGTCTACGGTTTCGTCGCTTCTGTCCTGCCCGTCTGGCTGCTGCTCGCGCCGCGCGATTACCTCAGTTCGTACATGAAACTCGGCTCAATCGCTTTTTTGGCGCTGGGAATTTTCGCCGTCGCGCCGACGTTGAAGATGCCCGCGATGACGCCGTTCACGAGCGGCGGCGGGCCGATCATTCCCGGCAAAGTCTTTCCGTTCGTCTTCATCACCATCGCCTGCGGAGCGATCTCCGGCTTCCACGCGCTGGTTTCGTCGGGCACGACGCCGAAGCTGGTTGACAAGGAAACGCACGCGCGGCCTATCGGCTATGGCGCGATGCTGTGCGAATCAATCGTCGGCGTGATGGCGTTGATCGCGGCCTCGGCGATGTTCCCGCACGATTATTTCCAGATCAACGTGCCGGTCGCGGCCTTCGCCAGGGTTGATGGCGCGCTGCGTTCGATGGGTTTCGATCAATCGAACCTCGAAGCGTTGACGCGCGCGGTGGGCGAAACTCAGTTGGCGGGGCGCACGGGCGGCGCGGTCAGTCTGGCGGTCGGGATGGCGCAGATATTTTCGGCGATTCCGGGAATGAGCGGGCTGATGAGTTATTGGTATCACTTCGCGATCATGTTCGAGGCGTTGTTCATCCTGACGACGGTTGACGCCGGAACGCGCGTCGCGCGGTTTATGATGCAGGAGTTGCTCGGCGGATTGAACAAACGCTTCGCGCAGACGGATTGGGTTCCGGGCGCGATCATCGCCAGCGTGCTCGCCGTCGTTCCGTGGGCTTACATGATCTGGACGGGGACGATTGACACGATCTGGCCGCTGTTCGGAATGGCCAACCAGATGCTGGCCTGCGTGGCGCTTTGCGTCGGTACGACATTCATCATCAATTCGGGCCGAGCGCGTTACGCCTGGGTGACGATTCTGCCGCTTGCGTTCATCAGCGTGATCGAGTTGACCGCCGGTTATCAGAACATCTTCAACAACTACCTGCCGAAACAGCTTTATTTGAATACGGCGATCACGATCAGCCTGATAATCGGCCTGGTCATAGTCATCATCGGCTCCGTTGCAAAATGGTATCGCGTGGCGATCAAGGGCGAGCCGCACAATCCGGTGATTCCTCAACCCGCGACAGTGGGGCAGGATTGACAGGGCGTTTCAGGCGAGCGCGGCATGCAAGCCTCGCTCGCCTGTCTTCACGCGATTTCAATCGGGCGCTATTTGATGTTGATCTTCACGACGTTGGCCGCCTTGCCATCAACCATCACCACAACGTCCACTTCGCCGCGCCCGGCCATGCTGCGCGGGATGAACGCGTTGATCTGATCCAGACCGACAAGCTGAAGCTGCGGCCCGGCATAGTTGATCATTACGTCCACGCCGCCGATCTTCACCGACACGGCTGAGAGCGCGCTGCGGTAGCGAAAGCCCGTCCCGTACAAATTCAGGATGATCAAATCCCCTTCCGGCCCCAGGTCAATCGGGATGGGCACGAAGCGGTTCTGCTGCGCGTCGAACCGCGCGACCGGCTCGTAGGCGATTGTCGTGTTGTTTCGTATCCGTTGCGCCGTCGCAGCGGGCAATCCCTGTCCGCTCGCGTTGGCGGTGAACAGCGCCGGAGAGACGCTGGCGATCTCCAGTTGTTCCGTCGCCACAATCAGATCTGCGCTTTTGACGGCGACCGTAGCCTGCCCCGTCGCCGTCCCTTCCGGAATTTGATAATTGATCTGCGCCTGCGAGACGAAGAAGAGCGGCGCCCGGCGTTCGACGCCCGCGCTGTCTTTGACCACGACCTGCGTATTGCCAAGTTTCGTCGGAAGCGGCGTCGTCGTCGCAGCCAGAGTCGAAGCCGCCAGCCCGGCGCCGAACCCGGCGGCGATGGATTCAGGGGCGAGCGGCGGACGAATGTAACTTGCGGCTGAGGCGCTGCTGAAGGCCGTGCTCCGATTGTCAGCGGCGATTTTGACAGTGAAGCCTCGATTCGACGCGGTGGGCAGCGCGCCCGGCGTCGCCGGGAAATTGCTCGCGCCTCCCGGAGCAAGCACGACGCTGGCTCCGGTCACGTAGACGTTGCCCGCCGCATCCACGGCCACGCCGCCGCCGACGTCCTGCGTCACGCCGCCGATGAACGAAGAATAGACGACCGCCGATCCCGCCGCGTTCAATTTCATCACGAACGCGTCGTAGCAAGACGACGGCTGGGAAGGGCTGAACCGGTAACAATCCGTCGTGTTGCCATGCGCCGGTTGGAACGCGCCCGGCGTCGTCGGGAAGTTCGCGCCGAGGTGCGTCGCTCCGGTCAGGTAAACATTCCCTGCCGCATCTACGGCCAGACTGTTGAACTGGTCAGGGTGATCCACAAAACCGAAGAGGTTCGAGCGCACCGGCTCCCGGTACACGCTTCCGAATTGAACCGAATAAGATTTCCGGTAACCGAAAGCCGGATCAAGCGGGGCGAGTTTCGTCACGATCCCCAAACCGCTCCCCTTCGTCACGCCGAGGAAACCGGCGAGATCGAGCATCGCCGCCGTCAGCACGTATATATTCCCGGCTTGATCCACGGCGACATCCCTCCCGGCTGAACCGTTTCCGGAATTGAGATAAGTCGAAAGGATCAGCGCGTCGGCGCCGAATTGAGTGTCGTAAATCGCCAGGAACGCGGCGCCATTCTCGCTGCCCGTCTCGCCCGCCAATCCGTTGCGGATGGGAAAATCCGCAGACCTCGCGCTTCCGGTGACGATGACGCGATCCGCCTGAAGCGCAATCGCCGACGCCGTGTCGGCGCCGGCGCCGCCCAGGTAGGTCGAGTATTGGAGCGACCCGTCCGCCGCCAATTTCGCGACGAACGCGTCGCCGGAGACTCTGGGATTGCCGGCCAAAGCCGCCTGCTGCGCGTTGGGCGTGACCGGAAAGTTTTCTGAAATCGTCGTGCCCGTCACGTAAACCTCTTCCGTCGGACTGACCGCGATGTCCGCGCCCGCGTCAATGCCGAGGCCGCCCAGGTAGCGCGAATAGACGATGGCCGAACCGCTCGCGTTCAGCTTCGCGACGAAAGCATCGCTCCCCGTGAAACTCATGGACGAATAGACCGTGGCCGGATTGCGCGGATCAATCGCCAGCGCCGTGACGGTTCCTCCGGGCAACCCTTTACTCACGGCGTTCCAGGCGCCGCCGCCATCCGTGGTCTTGAAAATGCCCCGGTCGGGGCCGAGATGAACAACGACGTAAAGCGTCGAACGGTTGACCGGATCAATGATCAACGAATTCACGGACGACGACGAGGGTGGAAGCCCGGCGCTCGCCGGCGCCCAGTTCCCGCCGCCATCCGCGCTTTTGAAGACGCCCAGGCTGCCGCCCGCGTAAAGCACGGACGGATTGGCCGGGTCAATGACCAGCGAATTCGCGCCGCCCCTCAAACCGTTGCTCGCCCGATTCCAGGAGAGGCCGCCGTCCACGCTTTTGTAGACACTCCCGGAATCTCCCGCGTAAACAACATCGGGATTGGCCGGATCAACCGCCAACGATCTGACATTTCCGCTGGCGTCATTCACGCCAGTGTTGATCGCAGTCCAATCGGCGCCGCCATTCACGCTTTTGTAAATGACGGGGAAGTTGGCCGCCGCGTAAAGCGTCGCGGGGTGAGATGGGGCAATCGACAGGGAGGCGGCTGGCAAAAATTGGTCCGGCGGCAACCCGACATTCAGCAATGCCCAACTTGTCCCCCCATCAGTCGTTTTGAAGATCGCCGGCCCGCCAACTGACGCGTAGAGAACCGACGGGTTGACCGGGTCAACGATCAATGACCGCACAACGCCGGTCAGCCCGGCGTCCGCCGCCGCCCAGTTGCCGCCGCCGTCCGTGGATTTGAAGACCCGGCGCGAGCCGGCTGTCGCGAGGTAAATGATCGAAGGGTTCTGCGGGTTCACGGCCAAAGCGTAGGTTTCGCCATACGGGAGGCCGGAATAATTCCCAGCCCAATTGCCGCCGCCGTCGCCGCTTCTGAAAAACGAGCGGTTGCCGAACGCATTGCTCGCGCCGGGAAAATTCAGCGACTCGGCGCTCCCGGTCAAATAGACGTTGCCGGACGCGTCCACGGCAATCCGCCCGGCCTGGTCGCTGCCGCTCCCGCCGAGATAGGTCGAATAGATGAGCGCCGAGCCTTCCGCGTTGAGCTTGGCGACGAAGACATCCGCGTCGCCGCCGAGTTGGGGCTGTAAGGGATTCATCACCGGGAAATCGTTCGCCGTGGTCGCGCCGATCACGTAAACATTGCCGGCGGAATCCACAGCGATCCCACTCCCGCCAATGCCGCCCGTCGAATAGACCAGCGTCGGATCAATCACGAGCGTGCGGCTGCGATCATACGCCGCGACTTCAAACCCGGCCTCCCGCTTGCCGCGCATCACGTACCGGCTGGCGACGACGCGCCGCTCGCCATCCACTTCCTGATAAACGAGCGGCTTACCCTGCCTGACCTCGCCGCCCGGAGTTTGAAGCAGCAGATCGCCGCCGCCATCAAGGCTCAGCGATTCAACCCCGTCGAACGACAGCCGGATCGCATTCGGATCGGCCCCCGGCTCGACGATCAGGTCGTATTCGAGTTGCTGCTGATTGCCGTAAAAGACCAGATCAATGCCGCGATAGATTTCGCGGTAACGGACCTTCGCGTAATTCGCCACGCCGGTTCGCCATTTCGACCGGTCGCTGCCGATCAGGTAGTTGCTCCGGCCCGGCAGCGGATCAACGCCTTCGATCAGCGGCTTCGGGTTCGCGCCGATGAATTTCATCCTGATCGTCCTGGCCTCATCGCCACTGCGCGTGGTCAACACGGCTTCATCCGATTTCAACCACAGACTGTGGCCCGCGCCGCGCGATATGAATCGAACGCCGTCCCCCGCCTGCCCGCGATTGATTTCAAAACTCAGCGGCAGTTTGCCGTAGACTTCATTCAATTTCGCCTGCGTCGCCGTGTCAGCGGGCTTGAGAGTTGAGGCGGATGTCTTCGGGTTCAACGTGCGAACCTGCGAAGCCGCGCAGAACAGGCAGATCAGGAGCAGTGAAAGAGACACGAAACGAGTGAGAATTCTGTTCATCGTATTTCCTTTTCAAAACGAAGGGGCGAGAGGTGTTTTCAGAAAAGGCTCAATGGGCAAGAGCCAAGGCTGCGTTTACAAGTCCGAAAGCGGGCGCCATTATAGCCACGCGATTTCAACGCAACAATCACTTTAATTTCCCGAGGTAAATCCGAAATGTCGAATCGCCTGGCAATCGTTGGCGGCAAGGTCGTTACGCCGAACGCAATCATCGAAGACGGCGTCGTGCTCTGCGAAGACGCAAAGATAAAATTCGCCGGCTCGTCGAAAGACGCCGAGCCTGAGCCGAACTCGCTGATCATCAACGCTCGCGGCAAAACAGTGATGCCCGGCTTCATTGACACGCACTTTCACGGCAGCGGCGGCGACGATGTGATGGCCAACGGCGCGGAAGGCATCAAACGAATCTCTCGCGCGCTGCTCAAATTCGGCGCGACAGGTTATCTGGCCACGACCATCGCCGCGCGTCACGAAGAGTTGATGCGAACCGTTGAAGACACCATCACGGCGGAAAACGACAACGAGCCTGCCGCCGCGATTCTCGGCCTGCACATCGAAGGCCCGTACATCAATCCGAAATTCAAAGGCGCGCAGCCCGAATGGGGCATCCGCGATCCGAATTTCGATGAACTAAATCAACTGCTCGACGCTGCCGCTGGCCGGATCAAAATCATGACCATCGCTCCCGAACTGCCCGGCGCTTTGGAGATGATCCGAATGTTGAAACGCGCAGGCGTCGAACCGTCGGTCGGTCATTCCGAAGCCGATTACGACACGGCCCTCGCCGCCATCGAAGCCGGAGCGACGCGCGCCACTCACCTGTTCAACGCGATGTCGGGCGTTCATCATCGCAAACCGGGGCTGGCTTCGGCGGTGTTGAACGAACCCGGAATTTGCGCCGAGATGATCTGCGACGGCGTTCACGTCCATCCGCGAATGGTTGCGCTGGCATGGAAGGCGAAAGGGCGCGACGCGATGACGCTGATTACAGACGCCACAGCAGCGCAGGGCGTTGGCGACGGCGAATACACGCTCGGCGATTTTCAGATTCGGGTTCGCGGCCCGCTTTGCACGTTGATGGACGGCGTGACCATCGCCGGTTCGGTTCTGACGATGAACCGCGCGGTCAGCAATGCGATTGCGTTCGCCGGAATGAGTTTGATTGACGCGGCGCACACGGCCTCGATGGCGCCCGCGATGGCTTGCGGCGTGGCTGATCGAAAAGGCTCAATCGTCACGGGCAAAGACGCTGATCTTGCAATCTTGAATTCCGATTTTTCAGTTTCGCATACGATTCGCGCTGGCGCCGTGGCTTATCAAACGGGCGTTGCTGTTTGACGCCGCTTCGGCCAGACCTTTGACCATCCATAATTGCAGCCTAACCTCAGAGAGGAGATTCAGTCATGTCCAAAGGCAAAAGCATTGCCCAATTGCTCCGATTGGCGAGCCTCGCGCTGACGCTCGTCATTTCTGTCTCTTTCGTCGCGGCGCAGAATCCTGAGCGTGTCGCTTCGGTCGAGGGCGTCACCGAATACCGTCTGCCGAACGGCCTTCGCGTATTGCTCTTCCCCGATCCGACCAAGCAGACGATCACCGTCAACATCACCTATCTGGTCGGCTCGCGCCACGAAAATTACGGCGAAACCGGGATGGCGCATCTGCTCGAACATCTGGTCTTCAAAGGCACGCCGCGACATACGAACATCCCGCAGGAATTGACCGAGCACGGCTCGCGTCCGAACGGGACGACTTCGTTCGACCGCACCAACTACTTCGAGACTTTTCAGGCCACCGAAGAGAATCTGCGATGGGCGCTCGATCTTGAAGCCGACCGGATGGTCAACTCCTTTATCGCCAAAAAAGACCTCGACAGCGAATTTTCAGTCGTCCGCAACGAATACGAGTCAGGCGAGAACAATCCCTTCGGCGTGCTGATCAAGCGCGTGATGGAGGCGGGCTTCGCCTGGCACAACTACGGCAAATCCACCATCGGCGAACGCTCCGACATCGAGAACGTCAACATCGAACGTCTGCAGGCTTTCTACAAACGCTATTACCAGCCGGACAACGCCGTGCTGCTGGTCGCCGGAAAATTCGACGAGGCGAAGACGCTCGAAATGGTCAAGCAATACTTCGCGCCGATCCCGAAGCCGGCGCGCGAATTGTCGAAGCTTTACACCAGCGAGCCGACGCAGGACGGCGAGCGCGCGGTGACGGTGCGCCGCGTGGGCGACATTCAGGGCGTGGGAATCGCGCATCACATCCCCGCCGGATCGCATCCCGATTTCGCCGCGCTCGAAGTTCTCGGCGTCGTCCTCGCCGACACGCCTTCGGGCCGATTGCACAAAGCCGTGGTCGAAACCAAGAAGGCCATCCTCGTCGCCAACTTCGAATTTCAAACTCACGATCCGGGCGCCGCGCTCATCCTCTCGATCGTCCCCAAAGATGTGCAGGTCGAAGCGACGCGCGATCTGATCCTGCAAACGATTGACGACGTGGCGAAGAATCCGCCGACCGCCGAAGAGGTCGAACGCGCGCGGCAGAAGCTGCTCAAATCAATCGAGCTTGCGTTGAACTCTTC
>JAJVID010000119.1:35824-44717 GCA_022072205.1 Acidobacteriota bacterium
CACATCAACTATGTTTCAACCATTGACGAATCAGTCGCCGATCTGAAAGCCGTCACGCTCGACGACGTGAAGAAGTTCTACACCGACTTTTACGGAGCGGATCACGGCGAACTGGCCGTCGTCGGAGATTTCGACGACAAGGAGATCGCCAAGCTGGCGGGCGAATTGTTCGGCGGATGGAAATCGTCGCGGCCATTCGCGCGCGTGCCGCAGGTTTACCACAACGTCGCGCCGATCAATCAATCGTTCGAGACGCCGGACAAGGCCAACGCCTTCTTCCTGGCCGGGCTGAATCTGAGCCTGCGCGACGACGACCCGGATTATCCGGCGATGGTGTTGGGCAATTACATGCTCGGCGGCGGATTCCTGAATTCGCGTCTGGCCGTGCGCATCCGGCAGAAGGAGGGCCTCAGCTACGGCGTCGGCTCGTCTTTCGGCGCAAGCGCGCTCGACAAGGCCGGAACGTTTATGGCCAACGCCATCTACGCCCCGCAGAACGTGACCAAACTCGAAGCCGTCTTCAAGGAAGAGTTGGAGAAGGCGCTCAAAGACGGCTTCACCGCCGAAGAGGTCAAAGCGGCGAAATCCGGCTGGCTGCAATCGCGCCAGGTCAGCCGCGCGCAGGACAACGAGCTTGTCAACACGCTCAGCAACGGCCTTTACCTGAACCGCACTCTGGCCTGGGACGCCGGAATCGAGAGGAAGATCGAAGCGTTGACGCCTGATCAGATTCTCACGGCGATGCGCAAACACATTGACCCGGCCAGGATCACGATCATCAAAGCGGGCGATTTCGCGAAAGCGGCGAAGAAGCCTGCGAATAATTGACCGGCGCGGGAGGAAACGCGGAACACGCGGAAACAACGGGACACGCGGAAGATTGTCGAGAAATTCCGCGATTTCCGTTTTTCCGTGTGTTCCGCGTTCTCTCCACCGTTTTACTTGCCGCCAATGTTCGGCGACAATCAGTGCGCTGGCCTTCCCACACGGCTGGCGACTCAATACTTTTCAAACACATAAACCAATCAACCGCCAATTAACTGGAGGAGAAATGAAACTCAAATTTATCAGTTGCCTTGTCGCCTCGTTGTGTCTTTCACTCATCGCAACGCCGTCTCTGCTGGCCAAAGACGACGCCGCGTCACAGTCGTCGAAAGCTTCCAAAGTCTTCACCGAAATCATGGCCGCGCCCGACAAAGCGATTCCCAACGCAGTGCTCGACAAAGCGGTTTGCATCGCCGTCTTCCCGCAAGTCATCAAGGGCGGCTTCGTGTTCGGCGCGCGCGGCGGACGCGGCCTGGCCAGTTGCCGCACTGCGAGCGGGTGGAGCGCCCCGGCGTTTTTCGGGATGAAGGGCGGCAGCTTCGGTTTGCAGATCGGCGCGCAGGCCACCGATTTCGTCCTGCTGTTTATGAATGACGACGGGATGAAGAGCCTGCTCAAGAACAAATTCGAGATGGGCGGCGACGCTTCGGTCGCGGCAGGCCCGGTCGGACGGCAGGCCGGAGCTTCAACCGATCTGAAACTCGACGCGCAAATACTTTCCTATTCGCGCAGCAAAGGTCTGTTCGCCGGCCTCGAACTCAAAGGCACTGTCATCTCGCTCGACGACAGCGATATGAAAGACGCTTACGGCGCAGGCGTGACAGCCGAGCAAGTATTGTCAGGCAAAAAGGCCGCGCCTGCGAAAGTGAAGGTCTATCCGACGACGCTCGGTCGTTACTCGAAGCGGCGGAAATAGGCCGAGAAAATCAAAAGACAAAATCGGAAGGCAAAAGGCGCAACGGAAGAAAGCTTCCCGCCTTTTGCCTTTTGATTTTTGATTTCTAAATCAGACCACGCAACATTGGTACAGAGAGACCAACCGCAGAGGGTCGCAGAGGAACGCAGAGAACGATCCAGACAGGTCTTTCCCCTGCGTACCTCTGCGCACTCTGCGGTGGGTTGTACCAATCTTTGCTGTTCCGATTTAGTTGACCCAGACGCCTGACCCTCTGACGGTAGAAAGCCGCCTGATCGCGCGTTGGCGCATCTTCGGGTTCGCGTCGTTCCTGGCAATCGCCTGCAATTTATCCATAGCCTTGCGGCTCTCGTTACGCGCGATGCCGCTGATGATCTCTTCCTTCAGCGTGTCGCTCGCGGCGCTGTCGTAAAGCTCGGCCAGCGCGTTGAGGCCGTCGTCGGTCTTGATGCGCGAAAGATTCGAGATGGCGGAGCGTTGAATCTCTACGTCCGCGTCTTTCGCGGCGATTTCCTTGAGCAGCGCAATCGAGCGCGGGCTGTTGTGAACCGCGATGGCTCTGAGCGCGCCGCGCGCCAGGTCTCTGTTCTGCGCGTCAGCCCGCATCGCGCCTTCGAGCGCGGCGATGCTTTGATTCGCGTCAACATTGCCGAGCCAGTAGACCGGACGGTTTTCAAAAACGTAAGGCTCGCTCAGGTTGAGCGTTTTGACGCGGGTGAATTTCGGTTGCGAGCCGCTCGCGTCGGTAAGCAAAAAGACCGCGATCTGCGTCAGGTCTTCCTTGCGTTCGAGCTTGATCCCGTCGCTGTCGCGATAGATCGTCCCTGAAAACATTCCGACGTAGGAATTGTCGCGCGCCGGAAAATGGTAAGCGAGCCAGACCGTGTCGCCCTGCCGCGAGCTTTTGAATTGTTTGACCGCGCGATCAATCTTGTCGTTGAGGCTTGAGCCTTCGACGTTGATGAAATCGCCTCTGGTGTAGCTGCGTTGATCCTGCGCGAACGTCAGAGCGCAGATGACCGCAACGATTGCCGGAAGAATTGAGACTCTTCGCATAATTCCCTCCTTCGCTGATGCCGGATGCAGTACCGCGCGCGTTAGCAAGCGGTGTGACCATCGTGACCGACCGCTCCCTCACGGTCGCGGTACCGCATCCAAAAAGAATGCGCCCAGCCGCGGCTCCACACCGATGGAGCCGCCCGAAGCGCACGTTGATGGTTGAAAGATTTTGTTCGAGTTAAAAAGAAGAGGGAGCGGCCGACGTGGCGGCCCTCGGCGCCGCGCTCGTGCTGCGAATGACGGCGGGGCGAGGCGCGGGACGCGGCGTCGCGGTTCTCATCGAGCGGACGCTATTCAGTTGCCGCGAAAGCGTGCGGCTCAGGCGACGCAGTTCCGCAACCTTGCGATCCGCATCCGCATTCTGGGAACGAGTTGAAGCGAGTTGAGATTCGACCGCCGCAAGCTGCGCGCTCAACTGGCTTTCGACCGCGCCAATGCGCTCGAATTCGTGGCCGAGCCTGATCTTGTCTTCCAGGTCTCTGATCTGCAATTCAATCTTCGGCAATTCGATGCGCAGCTTGTTTTGCAGGTCGTCGAACTTCAGATTGTCCAGACCTTCGATACGCAGCTTCTCGATCATCTCGCGCAATTTGCCATTTTGCTCTTCCCAATTCTTCTGCCAATTCTGCTGCCACTCTTCCCACTTTTTGGCGTCGAACTCGAAAGGCTTGCCGTTAAACTCAAAAACGCGCGGAGCGACAAACAGCCCGTTTCCATTGAGCATCCCGATGCGCGGGCGCTCCCTGTCAATCAATTCGAGGTAGCGATGGCTGTCAACGTTGTAAAGGCTGCGGATGGCGTATTGGCGCACCGTTGGATCGGCGTCGCTCTTGGCTATCTGAATCAGTTTATCAACCGCCTTGCGGCTCTTGTTGTAAGCCAGCGAGCGGATGACGTACTGCTTCATCTTCTGATCCTGCAAACCGTCGTAAATCTGGATCAGGGTGTCCGCGCCTTCGTCGCCTTTGACATTGCCGAGGTAACGGATTGCGCGGTTGCGCAGTTCCTCGTTCTGCTCCGACTTGGCGATGGCGGTCAGCTTGGCGATGGCCTTACTGTTGTCTACTTTGCTGTTCGGGCCTTCGCGTCGCAGCAGGTAGCCGATGATCTCGCCTTTGACCTTCACGTCGGTGGTTCCGTCGTAAAGCTGGATCAGCGCGTTGGTCGCGGCGTCCGAGCGCAGGCGGTAGATGCCTTGCAGCGCTTCATTGCGAACGTTCGGATCGGCGTCGCGCTTAACGATGTCAACGAGCAAATTGAGCAATTCTGTTTCGGGGATCGCCGCCTCTCTCTTCTTGTCGTCCTGTCCCCAGACAATGGCGGCCAACGGCGCTTCGGGCGCCAATGGAGGCGCAGGCATTATGGTCGTAGCGCGCGCGCCCTGGGCAAACACAACCCCATCCTGGATTCCGCCAGAAACTCCGCCAATGGTTGTGGCGGCGGGCGGAGCGAGTTCCGCGTCGAGAGCAATGGCAGCGGCAATCGGCGGAAGAGGCGCGTCGGGCGGTTCGGGAATGTCCGGGATGCCCGGCGGTTCCGTCATATCCAGTTCGTCCGACGGCAACGGAAGCGGCGGCAGCGGAGGAAGTTCCTGCGATTTAGCAGGCGCAATGGTCTTGCTCTCTTTCTTGTTTTGCTTCGCCGGTTTTTGTCCGAGCGGCACGGCGATCACCGGCGAGATCAAACTGCACACGGCGACGAACATCACCACCAGGCCGATGGAATAAAGCAGCGCCGGTTTCGACACGGCGGTGGTCGCGTTGCGGTCACGATTGAGAATCATTTCTACCCTCCTTGAAATCACGTGTTTTCCGAAGATGATCCCGGTGGCCGCAATTCTCACAGCCATGTGGGGATTCGACTGGTTTAAGGCTTCGACGAGTTTAGTAAGACAGCTTGCGTAACGGCGCGGCTCGCAGGTTTTGACGGCCCAATCGTCGCAGGCCAGTTCGCGTTCGATCATCAGTTGTTTGCCGATGAACCAGACCGCCGGATGAAAGAAAAGATAAGCCTGCACGGCGCGTTGCAGCATGTTGGTCAGATAATCCCAGCGTTTGATGTGAGCCAGTTCGTGCGCGACGACGCTTTCAAACTCGGATTGCGAAAGATTGTCCGCAAGGTCAGGCGGCAGGATGATCACCGGCTTGAGCGAACCGACCGTCATCGGCATCGCAATCTGCTCGGACGCGCAGGCTCGAACCGGTCTTTTGATTCCGAACATCTCGGCCAATCGCGCGACGCGCTCGCGCTGGTCGGACGGCGCAACCTCCAACCGCCGGCGCAAGCGGAAAACCGCTCTGTAACTGCGCCCGATCCGCCACGACATCAGCCCGCAAACGACCAGCCACAGGACGACCAGCAGCAGAGGCGCGACGCCGCTGAATGCGTTGGCGAGCCGCGATTGCGCGCGCGCCCACAGAGTTTCGCTTTCGACTTTGGAAGACGTTGCGACTGTCGCCGGAACCACTCTGGCCGACTCTTCGAGCGTAGTTGTCCTTGCGGCGTTATCGAATCGCTGCGCGGCCAACCCCGATTCGAGAAGCCTCGGCGTCAGCTTGAAATCGGAGGCGATTTCCGGTTGATCCTGCCGAGCCGGAGATTTGATTCGCGCGATTCCGCTGTCGAATGAAAACGGATCGGCTTGGGCTTCCGGCGCGGCGATGGGCGTCGCGGTCTGAACGGCGGGTTTCGTCATCTCCTGTTTGATCGGCGCCGGATTCGCCGCCGGGACGTTGCGATTGGCGATGATGGCGACGAAAGGCAACGCTCCGATGGTCAGCAGCGTGAGGAGCCAGACGGCGTGGCGCGTGGTCGCGCTCGCCCGTTTGGCGACACGCAACAGCAGCCAGACCAGAACGGCGATGAGCATTCCCTGCCACAAAGTGTTGAGCAGCGCTTCGAGCAGCAGACGCGCCAGCGAGTCGAAATTCTCGATCATTGAATTCATTTCGTCCTCCTGCGGCCTCGGCTTTTGTCGAGGGAGGTTTGGTTACTTCGTGTCTTCGATCATTTTCTTGAGACGCCTGACTTCGGCTGGAGTGACGTCTTCGTGTTCGAGAAGATTTACTACGAGCAATTCGGGTGAATTGTTGAAGAAACGTTTGAGCAGATAGCCGATGACCGTCTTCTGCGCCTGCTGCCGGTCAACCAGCGGACGATAGACGAAAGCGCGCCCTTCTTTCTCGTGCTCGACGTAACCTTTCTGCTCCAATATCCGCATCATCGTCAGCACGGAACTGTAAGCCAGACGCTCGTCGGGCAATGATTCGACGATTTCAGAAACCGTCGCCTGCCCCTTGTCCCAGAGCACGTCCATCAACTCAAGCTCGACCTCGGTCAACGTAGGTGATTTTCTGCGAGCCATCGCGTCGCCTCCTGTGAACTATTAAAGAATTCGCGCGAAGCATACGCGAACCCGCGCGCCAAGTCAATTAAACAATTAGTAGTTTAATGAAAAAATCTATCCGCAGGCGCGCCCATTGGGCGTCTTGACACAATAAGAATTGATCGGATACTTTTGCGCTTTGCCGTAAGCGATAAATTTTGCGCCGATCACGACATGTGATCCCATGTGATGTGATCATGGACGCGCGCAATCATCGGATTTCGTTTAGTAAAAGGAGAAATAGAAATGAAAGAAGGAATTCATCCCACGTACGCTGAAAGCCACGTCGTTTGCGCCTGCGGCAATTCGTGGACTACGCGCTCGACCCAGAAAGAGATTCACGTTGAAATCTGCTCGAACTGCCATCCGTTCTTCACCGGCAAGCAGAAGCTGATTGACACGGCGGGCCGCGTCGAGCGATTCCAGAAAAAGTACGGCAGGAAGACCGAGAAGACTTCCGCCTGATTGCGGATTGCGGATTGCGGATTGCGGATTGATTATGAACTCGCTTCTACATAATTCAACATCAGGATTGAGAGGCCGCTGGGCGCGGCTCTATTCCGCAATCCACAATCCGCAATCCGCAATCAACAGCGTCCATCGTTAGCTGCAAAGATCCGAGCCACACGTGCGGTCGCAATCCAGCTTGCATTCAAGCAAGCTGCCCGGCAGCCGCGCTTGTGGCTTTTAATTTCTCTACTCGCAAGGTCGAAAAGGAGAACGGTATGAGTCAGGAAAAAGAGATCATCGTCGGCGGGCAGGCCGTGATTGAAGGCGTGATGATGCGCGCGCCGAATTCATACGCCGTCGCCGTGCGCAGGCAGGACGGCAGCATAGTTTCAAAATCCGAACGGCTGCCCAAGCTCGCCGAGAAATATCCGATCCTGAAAACGCCTGTGCTGCGCGGGAGCGCCGTGCTAATCCATTCGATGATGCTCGGCATCAAGGCGCTCAATTTCTCCGCCGCCGTCGTGTTTGAAGATCAGACGGGCGAAGAGACGAAGCCGGAGCAAAAGCCCGCCGTTCAGGCCGCCGCCGCAACCGGCGCGTTGATGACGACCGCGCACGCTATCGAATCGCCCGCGCAGATCGCCGAAGCAAACCGTGTTGAATCGAAATCAAAAATCGGATCATCGAGCGCCGGCGCGACAGCGACGGCGGCTGGCTCAATCGCATTTGCGCTGGTCTTCAATGTGCTGCTCTTCATCGTGCTGCCGCTGTTGCTGACCAACTTTCTTTTCATCTACTTCGGCTGGACAAATGCGCCGCAGATTGCGATTGATCAGGCTACCGCCTCAAGCGCAGCCTGGTATCAGAAAGCGTGGATGTGGATGCAGGCTTACATGAAGCCTGTGCGCCCGTCGGTCGCGTTCAATCTGGTTGACGGCGTGATCAGGATGATCTTTTTCATCGCGATGATCTTCAGCTTCTCGCGGCTGAATGACATCAAGCGCGTCTTTGAATATCACGGCGCCGAACACAAGACGGTCTTCGCCTGGGAATCGGGCGAAGATTTGACCGTCGCCAACGCGCGCCGCCATCCGCGCCAGCATCCGCGCTGCGGCACCAGCTTTCTGATGGTCGTGATGCTGGTTTCGATCGTGCTCTTTTCGGTGGTCAAGTTCGACGCGCTGACGCTCAACATGCTGACGCGAATCGCGCTGATCCCGCTGATCGCGGGCATCTCGTACGAAATCATCCGCGCGGCGGGCAAGAAGGAGTCGGGCGCGATCTTCAAGCTGATGACGCTGCCCGGATTGTGGCTGCAAAACCTGACGACGCGCGAACCGTCGGACGATCAACTGGAAGTTGCGATCTACGCGCTGAAAGAATCATTGAAACTCGAACCGGAACCTGTAGCTCAAGCGGCGGCGGCTTGAGAATGGTGGTTGGTGGTTGGTGAACGGTGGTTGGCCAAACCAGGCCGCCGCCAACCACCAATTACCAACCACCAACCACCAATTTATGTTTGAGAAACTCGAAGCCATCGAAAGAACTTACGAAGAACTGACGCAGCAGATGACCGATCCTGCCGTCATAGGCGATCAATCGCGTTACACCAAATTGGCCAAACAGAGCCGCGAGCTTGAGCCGGTGGTCGAAAAATTCCGCGAGATGCGGAAGCTCGACGGCGATATTGCTGGCGCAAAGGAATTGATGCGCGACGCCGACGACGAAGAGATGCGCGAACTGGCCGCCGCCGAATTGCCCGAACTCGAAGAGCGTCGCGCGGCGGTCGAAGAAGAATTGAAAATCCTGCTGCTGCCCAAAGACCCGAACGACGAGAAGAACGTCATCTTTGAAGTCCGCGCCGGAACTGGCGGCGAAGAGGCCTGCCTGTTCGCGGCTGAAATCCTGCGAATGTACGCGCGATACGCCGAAAGAATGGGATGGAAATTCCAGGTCACTGAAATTTCCGAAACGGGACTGGGCGGCATTCAGAAAGCCGAAGCGATCATCGAGGGCGACAAGGTCTACTCGCGCCTGAAATACGAATCGGGCGTGCATCGCGTCCAGCGAGTGCCGCAGACCGAAGCCAGCGGGCGCATTCACACGTCGGCGGTCACAGTGGCCATCCTGCCCGAAGCCGAAGAAGTTGACGTGAAGATTGACGCGAAAGACCTCCGCATTGACACGTTCTGCTCTTCAGGCCCCGGCGGACAATCGGTCAACACGACTTATTCCGCCGTGCGCATCACTCACCTGCC
>JAJVID010000119.1:44817-48602 GCA_022072205.1 Acidobacteriota bacterium
GTCGCCAACGACCTGCTTGACGCGCAGACGCTGCTCGCCGAAGCGTTGGGCAAAGATCGCACCTACCTGATCATCAACTTCAACCAGCGCCTCGCCGAAGACGTTCTGTCGAAATTCCAGGCGATGATTCATCGCCGCGCTTCGGGCGAGCCGCTGCAATACATTACCGGCCATCAGGAATTTTTCGGACTGGATTTTGAAGTCACGCCCGACGTATTGATCCCGCGCCCCGAAACCGAGTTGATCATCGAAGAAACCATCCGTCTGGTTCAGCAAAATAAAGCCGCCAAGCCAGTGATTGTTGATGTGGGCACGGGTTCCGGTTGCATCGCGGTCGCGCTCGCGCGGGAGTTGGGCGACGCGCGCGTGATCGCTGGCGACATCTCGCTCGCCGCGTTGCGAGTGGCTAGCCGCAACGCCGCTCGCCACAATCTCGAAAATCAAATCGCTTTCGTCGCGTCGGATATGCTCGACGCATTCGCCGAGGAAAGCTTCACTGATTTCATTCTCTCCAATCCGCCTTACGTCTCCGACGAAGAGATGCCTTCGCTGCAACGCGAGGTGCGCGATTGGGAGCCGCGCTTGGCTTTGACCGATTCAAACGACGGATTGAGTCTTTACCGCCGTTTGTTGAACGATTCTCCCTCGCGGTTGAAGCCGGGCGGCCATCTGATCTGCGAGATGGGTTACACACAGGCGGAGATGATCTTGGCCATGGTTGATCGCGCGGTGTGGGATGAGCCGCGATTGCTCGACGATCTGCAAGGGATTCCGCGAACAATCGTTCTACGAAAGCTCTAAAACCAATCGCTTTGTGAATCGTAGATGAGAATGTCGAAAGCCTGTTTCACCGCCGAGGCGCAGAGAACGCAGAGATTGCGCGGAGGTTTCTTTTTCGCGCTGGCGCTGCTCGCGCTCATTGCGACCAACGCCTGTTTGCTCAGAGCAAGCAAGCCCGATCTGCCCCGCATCTTCTCTTCGCCGCAGATAACAAAACAGACCGGCAAACCACCGATCATCATCGTCCCCGGCATTACCGGTTCCGAACTGGTCAATCAAAAGACCGGCGAGAAGCTCTGGCCCGAATTGTTTCCGAAAGACAAAGAAGCTCTGGCGCTGCCGATCACGTCAACGACTCTTGCCGAAAACCGCGACGACATCACGGCGACGCGCGTGCTCGAATCGGCTCATCTCATCAAGTTCCTGCCCGAAATCGGCGTTTACGGCGCGTTGTTCAAAGCGCTGGAAGATCACGGCGGTTATCGTCGCGGCGACATTGACGCGCCGCAACCGGACGGCGACCGCGACACTTATTACCTGTTCGCTTACGACTGGCGGCGCGACAACGTCGAATCGGCGCGCAAGCTGGCCGGGAAGATCGCTGAAATCAAACGTCGAACGAACAAGCCCGATCTGCGCTTCGACATCATCGCGCATTCAATGGGCGGCCTCATCGCGCGCTACTTTGCGATGTACGGCGACCTCGACGTTCTCGGCGATGGGCAGCCGCAACCCGATTGGCGCGGCGCGCAGAGCATTGGCCGCCTGATCCTGTTCGGGACGCCGAACGCCGGTTCGATGGATGCGCTGCGCTCGTTGATTTACGGATACTCAGTCACCGAAGCGGACAAACCGCGAATCAACCTGTTCAAAAGCCTGGGGCGCGCGATGATCTTCACCGCGCCATCGGCCTATCAGCTTCTGCCCCGTAATCAGACCGCCCGGTTTTACGACGCCAAACTCGATTCGATCAAACTCGATCTTTTCGACGCCGAAACGTGGAAGCGTTATCGCTGGTCAGCGGCGTTTGACCCTGAACTGGTCAATCGAGAGTTGAAGTCTTCGGTCAAAAAATTCGGAGAGGATGAAGGCAAAGCCGAAGCGGAAAAGACGCTGGCTTTGCGCGCGAGCTATCTGCGCGCGGCGCTGAAGCGCGCCGCCGATTTTCACAAAGCTCTGGACGCGGGCGACGCTCCACCCGAAACGTTGCGGCTGCATCTGGTCGGCGGCGATTGCGAGCCGACGCTGGCCGGAGCGTTGATCGTTGATGTCAAAGACGAAACGAAGACGTTCTTCTATCCACGCCACATCCCACGCAAGCTACGCAAAGAAGCCTTCAGGAAAATGTTCATCCCCGGCGACGGACGCGTCACGCGCCAGAGCCTGTTCGGACTCACGTTCGACCTCGAATCGCCGGAAGCCGGCGGAACGATCACGCGCCTGATGAAGCAGCCGCCCGCGCACACGCTGTTCGGCTGCGAAGGCCACGGCGACCTGCCAATCAATCCTACAATCATGGATAATCTGCTGACGTTATTGTTGGGAAACAGATATTGAATTCTTCCCGCATCAGCAGGCAACGATAGTTTGTGTCGCCTGTGTACGCATCGCTTCCAGCGTGCGCTTGGCAAATGATCTATTTCCTTTCAATCGGCCTCTTGCCAAGCGCACGCTGGAAGCGATGCGTGCCCAGAGACCCTCTGAGGAGCAAAGACCGCAATGGCAATCTGGAACAGATCGAATTGGGCGGGCCTTGCGCCGAACGGCATCGGTCAGGTGAAGCCGAATCATTATCTGGAGATGGCGAAGGCGCTTTGGCGCAACCGCGATCAATTGCCTTTCGCGTGGCGAATCCTGACGCGCGGCGTTTGCGATGGCTGCGCGCTGGGCACGTCCGGCATCCACGATTACACGATGGACGGCGTGCATCTGTGCATGATTCGGCTCGATCTGATGCGGCTCAACACCGCGCCCGCGCTCGACGTGAAGCGGTTGGAAGTCGCCGATCAACTCGCGCGGATGCCGGCGGCTGAATTGCGCGAGCTTGGGCGATTGCCTTATCCGATGTTGCGGCGAAAAGGCGAGCGCGGATTTGCGCGCGTCACGTGGGATGAAGCGTTGAATATCGCTGCGTCGCGCGCGGCTGCGACCGATCCTCAGCGGATGGCTTTTTACCTGACCTCGCGCGGGCTGACGAACGAATCGTATTACGTCGCGCAGAAAGCCGCGCGTTTTCTCGGCTCGAACAATGTTGATAACTCGGCGCGGATTTGCCACGCGCCTTCGACCGTGGCGATGAAGCAATCGCTCGGAGTCGCGGCTTCGACCTGTTCCTACAAAGACTGGATCGGCTCAGACCTGCTAGTCTTTTTCGGCAGCAACACCCCGAACAATCAGCCGGTGACGACGAAATACATCTACTACGCCAAACAGCAGGGCACGCGCGTCGCGGTGATCAATCCGTATCGCGAGCCTGGGCTGGAGCGTTACTGGATTCCTTCGGTCACCGAAAGCGCGCTGTTCGGGACGAAGATCGCCGACGCTTTCTTCCAGGTTCACACGGGTGGCGACAGGGCGTTCATCGCGGGCGTGATCAAACATCTGATCGAACAGGGATGGACGGACGATTCGTTTATCACCCAGCACACGAACGGATTCGATGAGTTGAAAGCGAGGCTCAACAATCATTCATGGGAATCGCTCGAAGCGGCGTCAGGATCAAAGCGCGATGAAATGCTGCGATTCGCGCGAATGCTTGGTGAAGCGAAGACGGCGGTCTTCGTCTGGTCAATGGGCGTCACGCAACATCGCGACGGCGTTGCGAACGTGCGCGCGATTATTGATCTGGCTCTGTCGCGCGGTTTCATCGGACAGCTAAAATGCGGCTTGATGCCGATTCGCGGACATTCTGGCGTGCAGGGCGGCGCGGAAGTCGGCTGCGTGCCGAATCTGTTTCCGGGCGGAGTCGCGGTCAACGAAGAAGGCGCAAGCCGGATGCGCGCGTT
>JAJVID010000050.1:0-3020 GCA_022072205.1 Acidobacteriota bacterium
TTCATTCCGACTTTTACGAAACGGGCGACGATGCAATCAACGAAAACCATGACAAGCGCCGCGCTGCTGTCGGCTCTCCGGCGGGAGGTTGCGGCTCGCGGGTGGAATCGCAAAGCCACTGGCAGAATCATCGGCGAGTTGTTCCTTCACATCTTCCTGTCGCTTGCGGGCGCCGCGGTGTTTGTCCTTTCGGGCAACCCCTTCACGCGCGTTTGCGGGCTGGCGCTGGTGGTCGTGGGGAGCATGGGAGTCGGAACCAACACGCACACCGCTTCGCATTACGCGGCGAGCGACAGGCGCTGGGTGAACGATTTCCTGACCTATTTCGGCTACCCGTTTTTTCTGGGTTTGTCGGCGACCTTCTGGCGGCATCAGCACGTGACAGTTCATCATCCCGCGCCGAACGTCGTCGAGGTTGATGATGATTGCGACCTATGGCCGTGGTTTGCGATGACTGAAGAGGAAGTGCGGCGAAGCGGCGGTTGGCGGCGATGGTATTACGAAAAGCTGCAATGGATATTTTTTCCCCTGGCGTTGGCTGCGAATGGGTTCAATTTTGTGAAAACCGGCTGGCTTCATCTTTTTCGGATGCTGCGCGATCCGGGCAAACGCAGGCGCGCGCACTGGATTGATCTGGCGGCGTTGGCGCTGCATCACGTAGTTTATCTGGCGGTTCCGATGCTGTTTTTCACGCCGGGGGCCGTGATGACGTTTTATTTGTTGCGTACCACGCTGATGGGTTACGGGATGTTCGCGCTGCAGGCGCCGGGTCACTTCCCGGCTGAAAATGCGCGGCTGGCCGCCGATCAACGAAACGCCGATTACCTGTTGCTGCAAACCGCGACCACGACCAATTTTCGAGCCGGATTCATCGGGCGGTTGTTCACGTCCGGCCTCGACTATCAGATCGAGCATCATCTGTTTCCGAACGTGAGCCACGTCCATTACCGGAAGATGGCAGGGCTGGTCGAGAGTTTCTGCCGCGAGAACGGTCTGCCATACCGCGTCTATCGCTGGGATCACATTCTCTGGAAATGCTGGATGGTGTTTCGTTCGCCGCGCCCGATAGTCGGCGACGCCGAGACCTTACGAATATCATCGGAGAATCACGCCGGAGAGCGGATGGCTCGATCGGCGTCGCAATGACCGAAACGATTTACGCCCCATGAACACCGACCCCAAACCGGACAACCCGATGTTTGAAGCCGCTGCTGCGGGGCGCGCGCTGCTGGTTCATTTGCGCCAGGAATTGATCCCTCCGATTAACGTCGTCATCGGCTACACCGAATTCCTGCGCGAAGACGCGCAGCGCAACGGCCAGGGCGATGTCGTCTTCGGCGTCAACCAGATTCGCTCCGCCGGAAAGCGGCTGCTGACCATCGTCAACAATCACCTCGGTTCGGCGAAGACCGCGACGATGAGGCTCGATTTCGACCTCAACGCGCTGTGCGCGAATCTGGGCGACGAGATGTTTCCGGTGATTGAAGAATTGACCGAGGCTTGCGAGTTGTTGATCAACAGACAACGCGAGCAGGGGCGCGGGCAATTTGTCGCCGATCTGGAGAAGGTTCAATCGGCGGGCGAGAGATTGCGCGGCGCCGTCGCCGGGTTCAATGATCCGTCGCGGCGAGGCGTGGCCAGTCGCCCGGTCGAGGCGCGGGATTTCTCGACACAAATACAAAACGCCATCGCGATAGCGCCCATCAAAGACCGCGTCGTCGAGCGCGGCTTGCTGCTGATCGTTGACGGCGACGAGGTCAGCCGCGATCTGATGGCGCGACAGCTCAAACGCGACGGCCACGAAATCGCGGCGGCTTCCGGCGCGGATGATGCGCTGCGATTGCTGCGCGAACGGAACTGCGATCTGGCGCTGCTCGATCTGATGACAGCCGGAGTCGGCGACGGGCGGATGATCGAGCAGATGAAATCCGATATGGCCTTGCGCGATGTTCCGGTGATCATCGTCTCCGCGCTCAGCGAACTCGACAGCGTCGTCAGGTGCATCGAGATGGGCGCCGAAGATTATCTGGCCAAACCGTTCAACCCCGTCCTGCTGCGCGCCAAGATCAGCACGCATCTGGAAAAGAAACGGCTGCGCGATCAGGAACGGATTGATCGGGAAAAACAGAACGAGTTGCTCAAAGAACTGGCGACCGCGAACTGGGAACTGGTCGAGACGCTCGACAAACTGAAAGCGACGCAGGAGCAATTGATCGTTCAGGAGAAACTCGCCTCGCTCGGCGCGCTGACCGCAGGCGTCGCTCACGAAATCAAAAACCCGCTGAATTTCATCAACAACTTCGCTGCGCTTTCAATCGAACTGGCAGACGAACTGCAAAGCGAAATCAATCGCCATCAGGAGAAACTCGGCGACGATGCGACGTACATCGGCGAGATACTCGGCGATTTGAAGCAGAACGCCGCGAAGATCAACGAGCACGGCAAGCGCGCCGACAGCATCGTTCGCAGCATGCTGCTGCATTCGGGCGGCCAAAGCGGGCAATGGCGGCAAACCGACCTGAACGCGCTGCTGGCCGAATACGTCAATCTGGCCTATCACGGCATCCGCGCTCAGGACAATTCGTTCAATCTTTCGATCGTCAGCGACTACGATCCGTCAATCGGCTCGGTCAACGTCGTGCCGCAGGATCTGGGCCGGGTCTTCCTGAACATTCTCAACAACGCCTGTCAGGCGATGAACGAAAAGAAGAAATCGGCGGGCGACGGCTTCGCGCCGACGCTCTCGGTGCGCACGCGCAAGCTGGATGGACAGGTCGAGATCAGCATCCGCGACAATGGGCCGGGCGTTCCGGCTGCGGCGCGGGATAAACTCTTCAATCCATTTTTTACGACCAAAGCGCCGGGACAAGGCACGGGACTCGGCCTCTCGATCAGCCACGACATCGTGGTCAAACAGCACAAAGGCGAGATCAGGCTCGAGACCGAAGAAGGCGAGTTTGCGGAGTTCGTTATCAGCGTTCCCAGCATGGCGTCGTGAGTTCTGTGTCCTGTTCACCGCA
>JAJVID010000050.1:3120-48413 GCA_022072205.1 Acidobacteriota bacterium
GTCAAGATTCTGGTTGTGGACGATGAACCTGACTTGGAACTGCTCGTCCGGCAAAAATTTCGCCGGCAGATACGCGAGGGGCAGTTCGAGTTCAGCTTCGCGCATAACGGAGCCGAGGCGCTTGAAGTCTTGCGCGCCGACCGCGAGATCAACGTCGTCTTCACCGACATCAATATGCCCGTGATGGACGGGCTGGCGCTGCTCGCCCACGTCAACGATTTCGATTCGATCATCAAGACCATCGTCGTTTCGGCCTACGGCGACATGGAAAACATCAGGGCCGCGATGAACCGGGGCGCTTACGATTTCCTGACCAAGCCGATAGATTTCAACGACCTCGAACTGACGATCAACAAAACCGTCCAGCGCGTGCAGGCGTTGAAGCAGGTCGAGGAAGAGCACGAACAGTTGACGGCCATCCAGCAGGAATTAAACACCGCGACCAGAATTCAGCAGGCGATTCTGCCGCGCGATTTTCCGCCGTTTCCGGGCATCGCCGAATTCGACCTGTACGCCGAAATGATCCCGGCGCGCGAAGTCGGCGGCGATTTCTACGATTTCTTTTTGCTGGACGAAGAGCGGCTGGGTTTGGTCATCGGCGACGTTTCGGGCAAGGGCGTTCCCGCAGCCATCTTTATGGCCGCCACGCGCACGCTGCTGAAATCGGTAGCGCTAACGGGACTGAGCACGGGCGAATGCCTGACGCAGGTCAACCAGTTGCTCTCGGTCGAAAACACATCCTGCATGTTCGTGACGCTCTTTTATGGAATCATGAACATCCGCACGGGCGAGCTTGAATACAGCAACGCCGGGCACAACCCGCCTTTCGTGGTTGCGCGCGACGGCGGGGCCGAGCCGTTGCCGGCGACCGGCGGCATCGTGGCCGGGATCAATGAAAACATTTCTTACACGACCGAGAACACGCGCCTGTCGCCTGGCTCCGGTCTTTTCCTGTACACGGACGGAATCACCGAAGCGTTCAACGGCGCCAATCAGATGTTTTCGGAAGAACGTCTGCAAAAATGTCTGCATCGAGCCAACGGCTCGCCGCCGAAAGAAGTAATCCGAATGGTAGTTGATGAAGTCCGCGAATTCGCCGCCGGGACGCCGCAGTCCGACGACCTGACGATGCTGGCCGTAAAGCACCTCAAATAAGAACGGAGTAGTCGAGATGACTGATCCGAAAACTCTCGCGGTTGCGATCAGGAACGATCTTTCCGAAATCGAAAGGCTCGCGCACATTGTGAATGACTTTGTGTCGTGCAATCATCTGCCATCGCGGGTGGCGTTCGATCTCAACCTGGCGCTGGATGAAATTCTGACCAACGTGATCTCTTACGGCTACGATGGCGGCGAGCATTTGATCAATATTCGCGGCCACGTGGCGGGCGGCGCTGTCACCATTGAGGTCGAGGATGACGGGCGGCCTTTCGATCCGCTGGCCGCGCCGGAGCCGGATTTGACCGCGACGCTCGATGAACGTCCCATCGGCGGTCTGGGCATTCATCTCGTCCGAAAGCTTACCGATCGGCAGGAATATCGCAGACACGAAGGAAAGAACCTTCTGATTTTGAAGAAGAATGCGTAAGGAGAATATGACCATGGAATTCATGGAAGAGAGACATGAAGCTATCGTGATTGTCGGCCTTCGCGGTCGTATGGATTCCAACACCGCTCGCCTGGTCGAGGAAAAACTGCTCGGACTGATTGACGCGGGCGACAGCCGCATGGTGGTTGATTGCGCCGGGCTGGATTACATCAGCAGCGCCGGACTGCGCGTTCTGCTGATGGCCGCCAAGCGCATGACTCAGACCAAGGGCAAGCTCGTGCTGGCCGCGCTCAACGACGACGTTAAACAGGTCTTCGATCTGACCGGCTTCTCCTCGATCTTTCAAATTTACGGATCGAGGGAAGACGCCATCAGCGCGCAGCAGTGACGAGCAAAGAGAATAAAATGCGCTACACCATCTTCGACACTCCGGGAATAAGCGCTCTGCTGCGCGGCCTGTTTCTTTCGTGCCTGAAAGTTTTCGGGTGGCGGGTGGAAGGCCGATTGCCCGATGTCAAAAAGATAGTCGTGATCGCCGCGCCCCACACTTCCAACTGGGATTTGCCGATTTTACTTGGCGCGGCTTTCGCGTTGAAGATCAAGGCGCGCTGGCTGGGCAAACACACGCTGTTCCGAGGACCCCTTGGCGGGATGTTCCGATGGATGGGCGGCATTCCGGTCAATCGTTCGTCATCCCACAACATGGTGTCGCAGGTGGTCGAGATGTTCCGCGATAGCCGGGAACTGATACTGGCCATTCCGCCGGAAGGCACGCGCAGTAAGGTCAGCCACTGGAAGACAGGCTTTTATTACATCGCCGCGGGCGCGGAGACGCCGATAGTAATGGGATTCATTGATTACAGGCGCAAGGCGGCGGGACTGGGGCCGACGCTTCATCCCAAGGGGGACATCGAAGCGGACATGGAAATCATTCGTAATTTTTACGTCAACGTGACCGGCAAGTATCCCGACAAAGCCGGCCTGCCAACGCTTGCGCCGAAGTAGCGTGATCAGGAGGAGTTTGTGCCCCCGTCTGAAGTCAGCAACAAAGACCACTTCAAAGAAAAAGAGCGATCCATTCTCACCGGCTTTCTGCTCGGAGCGGTCGCGCTGGCTCCGGATATCGTCGCGGTGATCCTGGCCAACTCGGTCATGCTGCTCTCCGACCTGCTGAAGTCAGGCAGCGAGACCGTGGCGACATTCCTCTCCTGGCTGGCCGTGCGAAAAGTGCGGCAGGGCCGAACATTCGATTACAACTACGGTCAGGGCAAACTCGAAAACATCTCAAGCCTGGCGGTCGCGGGCGCGATGATCCTGTCGTGGCTGATCGTCACTTACAGCGCCATCGAACGATTCCGGCGTCCGACGCCGATTGGCAGCATCGGCCTGGCGCTCTTCGTCACCAGCGGAGCGGGAATCCTGAACCTGTGGATGTGGCGAAAGAATCTTTCGCTCGCTCGCGCCGAACCTTCGCCAATCATCGAATCGCAATGGCGGCTTTACCGCGCAAAATCGGTCGCCAATATCTGCGTTATTTCATCACTGATCTTAAGCTTCGCTTTCCGCGAACACTCCTGGGCCGCGTACATTGACCCGGCGGGGGCGTTGATCATCTCCGGCTTCCTGCTGCTGTCGGCTTATCGCGTCGTCACCGATTCAATATACGACCTGCTTGATCGGACGCTGGATGAATCGCTGCAACTGGTCATCCTCGGCGAACTCGCGGCGTTCTTCGACGATTACGTCGCGCTGCACGGCATCCGCTCGCGCCGATCCGGCAGCAACGTCTACATCGAAATCTTCATGGAGTTCGACAGCGAGAAGCGAATGTCCGAGGTGCAGGAACTGATCAACCGGATGAGAGAGAGTCTGGAGCGGAAGATAAAATCCAGTCAGGTCGTGATCGCTCCGGCTACGGGGCCGGTGGCCTAAACAAAGCGCTCAGCATTACCCATTGCCGATTCCACATTGCTCATTGGTAAGCAGTAGGAGCGAGACGAATCGCCTGCTTCCAAATGAGCAATGTGGAATCGGTAATGGGTACTGCGAAACAGTTATGAACCCCACGAAAATAACCCCATCCGCGCGGCCAAAACTTGCCGTCGTCATCGGCGCCATCGGCGTGCGAGCCATCGCCGCCATCCCGCTTTTTGAATTACTGGACGAGGCGCGGATCGAAGCCGACCTGTTGATCGGCTCAAGCGGCGGCGCGTTGATGGCCGCGATGCGTGGCGCGGATTACAGCCCGGCGGAGATGCGGAAGCTTGTCGAAGGGATGCGCCGCGAAAAACTCTATTCGCAGGTTGATTACCGCACGCTGCTCGGCTTCGCGCACCCGAAGCTGGCAAAGCCGGGAATCGGATCGGCGTTGAAGAAATCGGACAGGCAGCATGAGCTTTACCGCCGCATCTTCGGCGAACGCCGTCTTGAAGATTTGCGGCCAACGACGCTGCTGCAATCCGCCGACTGCATCGTCGGCGAAGGAGTCATGCTGGGCGCGGGGCCGCTGGCCGACGCTGTTTACGCCGCGAGCGCGATGGCGCCCGATTTCCCGCCGATTCAATTCGACGGACGCTGGCTGGTGGATGGGGCGTACATCTCCCCCGTGCCCATCCTTGAAGCTGTCAAACGGCAGGCCGATGTAATCATCGCGCTGTTTTACGACGAAGAGCCGAAGCCGCATCCAGAAGACCTGCTCGAATCGAACTTCAACATTCTCGCGGCCTATTTCAGCCGCCTGATCAAAGATCAAACCATTCTCTCGATTGAACTGCACCACCACGAGATCATTCTCGTGCCGATCCGATTCGACCGCTATGTCGGCCCGTGGGAACTAGGCGCGATACCGGAGATTCTGCAAGCCGGTGACAAAGCGGTCGCGCGCAAGCGAGACGAGATTCTGGATGTGGTCGCGAATTCCACTCAACAGATATGACTGACAGCGCGGCAAAACAACCCACCATCGCGGTGATCACAGGCTCAGGCGGCATCAAGACCTTCGCCGCAATGGCCCTGTTTGAATTTCTGGATGAGGCGAGCATCAAGCCCGACCTGCTGATCGGATGCAGCGGCGGCGCGATTATGGCCGCGCTGCGCGCCACCGGTTACACCCCGGCGCAGATGTACGATCTGATCCCGAAGCTTCTGAAGCGCGAGTTGTTTTCAAAGATTGATTACCGCGTGCTGCTCGGTATCCCGCGTCTGCCGTTCGGAAAATTCGACTTCTCCTGCGGCATCATCAAGCCGGAACGCCTGCGCGCGATTTATCGCCAACTGTTCGGCGACACGCGATTGGAAGAATTGATGACGCCAACGCTGCTGCAAGTGACCGACTTCCACACCGGCGAAAGTTTTTCGCTGGATCACGGGCTGCTGGCCGACGCTGTCTATGCTTCCGGCGCGTCTTATCCCGCGCTGCCGCCGCTTCAGATTGACGGGCGATGGCTGGTTGATGGCGGCTTCTCTTCCCCTGTGCCGATGCTCGAAGCGATCAAGCGGAACATTGACGTGATCATCGCGCTGTCAATCGAAACCAGGCTCGACGCCGAACCGAAGAGCTTCTCCGACATGTTCAACTACGGCCAGAGCCTCTGCGCGAATCAGTTGATCAAAAACCAGATGGCGACGGCCATCAGCCTGCATCATTACGAGATTGTGCAGGTCAATGTCCGATTCAACCGCCCGGTCGAATTCTGGGACATCGAAGCCGTCCCGTTCGTGTTGGAGACTGGACGAAAAGCCGTCGAGGCGAAGAAGGAAGAGATACTTTCGGCAATCAACAATTTCCCCGGTGTTTTTTGAGCCGCGCTTGTGAACCAAAACCTACGACCGACCGCCCAAAACCTATGTTTGTTTTTTTCTTCAAGTCATCAATTGAGCGATTGATCGGGAAGAAAATTTATAGGCTTTGGGAGGTAGGTGTTGGGTTTTAGGTGAGAAGGACGTTATTCCCGAGGTGATCATATGCTCCGACCCGTGCTATTAGCCCTCTTGCTGCCCATCACGACTTCAGCTTTGTGTCAGGATGCGCGAACACTGACACTGGAAGAAGCCGTGGCGATTGCCGCGCGCGATAATCCTTCGGTCAAAAAAGCCTCGCTCGAAATCGGGAAGTCGGCTGACCGGTTGGCAGCCGCGCGCACGCTGCGTTTGCCGTCTTTCGAGTTCAACCTGCTGGAATCTCAGACAATCACCGCGCTGGATTTCAAATTTCCGAAAGGCGTCTTCGGCTCTTATCCGTCAACCGGCCCGATTCCGTCAGAGAACACAATTGTCAGCACGCCGCTACGCCCGACCACTTTCATCTACGCCCGCGCCGCGCAACCGATCACACAACTTCATCGCATCAACCTGGGACTGCAACTGGAAGAGACGCGGGGCGAGGCCGCGCGTGAAAGGTTGCGCGCCGAACGGCAATCGGTGGTGAAAGAGGTCAAACGGATTTATTACGAACTGGTCAGCCTTCAGAGCGCGTTGCAGGCGTCGGAAGAAAACATCAGGCTTTACCGCGAACTCGACCGCGTCGTCGGCCAGTACGTGGTCGAGAAAGTCGCGCTGAAATCTGAAAGTCTGGAAGTCAAAACGCAACTGGCGTCGGAAGAATACACGGCGTTGACTTTGAGCAACGCGCTCGCTTCGCAGAAAGAGCGGCTCAATGCGCTGCTTGAGCGCGACGTTCAAACCGAGTTCAACGTCAGCCCCGTAGCCGACGGCGCCGCTTTCGAGATTGACCCGGCAGCCGCGCGCGCCCGCGCAATCGAGACGCGACCGGAATTGAAAGAGGCGCGGCTTCAGATCAAACAAGCCGAATACGATCAGCGCATCAAACGGTCGCAGTTCATCCCCGATGTCAGTCTGGCGTTCACCTACCTGCGCATCGCGCCCGTCAGCATCATCCCGCAAAACATCGCCTCGGTCGGAGTGAGCCTCACCTGGGAGCCGTTCGACTGGGGACGCAAGCGGCGCGAGTTGGACGAAAAAGACAAGACCGTCGAGCAGGCGCGAATCGCCGCGCGAGCCATCGAGACGCAGGTCACGATTGAGATCAATTCGCTGAGCCGCAAACTGCGAGAGGCGCGCGCGCTGATGCGGGTAAATCAACTGGCGCAGGAAACGGCCCGCGAGAAGATGCGCGTCGCCACGCATCGTTACTCCGAACAGGCCGCGCTTTTGAAAGACGTGCTGCAATCGCAATCGGCGCTGGCCGAGGCGAGCGCCAAATATCAACAGGCGCTGCTCGCGTTCTGGAAAGCCCGCGCCGATTTTGAACGAGCGATTGGCGAAGAGACATTCCTGTCGCCTGCGACACATTGAAACGACAGAGTCTTCCCTGGACGCGCATCGCTTCCAGCGCGCTATTGGCAAGAGGCCGATTGGAAGGAAATTGGCCATTAGCCGAGAGCACGCTGGAAGTGATGCGCATCCAGGGATTTGGCGAGGAGTGAAATATGAAGATCAATGGATGGCTGATTGTCGCGTGCGCCGTCTGCGCAATTTCAAACGCGGGTTGCCGCAAGGTCGAATCTTACGAGAAGCCGCTGACGCCGGTGCGAACGCAGGCCGTCGAACAGCAATACGCCACAGGCGGCGCGGCGCGCTATTCCGCAAACATCCAGCCGAGCACGCAACTCGACCTCGCGTTCAAAGCGGGCGGTTACGTCGAAGAGATTCTCGCGCTGCGCGGACGCACAGCGCAGGAAGGCGATTGGATCGCCAAAGGAACGACGCTCGCTCGCGTTAGCAACAACGATTTCGCCGCGCGCGTGAAGCAGGCGCGAGCGCAACTGGCCGAAGCGCAGGCCGCGCAGGCGCAAGCCAAATCGCAACTGGCCGAAACGCAAGCCGCGCAGAACAACACGAAACGCGAACTCGAACGCGCGACCAGATTGCTCGAAGGCGACAGCATCACCAGGCCCGATTACGAAGCGATCAAGTCGAAATTCGATGTGGGCCAGGCTCGGCTCGAAACGATCAAAGCTCAGATCACGATGGCGCAGGCCCGCGCGGACGCCGCTCGCGCGCAGGTCGAAGAGGCCGAGAGCGCGCTGTCGGATTGCGAATTGAAAGCGCCGATGGACGGATTGCTGTTGAAGCGCGGCATAGAGATCGGTTCGTTCATCACGCCCGGCGCGCCCGCATTCACGCTGGCCGACACTTCATCGGTCAAGGCCGTCTTCGGCGTGCCCGACGTGGCCGCGCCCGGATTGAAGATCGGCGGTTTTCTGACCGTGACGACCGAAGCCGCGCCCGGCGTGCAGTTTCGCGGCCAACTCTCGCGCGTCTCGCCGTCAGCCGATCCGAAGACGCGCACATTCGACGTCGAGGTCGCGGTCGCAAATCCGCGACGGCGATTGAAGCCGGGCATGGTGGTTTCGCTCGAAGTCGCCGGAGACAGGCAATCCGCGCCGGTCACGGTCGTTCCGCTGGCCGCGCTGTTGCAAGTCAAAGAGAAAGATTCAGGCTACGCCGTCTACGTCGTCACCGAACAAGACGGCAAACAGATCGCCCGATTGCGCCACGTCCAGACAGGCGCCACGCTGGGCAATTCAATCGCCGTCACGAGCGGAGTCAGCGCAGGCGAACAGGTGATCGTCTCCGGCGCGACGCTGGTCAGCGACGGCGAACAGGTTCGTGTGATCCCCTAACAACATGTCTCACGGAAAAAGCGACGAAGAGATTATCCAGAACACGCGGAACACCGCGCGATTCTTCACCGAAAACCGGCAGATCGGCTGGGTGTTGCTGGCGGTGACGCTGCTGATGGGCGTCTACGGTTATTTCAGCATGCCTCAGCGCAAAGACCCCCTGCTGCCGCTGCATTACGTGGTCGCGGTTTGCCCCTGGCCCGGCGCGGGCGCGGTGAAGATCGAGCGGCAGATCACGCGGCGGATGGAAGAGAAGGTCGCAGAAAATTCCAAAGTTGATCTGATCACCTCGATTGCGCGTAACGGCGTCACCGTCGTCGAAGTGCGAGTTCACGAAAGCGCCGCTGATTCGGCCAAAGAGTTCGACGACCTGAAAGTCCGCCTCGACAGCATCAAGGATTTGCCCGACGGCGCGGGGCCGATCCAATTCTTCAAAGACTTCGGCCAAACCTCCGCGCTGATGCTCACGGTCTCAAGCCCCAAAGTCAGCCCGGTCGAAATCTCGCTGCGCGCTTCGGCGATCAAACAGGCGATTGAACAAACGCGCGCGAAGGCCGCGGCCAGCGGCGGCCAGCGGTTGTCGCTCGTCATCAACTTCCCTCAGCAAGTCAACACGCAGATGGCCGCGCGATTGAGCGAGAGGATGGCGCAATCGGCTGTTGATCGCAGGCTGGTCAACGACGTCCGCCAAATCAGCGGAAACGGCTTCGCCGGCTTCGACGCTTCGGCGCCGAGCGGCGATCAATCGCTGGCTCAATTCGCCGAAAGTTTCTACGACGAGCGCGCCGGAGATTTGCATCCCGACGTCTGGCGGCCAGTCGTGATCGCCGATCCAGCCAACATCGAAGTGAAGCTCCAGACCGTCGCGGGCGAAAAATACAGCTTCCGCGAGATGGACGATTTCACCGAGTTGATCAAGCGCACGCTGCAAAACGTGCCGCAGGTTTCAAAAGTCACGCGGTCAGGGACGCTCGACGAACGTGTCGTGCTCGAATACTCGCAGCAGCGATTGGCGGCGCTCGGCACGCCGCCTTCGCTCATCAGCCAGGCGCTCGGAGCGCGCAACATCTCGCTGCCCGGCGGCGCGATGGAGATCGAGGGCCGCAACCTGGCGATTGATCCGTCGGGCGAATTCAAAAGCGAGCGGGAGATCGGCGACGTGCTGATCACCACGTCATCCACCGGCACGCCGGTTTATCTGCGCGACGTTGTTGACATCCATCGCGGCTACGAAAGCCCTGCGCGCTTTCTGAACTTCTTCACCGCGCGTGACGCCGCAGGCCAGTGGCGGCGGACGCGCGCCGTCACGCTGTCCGTCAACATGCGCGACGGCGAAAAGATCGGCGAGTTCGGCGAAGCGGTTGACGCCGCGCTCGCCACGATCAAACAACGATTGCCCGATGATTTGATCTTCGCGCGCGCTTCCGATCAGCCGCAGCAGGTGCGCGAAAACACCACGCTGTTTATGCGCAGCCTGATGGAAGCCGTCGCGCTGGTCGTGCTGGTGGCGTTGATCGGATTTTGGGAATGGCGTTCGGCGCTGCTGATTGCGGCCTCGATTCCGCTGACGCTGGCGATGAGCTTCGGCTTGATGAGCGCGCTCGGCATTGATTTGCAGCAGGTTTCGATTTCGTCGCTGATCCTCGCGCTGGGCCTGCTGGTTGACGATCCGGTGGTGGCGGGCGACGCGATCAAACGCGAGCTTGCGGCCGGACAACCGCCGAAGATCGCTTCGTGGCTGGGGCCGACGCGGCTCTCGACCGCGATTCTGTTTGCGACGTTGACAAACATCGTCGCCTATCTGCCGTTCCTGATGCTGACGGGCGACATGGGAAAATTCCTTTTCACGATGCCGGTGGTATTGACCATCACGCTGGTCACTTCGCGCTGGGTGACGCTGACGTTCATTCCGATGCTCGGCTATTACCTGCTTCGCGCGGGCAAAAAATCTGAGCCAACGATTGAAGAGCGGCGCGCGCGCGGCTTCTCGGGTTTTTATTACAGGCTCGGCGGATTCGCGATTGATCATCGTTGGCGCGTGATAGCCGCCTCGCTGCTGTTTCTCGCTGGCGGCTTGTTCCTTTTCACGAAACTCAAGACGCAGATATTTCCGACTGACCACTCTTACCTTTCATACCTCGAAGTATGGCTCCCCGAAGACGCTTCGCTTTCGGCGACCAACGAAGCAGCCGAGCGCGCCGAAACCGTCGTGCGCGAAGTAACCGAAAAATACGGCAAAGAACATCCCGACAAAAACGGCAAGCCGCGCGAGATACTGGAATCGCTGACGAGCTTTGTTGGCGGCAGCGCGCCGCGATTCTGGATCAACGTCGCGCCGGAGATGATGCAGTTGAATTACGCTCAGGTTGTCATCCGCGTCAAAGACAAACACGACACGCAGCATCTGGCCGGGCCGTTGCAAAAGGCTCTCTCGGAATCAATCCCCGGAGCGCGCGTTGACATGCGCCAGTTGATGGGCGGCAAGAATGTCGGCATCCCCGTCTCGTTCCGCATCTCCGGCGTGGAGATCGCCACGCTGCGCGATCTGGCCGAGCAGGTGAAAAACATCATGCGTTCGATTCCGCAAGCCGACCGCATCCGCGACGATTGGGGCGCGATGGGCGTGGTGGCGAAATTGCAAATTGATCCGGACCGCGCCGCGATGGCCAACATGTCGAACCTCGATGTTGCGATGTCGTCGGCGAGCGGGTTGAGCGGGCTGCCTGTGACGACGCTGCGCGAAGGCGAGAAACAGATTCCGGTGCTTGTGCGAATGCGGCGCGATGAGCGTTCGCAGCTTTCCGATCTGGAAAACCTCTACGTCTATTCGGTCGAGGGGACGCAAAAGGCGCCACTGCGCCAGGTCTCGAACATCGAATATCAAATGGAGCCGGAGAAGCTGTGGCGGCGAAATCAATTCCGCACGATCACGGTCTCCTGCTTCCCCGTGCCCGGCGTGCTTGCGTCGCAGGTCTTCGCCGCCGCGCGACCGCAGATTGACGAGTTGCGAAAGAAGCTGCCGCCCGGTTACCGCATCGAAACCGGCGGCGAACAGGAGGAACAAGGCAAGGGCTTCGGCGAACTCGCCGTCGTGATGATTGTCATCATCGGCAGTATTTTTCTCGCGCTGGTACTTCAATTCAGAAACGCGGTCAAGCCGTTGATCGTGTTTGCCGCGATTCCGTTCGGAGTAGTGGGCGCGATCATCGCGCTGGCGGTGATGGACACGCCGTTCGGCTTCATGGCTTTTCTGGGCATCGCAAGTTTGATAGGCGTGATCGTCTCGCACATCATCGTGCTCTTCGATTTCATCGAGGAGATGCGCGAACGCGGAAAGCCTTTGCGCGAAGCGCTGCTCGACGCCGGGATCGTCCGGCTGCGTCCGGTGATGATCACCGTCGGCGCGACCGTCTTCGGCCTGATCCCGCTGGCGATGAACGGCGGGCCGCTGTGGGAGCCGCTCTGTTACGCGCAGATCGGCGGCCTCGTCATCGCCAATTACATCACCAAGCTGCTCGTGCCCGCGCTCTACGCCGTCTGCGTGCTGGATTTGAAGATCGTGAAGTGGAAGAGCGAGTAAGAAGAGAGAACACGGAAAGACGAAAAACTCCCTATCCTTCATCTTTTTTCCGTCTGTTCCGTTATTTCCTTCTTTTCCGTGTTCTCTTCTGATCTTCCGCTATGCGTTCTTCAGCAGTTCTGGAAATCGCTTCACGTCCTGCGAACGATCAAGCCTCGCAACCATCACCGCGTCCGGCGTGTCAACGACCACCAGGTCTTCGACGCCGAGCAGCGCGACCTTGCGATCCGTGCTGGAAAAAACCAGGTTGCGTTTCGCGTCAACGATCATCGCGTCGCCGAGCGGCAGGTTTCCCTGCTCGTCGTATTCGGCTGAGCGCAGTTCGTACAACGCCTGCCAGCTTCCCACGTCGCTCCATCCGAAGTCGGCCTTGAAGACGTGGATCGGCTTCGTGGTCTTCTCCATCACGCCGTAATCAATCGAGACGGATTCGATCCTGCCGTAGACGCGTTCGACCGCCGCGTCGTAATCGGGCGTGTCAATCGCGCGATCAATTTCCATCAGGCCGTCGTGAAGAGCGGGCATACAAGCTTCGATTTCGCCCAGGATCGTTCGCGCCGTGTAGACGAAGATGCCGCTGTTCCAGAGATAATCGCCGCTCGACAGATAGCCGAGCGCGGTCTGGTGATCGGGTTTTTCAACGAAGCGGCGGACTCTGAAAAACTTTTGTCCGAGCGATTCCCCGCCCTGTTCGCCAGTGTGGATGTAGCCGTAGCCGGTTTCGGGCCTGTTCGGTTGAATTCCAAGCGTGATGATCGCGCCGTCGCGCGCGACATCGGCGGCTGCGCGAATCGTCTGCGCGAAGCTTTCAACATCGGCGATGAAATGATCGGCGGGCAACACAACCACTGGCTCATCTTCATTGATGCGCCTGGCGTGCAATGCGGCAAGGCCGATGCAGGCGGCGGTGTTGCGGCCACGCGGCTCGATCAAAATCTTCACCGGGCTGCCAGACAAAATCTGCCCTGTCAATTCGGCGTGAACACGTCCAACCACGACGGAAGTGTGATCGGGCTGCGCGAAGCGCTCGGCGCGCGCGAGCGTCTCTTCCAGCATCGTCCGGTCGCCGGTGATCGCCAGAAATTGTTTCGGCAAATGCTCACGGCTGGCCGGCCAGAATCTCGTGCCGGAGCCTCCGGCCATAATTACTGCAAACATAAAAACTCCCTGGAACAGAAAAATGATGTGATCGCGGCAATCTTCGCAGATGAATGCTTCGTGGGTAAACCGTCAGCGCGCCCTTTCGGGCCTGCCGTCCGGCTCCTCAGCGATCCTGAAAAATTCATGATTGAAAATTTGAGCGGCGAGACCCTGAGTGAGGCGGGAGAAAACATGAGAATCATCGAGTTGTGTTCGATGGCATCGCAACGCCGCGAGCTTGCGATCCAGAAACGGCGTTATGTCATACGTGGTCGTGATTTCTTCCGGCGGAACGCCGAACTGTTCGGGAGGGATTCCCCAGAGGTGAGTTTCATGACCAGTCTCAGCCAGACGTTCGATCAGGCGCGGGTAGAAACCCTGCGGGGCAGTCGCGTACAAAAGTTCGGGCGCGCGGCACGGAGCCAGGCCCTGATCCGGATGTTGCGGAAAGGCGTTCGCGTCGTTGGCCAGCGCGCAGGCTCTGGTTGTGAGCCGCCCGATGGCGACGTGATCTCCGTGTCCGTAGAGGCCGTCCGGGCCGAAGGTGATCACGATTTGCGGGCGCAGCTCACGAATGGCGCGAGTTATTTTTTCAAGCGTGGCTTGTTCTTCATCTCCGTCCAGCGCCGACAGGCTGCCATCTTCCAGATCGAGGAACCGCAGCCAGCTTACGCCCAACACGTCACACGCCGCGCGCAGTTCGCGTTCCCGCACTTCGCCCAGGTTTTCGTAATCGGCCAGCGATTCATCGCTGATCGGCCCCCATTCGCCGCGCGTCGCGCAAATCAGAGCCGTTCGCCAGCCTTCGGCTGCGTATCGCGCCAGCGCGCCTCCGGCCACCAGCGATTCGTCATCGGGATGGGCAAAGATCGCCAGGAGCGTATTCAAGCTTGCCTCCGTTAAACACCATGCCTCCGCGGGCCTCGCGTTCGGCGACCAGGCGGTAGTAGAGCGCTTCATAACCCTCGGTCATCGCTTCGACGCTGTAATGCGCTTCGGCGTGGCGCCGCACGTTCTCGCGCGGCAGGGCCATCACGTCCGGTAATTTCGCAACCAGTTCGTCGAGCGTCTCTGTCACATAACCGCTCACGCCGTCAATGACAATCTCCGGCGCCGCGCCTTTGGCGAGCGCCGCGACCGGCGTGCCGCAGGCCATCGCCTCGATCAGCACCAACCCGAACGGCTCGCCAACCTGCATCGGATAAATCATTGCGCGCGCTCCGCCGAGCAACTCGACCTTCTCTTCATGCCCAAGCTCTCCGAGATAAACAATCTGCTCGCCGTCCACGAGCGGCTCGACCGCGTCGTAGTAATAACCCGATTCAGGCGCCGCCATCAGCAACCGCATCCCCGCGCGTTTGGCGACCTCGATGGCCTGCACCGGGCCTTTGCCTTCGGTGAAGCGTCCGAAGAAAACAAGATAATCGTCAGGCTCGGCGCTGAATTTGAAATTCTGCAAATCAATGCCGTGCGGAATCACCGCCGCGCAATTCAAACCTTCGAGCGCGCCGCGCTGGTAATTCGAAATCGCCACCAGATTGGCCTCCGGATAACACAACCACAAGTCGCGCTGTTCCGGGTGCGGCTGATGGTGCAGCGTGTGCGCCATCGGCGTCCCGATCAGCCGCGTAAAGGCCAGGCTCATCGGATAATAAGCCGACTGATATTGAATCACGTCGAACTGATCGGCGCGTTCGCAGGCCGCAGCCAGATGCACCAGTTCGTAATGCTCCCAGGGCCACATATCAATATCTTCCCAGTACCCCTGCGGAAAAGTGGCGAAGAGCCGGGCTGAAGTCCTGGTCTTGCCGGTGGCGAAAAGCGTCACGTCGTGCCCGCGTTTGACCAATTCTTCAGTGAGCAACGCCGATACCAATTCGACCGATCCGCTCTTTGCCGCCGGGATGGTCGTGGCCACCGGCGCGATGTGGGCGATTTTCAGTCTGCGTTTGATGGTGTTTTGAATAACTTTTGTCACTCTTTACCCTCCGCAATCTCTCTTCTGATCCCGCTTGCTTAAAAGCGCAGGTCGAAGATCGCCAGACGCCCGTTTTCCAGAATGCGGCGAGCAGTCGAATTCAGATGTTCGCGCAATTCGCCGTAATGATCGAGCCACCACAAAGCCGGCCAGCCGAAGACCATGAAGTTCGCTCCCGCCGCGCGCAATCGTTCCAACTCTCGAACTGCCGTCTCGCCGTCCGGCGGAGGCCCCCAGTACTGCCCATCGCGCTCGATGAACGGAATGGCGCGGCGGCCAATGGTCAGGTCGGCGCCGAGCGCTCCGTCGTCGGCCAGGATCAATGTTTCTCCCGGCGGGATGACCGACGCCACTTCCTGCGCTGTCCGGTAGCATTGATCGAGCCAGCGCCACGTTCCGCCACCTTTGCGAAAAAGCGCCGACTGACAATACTCCGCGCCTTCCCATCTTCCGATGACGTTCTCGATCTGATGCGACAGGCCGCGTTTGCCCAGAAATTCGTGAACGGCGATGGCGCATCCGTCGAACGTGTAGTAATCGTCGAAAATCACGAAGCCGCCTTCGACAACCTGATCGTAGAGGCTTTCAAGACAACAAAGCACGCTGTCGTACCAATCGGCGTCAATCCGCAAAATCGCGATTGGCCCGATGCGGTCACGATTGAGCGCAAGCGTCTGATCGAACCACCCTTTGACGAATTCGGTGTAAGAACCGAGGCCGAGTTCATCGGCGGCGCGCTGCACAATTTCCAGCGAAGCCGAGCAGTTGTCGTGATACCAGGGGCTGTCGGTGTTTCGCGCGTACTCGAAGGCCTTTGCCCCGTCTATCTCTTTCGGCGCCGGCAAACCTTCGTAAGAATCGAACAGCCAGACTTTCCGGTCACGCGCTCCCGCGCGTTTGAGCGTCTCCGCCATCAGGAACGAACTGCCGCCGCGCCAGACGCCGCATTCGACAAAGGCGCCGGGGATTCCATAGGTCAGCGCCGCGCGAGCCACGCGCGACAGATCAATCAGCGACTCAGCCGGAACCATCGTGAATGGCCGTACTTTTTCAAGTATCGGCGCGAGGTCGCGCGCGTCGTCCCAGTCCAAAAACATTTCAGACCTGGCCTGCGCTGCCGGGCTTTGTTTTGTTTCGGCGCTCATCGGTTCTCCTCTTTCGGTTCGCGGATGAAACTGCGCTCCAGCAAATCTGTCAGCACACGGCGCGCGTCGAAGTGTTCTTCAGCTACGGAGCGCGCGGCGCGGCAATGCGCTTCGTAATCATCATCCAGCCGGTTGATCGCCTCGACCGCTTCCGCCGGAGAGCGAAAGGCCAGCAATCCCTTGCCGCACGGCAGGAAATCGCTGAAACCCGTGTCCTGAACGATCACGGGGCGGCCCATCGCCAGATAACCCGCGCTGCGGTCGCTGAACCAGCCGCAGCGCGCGCTCACGTAAGCGTGTTTGGCCACGCTGAATTCCGCGCGCGAAGATCGCAGATAATCCTGATAAGTCCACGGATCGCGTGTCACCTCGCCGGGATTGACCAGACGCCAGCCCCCAGCCGCCAATCGTTCCCGCGCTTCCATCGGCGCGTTGAGCGCAATCTCCATCAACCGCCCGGTCTCGTTCGGCAGCGAAAAGAACGGAGTGAACTCGCGGTCTTTCTGCCCGTAAACGCGCCCGTCGTGCTCGCGCTCGCTGTACGCCGACCAGTTCATCACGGTGGTGAACGGCGCCGCCGGTTCGCCTTGTGTCACCGGCCAGAGATCGAGCGTCACCGGTTGCCGCGTCGGCAGCCATCGCGCGCCGCCGGTCGGCATATCGCAACCGGGCCGATGCGCGTTTTCGCCGTAGCTGAAAAGAACGTGATATTGATCAAAGCTCTCGCTCATTCCGTGCCCGCCGATCTGCGTGAAAACCGGGTCGGTGTCAATCATCGCGCGCCGCGCGCACAACTCGAATTCGGGAACCCAGTTGATGTTGCTCAGATTGAAAAATACGTCGCATTCGCGGCAGAGCCGGGCAAACTGCCGGCGCGGCATTCCGTGCGCTTCGCCATCCTCGGCCAGGTAACACCAACTCCTGTCGAGACCGTGCGGGCGCAGCAACTTCATCAGGTAGGCGATTCCGTAACTCGGATCGGAAGTCATGTCGCAGCGCGCCGGGTCGTAACACGAATCGGCCCAGCCGTAATCTTCGACATAAGTGATCTCGTGCCCCAGCCGCGCGAACCCCGCCAGATATTGCAGGTGATGCCAGCTAAAACCGCCGAGCGGGTAACGGATCAAATTGCCTGCGCAAATAATCTTCAATCTGTCGCTCCTACAATCCCGCGCGCTCCATCAGGCTGCCGATCACCTTTTCGGCGGCGAAATACTCTTTGGCGATTTCGCGCGCCGCGCGGCAATTGCCTTCGTAATCGCTCTCGACAGCGTCCACCGCCGCCAGAATGTCATCCATCGTTCTGAAACCGAAGAGTCCTTTGCCCGTCGGCAGGAACTTGCTGAAGCCGGTCTCCTGCGTGATCACCGGGCGGCCAGCGGCCAGATAGCAGGCGCTGCGGTCGCTGAACCAGCCGGTGTGCGGCCGCACGTACTGATCACGCGCGATGGTGAACTCTCCGCGCGAGTTTTGGATATAACTGCGATAGCGATCAAAGTCCTTCGATATTTCCACCGAATGCGTCTGTCGCCAGCCGTGATCGCGCAACCGCCGCTCGACATCTTCGTCAACACCGGCGGCCAGCTCGAAGGACATTGGCCGGCGGCGCGGCAGGTCGAGGAATTTTTCAAACTCACGATCCTTCGTCCAGTAATAAGTGTCGCCGCGATAGGTAATGTTCTTGCCTTTGTTATGCCAGGTGGTGATGGTCGTGTAAGTTTCGCTCCCGCCGTCAGGGTTGTTCCACATATCAATGAGCACAGGTTGGCGCGTCGGGAGCCAGCGGAAGCGCTCAATCGGCGTGTCGCAATCGGACGCGCCCAGGTTTTCGCCGAAGCTGAAGAGCGTGTCGTGCGCGGCCAGCGTCGTGATGGTCATCTCGTCTCCCTTCGCCACCTTCACCTGAGAAGCGAACGGATCGGATTCAACGTAAACGCGGCGCGGGCAAGCCATGTGCTCTTCTCGAATCTCCTGCGCTCCGGTGACGTTGAGGAACGCGTCCGCTTCGCGGTAAAGCCGCAATATCTGACTTTCAGTCATCCCGTAGCATTGGCCGTCCGGATAATTTCCGCGAAAGGCCCAGCGGTCACGAAAGCCGTGCGCTTCGAGAATCGGGACGACCGCTTCGATGTTGCCGGACGCGTCGCCGGAGATGTCGTTGATCCGGGGATCGTAAATCCATCGCCCTGAGTCCTCGATGTAATAAGGGTCGTAGCCGAGCCTGCGCAGCCCGATCAAATAATGGAGAAACTGATAAGTCACTCCGGCCAGCGGGTACCAGAAGAGGATTCCAAAGACAATAATCTTTCCCTTGCTCGGCTTCTCGTTCACTACTCTTTCGCTCCTTCGCTGTTTTGGTGATTCACAGGTATCCCTTCGGCACGTTTAGCGCGATGTAGCGCGCGGCCAATTCGGACGCCTCGCCGCTCAACTCTCCCGCTTCAAGATTTCCGATCGTTTCGTTTGTCAATTCAAGTCGTTCGGGCAGGTAACGTTTACAGGCTTTGTATTCGTCCTCGTAGCTCGGTGAAGGAAACGCCAGCCGCAAGACCGCGCCATCACCGCTTCGCTCAACCTCGTAGAGCGGATTGATGCGCCACACGCCCGAATCGAACTGCGCGCCGGGGTATTCATACTTCCGAAACATTCCTTCGAGCCGCGTGGCGATCAGAAACAACGCCTGCTCGTCCGCCAGTTCTTCATCGGAATAATCAGGCGAAAGATCAATCGCGCGGCGCTCGATGACGCTGTCGAGCGCTTCGCTCTCCTTGAAGACGCGCGCGCCATAACCGCTGAACAGATTGCGCCACCACTGCGGCGCGAGCGGCAATCCGACCGAGTAATTTTCCAGCAGCGCGTTGTGAACGTGGTTGATGACGATCACGCCATCGTCGCCGGCCATCCGCATCATCTCGCAGGCGAATTGCCGCTTCGACCAGATGTAATGAAAAGCGTCCGAGCAGAAGGCGAGCGAAAAGCTGCCGCGTTTGAACGGCAGCGGCGCTTCCGCATCGCAACAGACTGGAATGCATTCCGGCGCGATGATCCTTCGAGCGATCCAGAGCTTCCAGAAATTGGTCTCGGCCAGAAAGACTTCGGCCCCGCCTGCGATCTCGCAGAGCGCGCGCGTCAGATGTCCTGATCCACCGGCCAGATCAATCGCCCGTCGCGTGAAGCATCGTTGGTCGCTGCCGATCGCTCGGAATATCGCCTGTCCTACAAGATACGTCGGGTTTGCAAAGCGATGGACGAAATACGGCCCCTCATTGCCCGGCGAAAAGATTTCAATGCAATTGCGATAAGTCCCCGCGTCGCCCTGCGCCAGAAATTGTTTGAAAGCCGCTTGCCGCTCTTCGTCCAATTCCAGCGCCGTGAAGAGCGCCTGATCCGGGTCGTCGGCGAGCAGTTGCTGGAACGCGGCGTCGCCGGAGTAAGCGGCCATCAACACAGGGATGCCGTCAACAACCGGATAGCTGGCGCATTGGCAGCGCAAAACGCCGGTGGTGATTTCGTCACCGCTGCGCCGCAAGCTCGCTCCTTCGTCGAGCGCAAACGAACCGCCGCAGTACGGACATTCCAAAATTTCCAGTAAATTCAGGCGCATCCTTCTACCCTAAGCCACCTCGGCGTTGGCCAACTCCATTTCGTCCTGCGCCGGGATGTCGCCCATCGCCAGACGCTCGCACAATTCGCGGTAGAGCGGGACGCGGCGCAGCAACTCTTCGTGCCGTCCCTCATCAATTATTCGTCCGCCATCGAGCGCCAGAATCTTGTCGGCGTCGCGCACGGTCGAGAGCCTGTGCGCGATGACGATTGTCGTTCGCTCCATCATCAACTCGCGCATCGTTTCGAAGATACTCGCTTCGGCGCGCGCGTCGAGCGACGATGTCGGTTCATCCATGATCAGGATCGGCGCGTTCTTCAGAAACGCACGCGCAATCGAGATGCGTTGCCGCTCGCCGCCCGAAAGATAGATTCCTTCGTCGCCGCCGAGCATCGTCTGGTATCCGTCTTCCTTGCTCATGATGAAATCGTGCGCGTAGGCGGCCCTGGCCGCTGCGATTACTTCTTCGTCGGTCGCGTCGAGCCGCCCGTAACGAATGTTGTCGGCGATTGTGCCGGTGAAGAGCACCGGCTCTTGCAACACGATGCCGATCTGGTCGCGCAGCGAGCGCAGTTTGTAATCGCGCACATCGCGCCCGTCAACAATCGTTTGTCCCGAGATCACATCGTAAAAGCGCGGGATGAGGCTGACCAGGCTGGTCTTGCCCGCGCCGGTCAATCCAACGAGCGCGATCATCTGGCCCGGCCTGGCGTCGAACGAAACGCCTTCGAGCACAGGCGATTCGTCGTCGTAATGGAAATGCACGTCGCGGAATTCGATGTGGCCGCGCAACCGCCCGGCCTCGACCGCGCCCGGACGGTCGCGCAACTCCGGTTCGGTCTGCAAAGTGCGCAGCGCGCGGCGCGCGCTCGCCACCGAAGCCTGCACATTGCCGAACGTGTGGCTCATCGTGACCAGCGGGCCGAAGACCGAGCCGAGATATGTCAACGCCACCAGCAGATCGCCGATGGTCATCCGCTGCCGGTAAACATTGTAACCGCCGACAAACAGAACCAGAGCCGTGCCGCCTGTCGTGACGACGTTGATCATCGCGGCGTAGAGCGATTCCTGCAGCGTCAGCTTGATGCGTTCGTCCAGCGTGGTCGCGCCCTGATCCTTGAATCGCTGCTGCTCGTGCGGTTCACGCCCGAATGCCTTGACGACGCGGATCGAGGTGAAGACTTCGTGGAAGAGGTTGATCAATCCGGCCTCCAGAGTTTTGACGCGTTCGGAGCGGTCAACGATGCGCTCGGCGTAATGACGATTGACCCAGAGCAGGAAAGGCACGACAAGCAGCGAGAGCAGCGCAACCTGCCAGTTCATACGCAACAGCACGACGAACATCGCGCCGAGCGTGGCCGCCGAACTGGCGAGCGGCAAGACGCCGCCAAGCGTCAGGCTCTCGACGCAGTAAGAATCGTTCTCGATGTGATAGATGGTTTCGCCCGGCCCGCGTTTGAGGTGATAACGCAATGAAAGGCTCTGCAAATGGCCGAACAACTGCCGCCGCAAATCGAAGATCAATCGCTGTCCGATGCTCTGCTGCATCTGCGTGTGCGCGACCGAAATAAATTCGCTGGCATAATGAAAGATCAGATAAGCCACACAGCCCAGCGCCAGCATCGCCACTCGGTTGGCGCCCAGAAAGCTGATGACGCCGGCCATCCAATCTGAGGCTGGGCCTGACGCAGGCTCGCTGCCCAGCGCGTGGTCAACGATGAACTTCATCGGCCAGGGCAGCAACAGGCCGGAAACGATCTCGACGATGGTGAGCGACAGGAGGATCAATAGCCGTTTGCGATACGGCCGCAGGTAAGAGAGCGCCCAACGATAAACACCCTTCGGTTTTTCTTGCTTCATATGCCATACGGTCTTTGAGTAAATAATGCAACAACAGCGTAGGGGCGGGTTTTCCCCGCCCAAGCTCCTCAGTAGCGGATGCGGGCGGGGAAAACCCGCCCCTACGCTGTTGTTGTAGTTAATTTTCAAACGCCATATTGCACATGGCATTAGTTCTCTTCCAAGACCGGCTCGTTTTCTTTATGCTCCACCGCCTGCGTTTTGATCAGCGAATAAAGCTTCAACTCATGCGCCACGACTTCCAGAGCGGTCAACGTCTGCCCGCCATATTTGCTCATCTGGCGAATCACCAGTGTCAAAGCCAACACGGCGAACAACGCGGCGGGCGCAATCCAGGAATGACCGAACGAATGCCCCAGAAAACCGCCCAGAGCTGCTGACGCGCCAATCATCGCCCAGAAGCGCCAGGGCTTGTGCAATTCGATGCGCGCGCGGAAGAGCCGCTTCATCCCGCCGTGATCTTCCGCCGTCAGTTTGATCTTCAGCGAGCAATTGCGGCAGGCGCGCACGCGCATATCGTATTCCTGCTGCCATCCGTCATCGCAGCGCACAGGCGCGAGCGCCTGCTCGCTGATTCGTTTGAGCGAGAGCAGGAAGCTGTCAATCAGCGTGTAGCGCGTGTCCCAGTATGTCGCGTCCAATCGGTAGAACAACAATCGCAATGCGTCGCCCGGCGACAAGCCCGGCGCGCCATCCATCAATCGGCGGCCTTCGGGCGTAAGACTGCTCGGACTGAAATAGCCTTTGACGCGGCCGCGAAAACGCGCCCACAGTTGAATGTAATGCAGCCACACGATCATCAACCGGCTCTTCATCCGAATTGACAGCGAACCGGAGGCCGTCGCGTCGTCCAGCCTGGTTTCCCAGGCATGCGCGAAACAGCGCCACATGGTCGCCGCGAACATCAATCCCGCGACGGCCAGCATCTTCGGTAACAGTATCGCGCTGACGAGCGCGATCAATGTCCCGGTTTGCCATTCGAGCATCTGCGGCAGGCAACTCCAACTGTTCACGCCGCCTTGATAGACAGACGGGAACGCCGCCGCTCCCCAACGCCCGTGATAGATCACCGATTTGAAGAGCGAGCGGTAAGCCGGCAAATGGCTGTAGATGCGCCCCTGCCAGCGAGTCTGCCCGCGCTCATTGAATCTCTCCTGATGGCGATGCTCCAGGAAACTTTCGCCCTCGCCGTAGCCGACCTGCTGCCGCCAATAAGCTTTGACCGAATTGCGATGATGATGCCAGACTAGCGCCGAGGGACTGAAGGCCAGATGCCAGCCGCGCTCCTGCAAACGCCAGCAAATGTCCACATCGTCGCCAGCCTTCGTGTACGTCGGATCGAAGCCGCCCACTTCTTCCAGCGCCCGGCGGCGGAAGGCCATGTTGCAGCCCGGAATGTGTTCGGCGACCGTGTCGTTGAATAAAATGTGCGTGGGGCCGCCGGGACTGCGCGCCACACACTGCGCAACCCAGCCGTCATCTTCAGGCACGACGTTCGGCCCGCCAACGCCCACCGCGTCAGTCGTCAGGAATGGCCCGACGAGATACGAAAGCCAGTCTGGATCAACGCGCGTGTCGGCGTCGGTGTAAGCGACGATTTCGCCCGTCGCCGCGCGCCAGCCCAGATTGCGCGCCGCGCTCAAACCGCCGTTCGGCACGCTGATCAGCTTGAACGGATAGCGCGCGGCAATCTCCGGCGTGGCGTCCTTCGAGCCGTCGTTGACGACGATCACTTCGTAATTCGGATAATTCAGCCGCGTGAGCGATTCCAGATTGTCTTCGATTGTGCTCGCCGCGTTGTAGGCGCAAATCACGACCGAGACTTTCGGCCATCCGGCTTGCGCTTCAATCTCGAACGGGATGCGCGCGAAGCGCGATTTGACGGCGTGGTAAGCGGGCTTCGGCTTGCGCTCGGCGTCAACCATTCCGAAGGCCCAGTCGCTGATCTGATTGCCGCCGCGATACCAATCGTCAGTCCACGAGAAAACACACGCGCCGGCGGCCCCGTCTTTGTATGCTTCGCGCAACTGCCAATCGAGGAAACTCGCCTGCCCGTCTTCTCCCTCGCGGATGCTGTCCATCCCAAGCTCAGTCAGTACCAGCGGGCGATTGCCGGCGACGTTGTGCAACTTGGCCAGATAGGCTTTGAAACTCGTCTCTTCGTGCAGAAAGACGTTGAAGCAAACGAAATCCAGAAACGACAGGTCGAGGTAATCGGTCGGCGGAAAGTTGACGTACGTGACCAGCTTGTCCGGCGCGATGCGCTTCACGTCGGTGTAGAGTCGCTTGAGGAATTTCTCGATCCGCTTCGCGCCGTGCCAGCGCACGATCTGTTGCGGGATTTCGTTGCCGATGGCGAAAGCGAGAACCGCCGGATGATCGGCGCAGGATTGAACATCGCGTTTGACCTGCGCGCGAATCTGTTCGGCCACTTTCGGATCATCCAGAAAGCAGATGTGCTGCATCCACGCCAAACCGACGATTACGCGCAATCCCTGGCGGGCGGCTTCGTCCAGCAGATACGCGGGCGGCGCGGTGTAAATGCGCACGGTGTTGACGCCGGCCTCGCGCATTAAGGCGAAATCCTGGGCCACGCGCTCAGGCTGCGGATAATCGCTCCCGTTGCGCGGCTCGAACGTGCCGTATGTGACGCCGCGCATCCAGAACTTCTCTGTCCCCTCGTAAAAGAATTTCGCGGCGGCTCTAACTCCTGATCGTGGCGCTTTTTTCAAAGTCGTTCCCCTGGTCAAGCTTTACCGGCAAATTTGCCTGTTTTTCCACCTGGGCTTCAGGTCGAAGCGATTAAGAAGGCGAAGGTAAGTTTCCTGAGATAGAGGGATTGTCCGTTGGTTGCACTTACCGGCGCCGTGAAGATCGAGCAACTTTCATCAATCCGCATACCACTTCCGTTCGCGGCGCGAGCGCTACAGCGACAGCATCAGCGTCTGTAGATTCAATCAGTTATACGCTCTCCGTGAAGAAGCCCTTGCCGCGCTTCTTCTGTCTCTCTCTGCGCTATGGATAGATGTGGCGAAAATGGCGGTTCGGTGTGGCGAAAATGGCGGCTGTTTTGTTAGAAGAGCTGGGAAAAGGTTAGTTGCGCGGTGTGAGTCTCATTCTTATTGCCAGTAAGTGCGATCCAGCGTCCGGTATTGCACAGCTTCGGAAATATGTTTCTCCGCGATCTGCTCCACTCCCTCCAAATCCGCGATTGTCCGGCTCACTTTGAGAATCCGGTCATACGCGCGCGCCGACAACCCGATCTTCATAATCGCGCGTTCAAGGAGTTGTTGAGATGACGGGCTGAGTTGGCAATATTTGCGGATGAGTCGTGGCGGCATCTGGGCGTTGGAGTAAGCGCTTTCGCCGGTGAACCGTTCCTGCTGGATATTTCGCGCTTTGACCACGCGCGCGCGAATTTCGACTGAGCCTTCATCGCTCTCCTGCGCCGATAATTCACTGACTTTGACGGCGGGAACATTGATGTGAATGTCAATCCGGTCGAGCAACGGGCCGGAGATTTTTGAAATGTAGCGTTGAATTTGCGGAGGAGTGCAGCGGCATTCCCTGGTCGGATCGCCATGAAAGCCGCAGTTGCATGGATTCATGGCGCCGACGAGCATAAAGCTGCTCGGAAATGTCAGCGACATTGCGGCGCGGCTGATCGTCACTTTTTGATCTTCGAGCGGCTGGCGCAGCACTTCAAGAACGTTGCGCTCGAATTCAGGAAGTTCATCCAGAAACAGCACGCCGTGATGCGACAGCGAGACTTCGCCGGGCCTGGGAATCGCGCCGCCGCCGATCAACCCTGCGTCGCTGATCGTATGATGAGGCGAGCGAAACGGACGGACGGTAAGCAGGCCGCGCGAATCGGTGAAGCCCGCCACGCTGTGAATCTTGGTCGTCTCCAGCGCTTCTTCAAATGTGATCGGCGGCAGGATCGAAGGGATGCGCTTCGCCAGCATCGTTTTTCCCGATCCGGGAGGGCCGATCATCAGAATGTTGTGCCCTCCAGCCGTGGCGACTTCGAGCGCGCGTTTAGCGTGCATCTGCCCGCGCACTTCGCGGAAGTCAACCAGATATTGATCCGCGCTTCCCAGCATCTGCTCAAGATCAACCCGCATCGGCTCAGGCGGCTGATCCGCGTTGAGCAGTGTGACGACCTCGCGCAGGTCTTTGACCGGATAGACGTCCAAACCGCCGACCACTGCGGCCTCGCGGGCGTTTTCGATTGGCAGCAGGAGGCGCTTGAGTCCTTCGCGTTTGGCCGCAACCGCAATCGGCAGCGCTCCGCGGATCGCACGCACGCGGCCATCGAGCGCCAGTTCTCCTACCAGCAACGTGTCATCGAGTTGCTCGCGCTTGAGGTCGCCATTCGCTCCCAGAATTCCGATGGCGATGGGCAGGTCGAAGGCCGAGCCTTCTTTTTTCACATCAGCGGGGGCGAGATTGATCGTGATTTTGTGCACGGGAAAGAAGAAGCCGCAATTGGTGATCGCGGCGCGAATCCGCTCCCGGCTTTCGCGCACGGCCAGATCAGGCAACCCGACGACCGTGACAATCGTGTCGTGCTGTGAATCTCCGGCTCGCGGCGTCAAGTCTACTTCGACTTCGACAAGCTCTGCGTCTATCCCGTACACGGCTGCGCTGAGGGTTTTGAAAAGCACGATGTACCTCCGTTATGTAGCGTCAAACGGCATCTGGCTTCTACGATTTTGGCCAGGCATGGAATCGGAAATCCGATGACGGCGCACATCATACCCTCGAACAACTACAACGCCAACGCCATAACCGCTGGCCATGTTCGCTGGATAAACTTTAGACGCGGCCTACTTCAAAAACCTGTCCATAAACCTGGTCGAGATGTTTCCGGCGATGAAATCAGGCTCGTTGAGAATTTTCAGGTGAAGCGGGATTGTCGTCTTGATGCCTTCGACCACCATTGATTCCAGCGCGCGCCGCATGCGGGCGATGGCTCGTTCGCGCGTCCGGCTGTGGACGATGACTTTGGCGATCAGCGAATCGTAATGCGGCGGAACGAAGTAACCGTCGTAAATCGCGGTGTCCACGCGGACACCGGCGCCGGAAGGCAGATTCAACGTCGTGATGCGACCCGGGCTGGGTGTGAACGTTTCAGGGTCTTCGGCGTTGATCCGGCATTCGATGGCGTGGCCGACGAAGATCAACTGATCCTGGGTGTAGTTCAACTCTTCTCCGGCGGCGATGCGAATTTGCGCCGCGACCAGATCGGAGATCGTGACCATCTCGGTCACGGGGTGTTCAACCTGGATGCGCGTGTTCATCTCCATGAAATAAAAACTGCCGTCTTCGTCGAGCAGGAATTCGATTGTGCCGGCGTTGTTGTATCCGATCCGTTTGCAGGCTTCGACGGCGACGCGGCCCATCTCCTGGCGCAGGTCGTAACCGACGGCGGGCGATGGCGATTCTTCGATCAGTTTCTGATGGCGGCGCTGGACTGAGCATTCTCGTTCGCCGAGGTGAACCACTCCGCCGTGATTATCGCAGAGCACCTGAATTTCAATGTGGCGCGGGTTGGCGATGTATTTTTCCAGGTAAACGCCGCTGTTTTTGAACGCGGCTTCTGCTTCGGCGCGGGCTGTGTTGTAAGCGTTGACCAGTTCTTGGCGGTTGTGGGCGACGCGCATGCCACGCCCGCCGCCGCCCGCCGTCGCTTTGATCAACACGGGGTAGCCAATGGCTTCGGCTTCCTTGATCGCAGTTTCTTCGTCTTCGATCAAACCCTCGCTGCCGGGCGTGACGGGGACGCCCGCGGCTTTCATTGTCCGTTTGGCTTCCGCCTTGTCGCCCATCATTCGGATCACTTCGGGCGAAGGGCCGATGAAGGTGATGTTGCATTCGCGGCAGACTTCGGCGAAGTGCGGATTTTCGGAGAGAAATCCGTATCCGGGATGAATCGCATCAACGTTGGTGATTTCAGCGGCGGAGATGATTTGCGGAATGTTCAGATAGCTTTGAGCCGATGGCGCAGGGCCGACGCAAACGGCTTCGTCGGCGAATCGCACGTGCAGAGCGTCGCGGTCAGCTTCGGAATGCACGGCGACGGTTTTGATGCCAAGCTCACGACAAGCCCAGATGACCCGGCAGGCGATTTCACCACGATTGGCGATCAGGATTTTTTTGAACATAGCTCAGTTTTCAGTTTTCAGTTTTCAGTTTTCAGCTCCCCGCAAGATATGAGATCGCCAATTGGAAACTGAAAACTGGAAACTGAAAACTAAACTTTGATTCCAAACAATGGTTGACCGTATTCGACGGGTTGGCCGTTTTCAGCGAAGATCTTGGCGATAGTTCCGCTGGCGTCGGATTGAATCTCGTTCATCAGTTTCATCGCCTCGATAATGCAGAGCGTCTTTCCGGTCTCGACAGCGTCGCCGAGTTTGGCGAAGGGTTCAGCCGTCGGCGATGACGCGCGGTAAAAAGTGCCGACAATGGGCGAGGAAACAATGTGCAATTTCTCTTCCGCCGGAGCAGGTTCAGGCGCAGCGGCAGGTTGTGTCACAGCGGGGGCAGCGGCGGCGAACTCAACCGGCTTGCTTTCGCCGGCGGCCTGCGGAATTTGAGCTACGCGCTGGGGCGTTTCAGCAACCGGCTTACCCGGACCTTTCTGAAGACGGAGCCTGAAACTGCCGCGTTCAAGCTCAAACTCGTTGAACTGTTTCTCCGAAACCAATTCGATCAGTTCTTTGATTTCCGTGAGGTTCAGATGCTCGCCCGTTTCGGCGTTCGCTGATGAATGCGGGATGACAAGTTTGCTGGCGCTTTTTACCGGTGTAGTTTTGGTTTTACGCTCCGTCTTTTTCATAGCTCATCGGGGGTTAAGACACAGCCAAACGCTGACAGAATTTCTACCGTTTGACGATCACATCTCCGGCGCAAGTGAGGATAAAAGTTAAAGCCTCAACCGCGTGATGCCTCGCACGGCTGAGGCTTATCGCAAACTGTGCGAGAGACCGCCTCTCAAACTGCCTACTTTTTCCCGGCCTTTTCGTCTTTGTCCTTAACAGCCTTTTTGTCTTCGCTGCCGACGAATTCGATCAAAGCCATTTCGGCCCCATCGCCTTTGCGCGGGCCGAGCTTGAAGATTCGCGTGTATCCGCCGGGGCGGTCAGCGAAACGTTCAGCCAGATCGCCGGTCAATTTTTTCAACGCCGCGACACCGGCGGTGCGTTCAGCGGTCGAATCATGTTTTTTGCTGTCCAGTCCGGCGTTGCCTGAGAAGAAAAACGCCGCCGCCTGACGAGCGGCATGCACCGCAGCCTCGTTCTGCCCGGCCTCACGTGCGGCGCGCGCGCGGCGTCCCAGCGTGACCGCTTTCTCCGCGTAGGGGCGCAATTCCTTCGCCTTCGGCAGCGTCGTGATGATGCGTTCGTGCAGCACAAACGACGTGCAAAGGTTTCTGAGCAGCGCTTTCCGGTGCGACGAGGTTCGCCCCAATTTTCTGTGTGCGACAAGGTGTCTCATGACTTTTTATTCCTTTGAATTATTACGGCGCGTCAGGGCCTTTGGTGACGTTTCCCTGTTCATCGAACTTCATCCCCAGCCCAAGCCCCATGCTCGTCAGAATGTCTTTGATCTCGTTCAACGACTTGCGCCCGAAATTCTTGGTCTTCAGCATCTCGGCTTCGCTCTTCTGAACCAAATCACGAATTGATTTGATGTCCGAATTCTTCAGACAATTGTAGGAGCGGACTGAAAGCTCAAGCTCATCAACCGATTTATCGAGATGCTCGTTGTGCGCCGGGAGAACCTTTTGCACGACAGGCTCAGGCTGTTCGTGAATCTCTTCCTCGAAATTGATGAAGATCGCCATGTGATCCTTGATCAACTTCGCCGCCAGGCCGATAGCGTATTCCGGCGTGACGCTGCCGTTGGTCCAGACTTCGAGCAGCAATTTATCGTAATCGGTATCCTGCCCAAGCCGGGCGGCTTCGACGTGAAAATTGACTTTGGTGATTGGCGAATGAACGGAATCAACCGGGATGTAACCGACCGGCAGATCGTCATCGAAGTTGCGATCAGCCGAGATGTAACCACGTCCCCGCTTGAGCCGCATTTCGATGTTCAGATTACCACCTTCGCTCACCGTGGCGATGTGGATGTTCGGATCAAGAACCTCCACGTCGCTATCCAGTTCGATATCTCCCGATTTCATTTCTCCTGGTTCGGATCGCGAAATACGGATGGTTTTCGCTTCACCGGAATGGAGTTTGAACGGAATTTGTTTAAGGTTGAGGATGATATCGGTGGCATCCTCAACGACACCGGGAATCGAAGAGAACTCGTGCAACACGCCTTCGATACGCACGGCGGTGATGGCGGCCCCTTCGATTGACGAAAGAAGAGCGCGACGCAAACTGTTACCGATAGTTGTGCCGAAGCCGCGCTCAAATGGTTGGGCGGAGAACCGCCCGTAGCGATCAGTCATTGACTCGCATGACAATCGCTTCGGTTTTTGGAATCCGGTCCACATTTTACCTTCCACATCTCCCAACTTTGCTGACTGTGGCCTACGCGCCTCGCAGATTTCCCTTGCCAACCTTGTAAAGGCTGAGCCGAAGACGATCTCGTCGGGTGGCGAGGCTCGTAATCGTGCTCAGCGCGGCAAATCTGTGGGCACGACTACTTGCTGTACAACTCTACGATCAACTGTTCGTTGATATTCTGATCAACATCTTCACGGCGCGGCATCGCGGTCACGCGACCGACCAGTTTGTCCGGGTTGACAATCTCCAGCCATCCGGGACGGCCACGCCCGCCCGAAGTCTGGAACGCTCCCTGAATGTGAACGTTGTCCGCGCTTTTCTCGCGGACTGCGATTTCATCCCCGACCTTCACCTGGAACGACGGAATGTTGACCTTGCGCCCGTTGACGCTGACGTGCCCGTGCCGCACGAACTGTCGCGCCTGACGGCGCGACATCGCGAAGCCCAGACGGAAAATCACATTGTCCAGGCGGCGTTCGAGCAACGAGAGCAGGTTTTCGCCGGTTACGCCTTTCTGCCCCGCAGCCTTTTCAAAGTAGTTGCGGAACTGCGTTTCGAGCAGATTGTAGATTCGCTTGACGCGTTGTTTCTCACGCAACTGCTCGCCATAACCGATCGGTTTGCGCCTGGCGTTCGGGCCGTGCTGTCCCGGCGGATTGGTTCCGCGCTTCTCGATTGGGCATGAAGGCTTGTAGCACTTCTCACCTTTGAGGTAGAGCTTCATCCCTTCACGCCGGCACATACGACAGTGTTTACCTCTATCTCTTGCCAATCTCTTTCCTCCGTGAATGTGGGACAAGCCATTCGTCCCACCAAGACAATGAACTAAACTCTACGGCGCTTCGGTGGGCGGCAGCCGTTGTGCGGAATCGGCGTCACGTCACGAATCAGCTTGATGTCAATGCCCGCGCCCTGGATCGCGCGAATTGCCGATTCACGCCCCGATCCTGGCCCTTTCACACGAACCTCGACTGAACGCATCCCGCTGTCGCGCGCTATTCCGGCAGCCTTGTTTGCGGCCTGCTGGGCGGCGAATGGAGTACCTTTGCGTGACCCGCGAAACCCCATCGCGCCGGCTGATGACTGGGCGACGAGGTTGCCGTTAAGGTCAGTGATGCTCACGAGAGTGTTGTTGAAAGTGGCCTGAATGTGGACGATGCCTTGCGGCACGACCTTTTTCTCTTTCTTTTTGAAAACCTTCTTTTTGCCTGAGGTTTGTTGTTGTTTTGCCATAATCAGATGTTATTTCTTGCCGGCGACCTTCTTCTTCGCAATCGTCGCGCGACGCGGTCCCTTGCGGGTTCGCGCATTGGTGTGAGTGCGCTGTCCACGCACAGGCAATCCCTTGCGGTGACGCAACCCGCGATAACAGCCGATGTCCATCAACCGTTTGATGTCCAGTTGGATCGCCTTACGCAAATCGCCCTCGATGTTGCCCTGCGCGTCCACAATCGCGCGGATGCGGTTCAACTCTTCTTCGCTCAGATCGCGGATCTTCTTATGAATGTCAACCTGAGCTTCGCTGAGAATGCTCGTCGCGCGCGATCTGCCGATTCCGTAAATGTATGTCAATCCAATTTGTGAGCGTTTTTGTGGCGGTAAGTCTACGCCTGCAACACGAGCCATGTAATCTCTCCACTACTGAATCTCGAAGCCGAGATTCAAGATTTATCCTTGTCTCTGCTTATGCTTTGGGTTCACACAGATGACGCGCACGACGCCGTGGCGATGTATGATCTTGCACTTGTCACAGATTTTTTTTACTGATGCTCTGACTTTCATAGTTAATCTCGATTGCGTTGGAGCATGTCACGGAAGACTATTTGAAGCGGTAGACAATTCGCCCGCGAGTCAGGTCATAAGGTGAAAGCTCAACCAGAACCTTGTCACCTGGGAGAATCTTGATGAAGTTCTTTCGCATTCTTCCTGAGATATGAGCCAGAACCTGATGCTTGTTCTCCAATTCGACTTTGAACATCGCGTTGGGCAGTGTCTCCAGCACCGTCGCCTGCACCTCTATTGCATCTTCTTTCGACATACCCTCTTACTTAAGATTATCTTTTCAGCTAATGTGCGAAACCGGCATTATAACCACACATCTTCATTTTGCAAGTCAGATGCCAATGACCGGTTCAAGTACTGTCATCAGCCAGTTTTTTAGAGGGTCGCATCAACAATTATGATCAGGCCCTCTAAAGGTCGGCCTGCTCAGACATTCACAAAACCATTGAGCCATCATCAAGCGCTGTGAGCACCATCGGCCCATTTCCCGTCACCGCAATTGTGTGTTCAAAATGGGATGAGGCTCTTCCGTCTTTGGTCTTCACCGTCCAGCCGTCAGGCAATATTTTTACCTCGTGGCTGCCTGCGTTGACCATCGGTTCGACCGCCAGCACCCAGCCTTCTTTTAGCTTCGGCCCTGTCCCCGGACGCCCGTAATTCGGGACTTGCGGGTCTTCGTGCATACGTTGGCCCACCCCGTGACCGCAGAATTCACGCACAATCGAATAACCGCGATCTTCGACGTGTTCCTGGACAGCGTAAGAAACATCGTAAAGGCGATTGCCGGGAATCATCTTTTCCAACGCCTTGAAAAGAGACTCCCGCGTCACCTGCAACAACTTTTCAATCTCCGACGAAATGCCTCCGACCGGGATACTGATCGCCGCGTCACCGACGTAACCATCCAGAGTCGCGCCGCAATCAATCTTGATGATGTCCCCGTCACGCAATTTGCGATCCGACGGGATGCCATGGACGACTTCGTCATTAACCGAAGCGCAGATTGAAGCTGGAAATCCGCGATACCCCTTGAAAGTCGGGTAAGCGCCGGCGGAGCGGATTTTCTTTTCGGCGTAAGCGTCCAATTGGCGGGTCGTCACGCCAGGCTCGACCATACTTCGCAGACCGCGCAGCGTCTCGGCAACAATCAACCCGGCGCGCCGCATTTTTTCCAGTTCGCTACCTGACTTACGAATTACCATCTTTATAAATCGGAGACCTCACTTGGACTCCTCCAGCTTCATTAGCTTTTCGGGCCTTCAATGACGGCGCACAGTTTTTCAAAAACTTCCATTACGGGCAGTTCGCCATCCAACTCGATCAGCCGGCCACTCTGCCGGTAGTAATCAATCAGCGGCGCAGTGGATCGCCTGTACTCTTCAAATCTCCTGCTCACCGACTCCGGATTGTCATCACTACGTTGCGCGAGCGGCGCGCCATCCAGATCGCAAACGCCTTCGACTTTGGGCGAACGGAAATAGATGTTATAGATCTCGCCGCACTTGGCGCAGGTGCGGCGGCCCGTCAGCCTTTTGAACAACGCGTCTTCAGACACAACCACGCGCGCGAGATGCACCTGCTTGCGCTGCTTCAGCGCCAGATCTTCAAGAAGATGCGCCTGATTCAATGTGCGCGGATAACCATCCAGGATGTACCCGTTTTCGCAATCAGGCTGCGAAGTCCGCTCCAGGATGACTTGAGCAAGGATTTCATCACTGACCAGTTGGCCCGCCGCCATCGTTTCCTTGATCTTTCGTCCGAGCGAGGTATCCGCCTGAGCCATTTCGCGCAGAATATCGCCAGTCGAGATTTGCGGATAACCGTACTTTTCAGAAAGCAACCGCGATTGCGTTCCTTTGCCCGCGCCTGGCGCGCCGATCATCACGATAATCTTCGACATAGGCTATTAACCTGCTCCCGGCGATCACGCGACCCTACGGCCACGCAATCTTCCGCCACGCGGGCCCAGGAACCCGTCGTAGTGACGCATCACAAGCTGCGCTTCGATCTGGCTGATCGTATCCATTGCGACGCCAACAACGATTAGCAAACTCGTGCCGCCAAAGTAGAACGTATATCCCAACCCTGTCATGACCCATTCGAGGCCGGTGGACTGCAAAAAACTGTCAAGCCAGGGACCGATCAAAGGCAGATATTGCACCTTGAAGCCGCTGATCATCAATTGGGGGATCAAACACACGACAACCAGATAGATTGCGCCGACTGTAGTCAGCCGAACCAGAATCGAGTTCAGGTAATCGCCGGTGCGTTTGCCAGGACGGATGCCCGGAATGAACGCGCCCTGCTTACGCAGATTCTCGGCGACTTCGTCAGCGTTGAAAACAATCGAGACGTAAAAGAACGCGAAGAGAATGATCAGCGCGACAAACAGCGTCTCGTAAATCGGATGTCCGCCACCCAACCATTGGTTGACCTTCTGCAGCCAGGGCCAACTGCCAAATGTTGAGAGCGTCTGCGGGATCGCCAACACCGACGAGGCGAAGATCACTGGAATCACACCAGCGATGTTGACCTTCAGCGGCAAATGCGATGACGCTGTAGCGACCATCTGGCGTCCGACCATCCGTCGAGTGTGATTGGTCGGGACTTTGCGCGTTCCGCGCTCGAAGAAAACTATGCCTGCCGTCACCAGAATCATTACCACAATCAGCGCGATCACACCGATGGCCGAAAGCGGGTCTGTAATTCTATTCGCCAATTGACGAACGGCGTTCGGAAGCCCCACAACAATTCCAGCGAAAATCAACAAACTGATTCCGTTGCCAACCCCACGCTCCGTGATCTGTTCGCCGATCCACATAATGAACATCGTCCCGGTCATCATCGTCAGCGTAGCGATGAAGACAAACCAGAATCCGCCGTTAGGAACCAGCGGGCCGATGCTGGCATGCTGCCGCTGCAACCAGAACGAAATTCCGATCCCCTGAATCAGGCACAGAACGACCGTCAGATAGCGCGTGTATTGAGTGATCTTCCGGCGCCCAAGCTCGCCTTCTTCCTGGACCTTCTTCAACCCCATGAAGTCTATGGAGGTCATCAACTGCAGAATGATTGAAGCGGTGATGTACGGCATGATACCGAGCGCGAAGATCGAGATGCGCCGCAGGTTGCCGCCTGAAAACAAATCCATCACTCCGAAAAGATTCCCGCCGATCTGCCCCCAGAGCTGTTTGAGAGCTTCCTGATCCACGCCGGGAACCGGAATGTGAATTCCGGCGCGATAGATCATCAGCATGCCAAGCGTAAACAGAACACGCTTGCGCAGTTCCGGGACGTTGAACAAATTGCGGACTGCATTGATGAATGACTCGAACATAACAAATACCCTGCTACTTCCTCAGAAACTGAAGATGGAGGATGAAAAATAGAAGGATGGGTTTTGTTTCTATTCAATCTTCGATCTTCGAACTACAAACTCACTCAGCCGAAGGCGCGGCGATGGTTTCGGCCTTGCCGCCCGCGGCCTCGATCTTCTGCTTCGCGGATTTGCTGAAGCGATGAGCGTTTACAGTCAGTGATTTTTTCAATTCGCCCTGCCCCAGAATCACAACCGATTTCTGCATTGATTTGCGAACCAGACCGCGCTCGACCAGCGCTTCAGGCGTCACAGTCGCGCCGCCGTCAAACATCTTCTCAAGATCAGCCAGATTCACTTCGGCCCATTCGCGTTTGAAAATATTTGTGAAGCCACGCTTCGGCAGGCGGCGGTGCAGCGGCATCTGGCCGCCTTCAAAACCGCGTTTGCCGGAATAGCCCGAACGGGATTTTTGACCTTTGTTACCGCGCCCCGACGTTTTACCAAGCCCGGAGCCTGGGCCTCGCCCAACGCGTTTTTTCTTGTGAGTCCCGCCAGCGGGCGCTTTCAAATTGTTTAAGCCGATAGCCATGTCGTTAAACCTCTCAGGTGATGAGCGGCGCCAGACGCCTCTAATCCACGATTCGCAGCAAGTGTGGAATCTTCGCCACCATCCCGCGAATGGCCGGAGTATCCGGACGCTCGACGATCTGGTTGAGTTTGGTCAATCCCAGACTGCGCACAATGACTTTATGTTTTTCCGGCGTGGCGATTGCGCTGCGATACCATTGAATTTTTATCTTTTTCGCATCGTTTGCCATTGCTTACAACTCCTCCACGGTGCGGCCACGTAGACGGGCGACCTCTTCAGGACTTCTCATCCTGACCAGAGCGTCGAATGTCGCGCGAATAACGTTGTGCGGATTGTTCGATCCCAGGCATTTCGTGAGCACATTACTCACACCGACAGCGTTCATCACCGCGCGCACCGCGCCGCCAGCGATAACTCCGGTTCCTTCGACCGCAGGCTTAAGCAACACACGGCCCGCGCCGAATCTACCGATCATCGGATGAGGCAGCGTCGTGCCGGCTCGCGGGATTCGCACCAGATTACGCTTCGCCGACTCAATGGCTTTGCGAATCGCCTGGGGCACCTCTTTTGCCTTCCCTGTGCCGAACCCGACTATGCCGTTTTGATCGCCGACCACAACGAGCGCGGCGAACGACAGGTTCTTACCGCCCTTGACCACTTTGGTGACGCGGTTGATTGAGATCACCTGATCTTTCAACTCAAGCCCGTCAGCATTGATTCTATCCATAAAGACAATTCTCCAACCTTGTAGCGACTTTGGAGCGCCTCGCGCCTCTAAAACTGCAACCCGGCTTCGCGCGCGGCTTCGGCCAGAGCCTTGACGCGCCCGTGATAAATGTAACCGCCGCGATCGAACACGACCTGGGTAACGCCCTTGTCTTTCGCGCGCTCGGCGATCAAACGGCCAACCGTTTTGGCAGCGTCAATATTTCCGCCATTGCCCACCCCGGCGCTTTTTTCGACCGTCGAAGCGGAGCACACAGTCACGCCCTTATCATCATTGATCAATTGAGCGTATATGTGATTAATGCTGCGAAAAATTGCGAGGCGCGGACGGGCGTCGTTGCCCCTGACTTTTTTGCGAATGCGCAAATGAACCGCGCGTCGCACGTCCTGTCTTGATTGTTTTGCCATAGCTTCGTCAACTGCTTTGATTATTTGCCGGTCTTACCGGGTTTGAGCTTCATCGGGCGGTCGGCGTAACGAACGCCTTTGCCCTTGTATGCGTCGGGTTTGCGCAGCTTGTGCATGTTGGCCGCCGTTTGCCCCAGCAAATGCCTGTCAATCGCCGAAAGCGTGATCGTCGTTTGATACTGGTTGATCGTCCGCTGCAATTTCTCGACCTTGGCGGTTATGCCTTCGGGCAACACAAACTCGATGGGATGCGAATACCCGAGCGCGAAAAGAATTGCGCGCCCCCGCAACTCGGCCTTGTAACCCACGCCGACCACGTCCATCTCCTGCGTGAATCCTTTGGAAACGCCCGTCACGGCGTTGGCCACCAATGCCCGCGCCGTGCCGTGTATCGCGGTATATTCGTCGTTCTGACGCTCAGCGGTCAGTTTGCCGTCTTCGAGTTTGAAGGTCACTCCCTGCGGGATCGTAGCCTTCAGCTTGCCCTTCGGCCCTTCAACAGCAATCTCCGACTCGGTGATGTTTACTTTAACATCCTTCGGAATCTCGATGATTTTCTTGCCTACTCGTGACATACGCTATCTCAGTGGTTGGTGGTTAGCGGTCGTTGATTGGTGGTTAGAGAACCCAGCCACCAATAATCAATCACTGACCACTGCTAATAAATACTGCACAACACTTCGCCGCCGAGGTTGGACTTGCGCGCCTGTTTGCCGGTCATCACGCCGCTCGAAGTGCTCAGGATGTTGATGCCCAGGCCGCCCAGCACTTTCGTAACTCCCTTGCTGGGAACGTAAACGCGGCGGCTCGGTCGCGAAACTCGCTCAAGACTGGAGATCACGCTTTCGCCGTTCGGGCCGTAACGCAGGAATACGCGCAGCGTCCGCTTGTTGGTGCCCTCGGCGGTCTTGATGCTGTAATTAGTGATATATCCTTCCTCCTTGAGGATGCGCGCAATTTCGATCTTCAGGCGCGACGCCGGAATATCAACTTTAGTGTGACGCGCGCCGATTGCATTGCGTATGCGCGTCAGCATATCTGAAATCGGATCAGTTATGTTCATATCAACTCAATACAGGTCAATGCGGGCAAGGATGCCCGCGCTCCCAAGGTCAATGCGGGCAAGGATGCCCACGTTCCCAGGATTACCAACTCGACTTGGTCACCCCCGGAATCTGTCCGTCGAGCGCCAACTGGCGGAAGCAGATGCGGCAGATGCCGAACTTGCGAATGTAGGCGCGTGGCCTGCCGCAACGTTTGCAGCGGTTATAACCGCGTACCTTGAACTTCGGTCTTCGGTTCGCCTGAACGATCTTTGAAGTCTTTGCCATAAACTCTCTGCTTTGTTTATTGCCTGAACGGCATCCCCATGTGACGAAGCAATGAACGCGCTTCTTCGTCCGTCTTTGCGGTTGTAACGATGCACACGTTCATGCCGCGCGCCTTATCAATCTTGCCGAAATCAATTTCGGGGAAGATCAACTGGTCGCGCAGGCCGATAGTGTAATTCCCACGCCCATCAAAAGCCTTCGGCGAAACCCCGCGGAAGTCGCGCACGCGCGGCAACGCAATGTTGACGAAGCGATCCAGGAATTCATACATCCTGTCTCCGCGCAGTGTCACCATCGCGCCGATGTTCATCCCCTCACGGAGTTTGAACGCCGCAATGGATTTTTTCGCCTTGGTCACTACCGGTTTCTGCCCGGAAATTGTCATCAGGTCGTTGACGGCGGTGTCAATGATCTTGGCGTTCGCAATCGCCTCGCCCAGCCCCATGTTGATGACGATCTTTTCCAGCTTCGGAACGCTCATCGGGTTCTTGTAGCCGAACTCTTTGGCGAGCGCCGGAGCGACCTCTTTCGTGTATTTCTCTTTCAGTCTTGCAGCCATAACTTGGAATCTCGGATTTCAAATTCGGGATCTGAAATCGGGTTATTCAATCACCGCGCCGCTCTTTTTCGAGACGCGAACCTTGCGGCCATCCTGCAGAATTTGAAATCCGACGCGGATGGGGCGGCCACCTTCGATCAGCATCACGTTCGAGACGTCAACCGGAGCTTCACGCTCGACGATACCGCCCGCGATGCCCTTCTGGCGGTTCTGGCGCTCGTGATGTTTGAGAACGTTCACTCCTTCGACCCGGACTTTGCCTTTCTTGGTCAAGACCTCGATGACGCGGCCTCGTTTACCTTTGTCGCGTCCTGAGATGACCATCACCTGGTCGCCTTTTTTGATTTTCATTCTTGTTGCCATAATTGCCTCGTAATCTGTCTCTCTATCGCTCAACTAGATCACTTCAGGAGCGAGGCTCACGATCTTCATGAAGCCGCGTTCGCGCAGTTCGCGCGCGACAGGCCCGAACACGCGGGTGCCGATCGGTTCGCCATCCGGTTTGATCAACACAGCGGCGTTCTGATCGAAGCGGATATAGGTCCCGTCCTTGCGGCGGACTTCCTTGCGCGTGCGGACGATGACGGCCTTGACGACCTGTTTCTTCTTGACCGTGCCGTCCGGGGAAGCCTCCTTGACCGAGGCCGTGATCACATCACCGACGCTTGCGCGCGACCCCGTGTTGCCGCCCAGAGGCAAAATCATCGCGATCCTCTTCGCCCCCGAATTGTCGGCGACTTCCAGAATTGAACGCATCTGAACCATAGCTAGTCTCCTTCGGTCGGTGGTTAGCGCACAGCGGGCGACGCCAATCCTCAGCGGCAAAATACCCGCTGACCACCAACAACTATTTGCTTGCTTTTCTGAGCACCTCGACAACACGCCACCGTTTGCGCGCCGAGAGCGGGCGGGTTTCGGCGATGCGAACCTGGTCGCCGGTTGAAACCCCTTCGATTTCATTGTGAGCCATGAACTTCGTCCGCTTGCGGACATAGCGTTTGTAAACCGGATGCTTCACCAGACGGTCAACGCGCACCACAACGGTCTTCATCATTTTATCGCTGGTCACGATGCCGATCTTTTCGGTTCGGCGTCCACGGGGTTTCGCCGCTTTTTCAGCCGTTGACGCGCTCTCGGCGACCGGCGTTTCCTGATTGTTGATTGTTTCGTCCATAATCTTTTGTCTGTCCGCCCCCCTACATTTGCGGGCGGCGGCGCTGAAACTATTTCTCGATGCCGAGCGCGCGCTGGCGCAAAATTGTTTTGAGCCGCGCAAGCTCTTTCTTCTGAACCCGAATATCTTTAACCGTGTCCGGGTCGCCGAGCGCTTTTTTGAAATTCAGGCGAAAGAGAGACTCTTTGATTTCGACGACGCGCTTGATCAGTTCTTCGCTCGGTTGCATGCGGGTTTTCTCCAACCTGGCCTTCACAGAACGCCTCCTTCCTGGTCGTGACGAGTGATGAACTTCGTCTTGATCGGCAACTTCGCCGCAGCCAGCTCCATGGCGCGCTGCGCGGTCGCTAGATCAACGCCTTCCATCTCGAAGATGACCCGGCCTGGCTTAACCACCGCAACCCAGCCTTCGGGCGCTCCCTTGCCTTTGCCCATACGGGTTTCGGCGGGCTTCTTGGTGATTGGCTTGTCCGGGAAAATGCGAATCCAGAGCTTGCCGCCGCGTTTGACGAAGCGAGTGATGGCGACGCGTCCGGCCTCGATCTGCTTGCCGGTGATCCACGCGGCTTCGGTCGCCTTCAGCGCGTATTCGCCGAATGCGATGCCGGTTCCGCGTTTAGCCGCGCCGGCGCGGCGACCACGTTGCTGCCTGCGATATTTGACCTTCTTGGGAATTTTATATTCAGCCATAATTATCTCTTCATCATAGTTTCGCGCGGATTCATGATGTCGCCGCGATAAATCCAGACCTTGATGCCGATGACGCCGAATGTCGTGTTGGCTTCGGCGAAGCCGTAGTCAACGTCGGCGCGCAACGTGTGCAGCGGCAGTCGGCCATTGAGCGTCCATTCGGAACGCGCGATCTCAGCGCCGTTCAAACGTCCCGAAACGCGAACCTTGATGCCCAAAGCGCCGAAGCGCTGCGCCTCGTCAACGGCCTTGCGCATTGCGCGTCGGAACGCGATGCGCTTCTCCAACTGCTGCGCGATTTTTTCGGCCTGGAGTTGGGCGTTCAGTTCAGGCTTCTGAATCTCGCGGATGTCAATCAGGATTTCGCGGCCCGTGCGGCGGCTGATCTCCTGTTTCAGCTTGTCAATCTCGGCGCCTTTGCGGCCGATGATGATGCCCGGACGCGACGTGTAGATGATGATTCGCAGCCGGTTCGCCGCGCGGTCAATCTCGATCTGCGACACGCCCGCGCTGGCGAAGCGGGCCTTCAGCTCACGCTTCAGATTGAGGTCTTCGATGAGCAGCTTGCTGAAATCGCGCTTTGCGAACCAGCGTGAGTGCCAGGGCTTGTTGTATCCGAGCCTGAATCCGTATGGATGTACTTTCTGACCCATAATTTCTCCGTTGCAGAAACCTATTCAACCACTTCAACCGGCTTTTCGGTTGATCTCCTGCCGGTCTTCGTAGCCTTGCTCTCGCGCCTCTCACTCGAAACGACAACCGTGAGGTGAGAATAATGACGGCGCTCGCGGTAGGCGCGTCCCATCGGCGCGGGTCGCACGCGGCGCCGATATTTGGTCGTGCCGGTGTCCGCGTAGCATTCCTTGACCCACAGTTCATCAACGTCCACCAGCACGTTGTCCAGTTGCGCCAGTTGCTCGGCGTTGGCGCGAGCCGTTTCGAGAACTTTGAAGATCATCCCGGCTGCGCGCTTGTTCGTGAAGCGCAGGATGTCGCGAGCCTCGCTGTAGGCGCGGCCACGAATCAAATCCATGACCAGCCTGGCCTTTTGCGACGAAATCTTGACGTTTGTTGCCTTCGCAATTGCTTCCATTTTTCCAACCTCTGTCGGTGAGATAAGAAGGGCTTCGACAGCGGGCTAAACTTCATCTCACTGTCTTCCCCTGCCAGGCTATTTCCTGGGTCCCGATGCCTTCTCCGCCTTTTCCGCGTGGCCTTTGAAGGTTCGCGTCGGCGCAAACTCACCGAGTTTGTGGCCGACCATGTTTTCCGTGATGTAGACCGGGATGAATTTCTTCCCGTTGTGAACAGCCAGCGTGTGGCCAACCATCTCCGGGGTGATCGTCGAGCGGCGAGACCAGGTCTTGTGAACCTTCTTCTCGTTCGCCGCATTCATCCTGTCAATAACCTTCAACAGGTGCGTATCAATGAACGGGCCTTTTTTGACTGAACGTGCCATAACTTTGATCTCAACTCTCAGATCTCAAATCTGAGATTGCCTGATTCCTACTTCGTTCTCCGTCTAACGATGAACTTGTCCGTGCGTTTGTTGTTGCGCGTCTTGTAACCGCGTGTCGGCTGTCCCCAGGGCGTAACAGGATTGCGTCCGCCTGAAGTCTTGCCTTCACCGCCGCCGTGCGGGTGATCAACCGGGTTCATCGCCACGCCGCGCACCGTCGGGCGAATGCCTTTCCAGCGTGTGCGTCCGGCTTTGCCGACCGAAACGTTCTCGTGCTCGACGTTGCCCACCTGCCCGACGGTCGCCATGCAGGCGACGGGGACGATGCGAATTTCGCCCGACGGCAGCCGAAGCTGGGCCATCTCGCCTTCTTTGGCGACCAACTGCGCGAAACTACCTGCGCTGCGGGCCATCTGGCCGCCTTTGCCGGGCTTCAACTCAATGTTGTGAATCTGAGTGCCGAGAGGAATGTTTTTGATCGGAAGCGCGTTGCCAGTGAGGATGTCCGACTCAGGGCCGGAAACGATGGTTTGCCCCACCTGCAATCCGGACGGCGCAAGGATGTACCGCTTCTCCCCGTCAGCATAATTGATCAGGGCAATGCGAGCCGAACGGTTCGGATCGTATTCGATGGTTGCGACTTTGCCCGGAATGCCGAACTTATCGCGCTTGAAATCCACGATGCGGTAATGGCGCTTGTGCCCGCCACCACGATGGCGCACGGTCATTTTGCCGAGATTGTTCCGGCCACTGGTGCGCTTCTTGCTGGCGAGCAGCGGCTTATGCGGCTTATCCGTTGTCAGATCGTCGTTCGTCAGATAAGTCTGGTAACGCCGCGCGGGACTTGTTGGTGATAGCTTCTTGATTCCCATCTTTTCCTCGGTCGTTTAAATCGAATCCGCGTAATCAACCCGCTGGCCGGGTTTGAGAGTGACGTAAGCTTTCTTGTAGTCGGGCTTGCGTCCGACGGTGCGTCCGCGGCGAACTGTTTTGCCGCGATAGTTGATCACTCTGATCTCGTCAACTTTGACTTTGAATATGGTTTCGACCGCCGCTTTGATCGCGTGCTTGCTGGCGTTGCCGGCAACGCGGAATGCGAGCACCTGACGATCGCGCCTGATGGTCTTCTTGTTTTTGCTGTCGCGGATGTCCTGTGTGCTCTCCTCTTTCATCTGGAGAGCCTTCTCCGTGATCACTGGCGCTTTGAGTACGTCCCAAATTGTTGACATAACTTTTCCCTTCCAATGCCGGTCTTCGGCGCCGCTGGAAACCAGTTACTGCTTGCCGCCCAAACGCTCCTGCAGAGCGCTGATCGCGTCTTTGGTGAAAACGATCTTGTCGTGGTAGAGCACGTCGTAAACATTGACGTTCACGTTCGACGCCACCTTTACGCCAGGCACATTGCGCGACGAAAGGATCAGATTGCTTTCCGGCGAGGTCTCGACGATCAGCGTCTTGTTATCCCAGCCGAAGCTCTTCGCAATCGCCACGAATGTCTTCGTCTTGTGGTTTTCCAGGCCGAACCCGTCCACGACGACGACGTTGCCTTCGCGCAGACGCTCGGACAACGCCGATTTCAACGCGCCGCGCTTCATTTTGGTCGGCATCTTGGTTGACCAATCGCGCGGCTGCGGGCCGTGAACGTTGCCGCCGCCTTTCCACAACGGCGAGCGCAAAGACGCGATGCGGGCGCGGCCTGTGCCTTTCTGCTTCCAGAGCTTCTTACCGCTGCCCGAAGTGTTGCCGCGCGTCTTGGTCTGCACCGTTCCCTGGCGCTGGTTGGTCAGATAGTTGTTGACGGCGTAATAAATCAATGATTCGTTGAGTTCGACGCCGAAAACATCATCACTCAACTCCAGTTCGCCGACCTTTTCGTTACTCAGGTTTTTGACATCAACAGTTGGCATCACTGCCCTCTCGAAATTCGGCGGCGCAATTCAGCGAACTGCGCCGCGCCGTTAATCTGTGACTTCAATCAGTGACTTTTTTCTTGATCAAAACAACTGCGCCGGTCGGGCCGGGAACCGCGCCTCTGATCAGCAGCAGGTTCTCTTCCGAGTTGACCTTCATAATGAGCAGGTTCTTGACCGTGTTGCGCTCGACGCCCATGTGTCCGGCCATCCGCGTGCCTTTGATAACGCGTGACGGATAAGCCGAAGCGCCGATCGAACCGGGGGCGCGGTGAAACATCGAGCCGTGGGACGCCCGCCCGCCACCAAAATTGTGGCGTTTGACAAAGCCGGCGAAGCCTCGCCCCTTGCTCGTCCCAATCACGTCAACAACGTCGTTTTCCGTGAACTGGTCAACCAGCACCTTGTCACCAACGCTGACCTCAATCGTCGCGTCTTCCAACCGGAATTCGCGCAAAATTTTTGTCGGAGGGATGCCAGCCTTGGCGAAATGGCCTTTCATAGGCTTATTGGTTCGCTTCGGCGACTTATCTTCGACCAGTCCCAACTGAACCGCTTCATACCCGTCGGTCGAGACAGTTTTCCGCTGCACGACCACGCACGGGCCAGCTTTGATCACCGTGACGGGCGTAACCGTTCCGTCCGGCGCAAAGATCTGGGTCATTCCCAGCTTTTTACCGATAATTCCGTTCACCATTGTTTGCTTCCTGGTGGTCGGCGGTTAAGTGGCTGGTGATTGGCGGTCAGCTTTTTAAACCAACCACCAATCACCAACCACTAACCACCAATAAGTTATCTGCGGTCGCGTCCGAAAGCTTTGATTTCGGCGTCAACACCGGCGGGAAGATCGAGCTTCATCAGCGCGTCCATCGTCTGCGGTGTAGGGTCGAGAATGTCCATCAACCGCTTATGCGTGCGAATCTCGAACTGCTCGCGCGATTTCTTGTCAACGTGCGGCGATTTGAGCACGGTGACTTTGTTTTTCACCGTCGGCAGCGGAATCGGGCCTGCCACGCGGGCGCCAGTGCGTTTCGCGGTCTCGACGATCTCAGCCGTTGACTGATCGAGCACTCGATAGTCGTAAGCTTTCAGGCGAATTCTGATCTTGTCATTCAGCATAATCAGTTTCCAGTTTCCAGTTCCCAGTCAGCCAATTGGCTGAAAACTGAAAACTATTCGACGATTTCAGAGATGGTGCCCGCGCCGACCGTGCGTCCGCCCTCGCGGATCGCAAACCGCAAGCCCTTCTCCATCGCAATCGGCGTGATCAACTCGATCTCCATCGCGATGTTGTCTCCGGGCATCACCATCTCAACTCCTT
>JAJVID010000126.1:0-8436 GCA_022072205.1 Acidobacteriota bacterium
CCAGGATGCGGTTGACCGACGCGATCTGGTTTTCCAGTTGCGGGCTGGAAGCGTCAACCAGGTGGATCAGCAAATCCGATTGCTCCATCTCTTCCAGCGTGGCTTTGAACGCGGCGAGCAAATCTTTCGGCAGGTCGCGGATGAAGCCTACGGTGTCGTTGACGATGATCTCCTGGTCGTGCGGCAATCTTAAACGGCGGCTTGTCGGGTCGAGCGTGGCGAACATTCGTTGTTCGGCGACGACCTGGCTGTTGGTCAACGCGTTGAGCAGCGTGCTTTTGCCTGCGTTCGTGTAACCGACGATTGAAACCACCGGCATGTCGCGGCGCGCGCGTTGGGCGCGGCGCTGGTGGCGGCTTTCGCGGACGTGTTTAAGTTTGTCTTCGAGCATCGCGATGCGTTCGCGGACGCGGCGGCGGTCAACTTCCAGCTTCGTTTCGCCGGGGCCTCGTCCGCCGATGCCGCCCATCAGCCGCGACATCTCAGCGCCGCTGCCGGACAATCGAGGCAGCAGATATTTCAATTGCGCCAGTTCGACCTGGATGCGGCCTTCGGCGGTCTGAGCGCGCTGGGCAAAGATGTCCAGGATTAGTTGCGAGCGGTCCAGAATTTTCAGATCGGTGGCTTCGTTGATCGCGCGCACCTGCGCTGGCGAGAGTTCGCGGTCGAAGACGATCATGTCCGCGCCGAGTTGCAGGCTGCGGATGATGATGTCGTCGAGCTTGCCTTTGCCGACCAGCGTTTTAGGTTCGAGGTCTTTGCGCCGTTGGATGATTTCGTCGAGCACGACCAGCCCGCCTGAAATCGCCAGTTCGCGCAATTCGTCCATCGAATCCTGCGCTTCGGCGGTTGCGCCAGTGGTCACCCCGACCAGAATCGCGCGGTCTCGGTTGTCCGCTGCCCGCCGCGCGCCTCGGTTGCGCGCCATCTCTTCTTCGAGCGACGTGATCATCTCGACGAAATCAACGTCGAGTTGGCTTGGCAGAGCCGGATCGAGGAAGCGGTAGGGATCCGCCGCGCCGTTTTCATCGCCGTTGTGCTTGTGCGCCTTGGCCGGAAGCAGGTGCGCGGCGCGAACCATTCCCGGCAACCCTGTTTGCGGGTCAACGTCAATCGCGGCCATCAAATCCAGCCGCAGCAACGCAAGGTCTGTCAGGTCGTCGTGCGTCAGCCCTTTTTCGCCGCGAATGTGCGTGTGCAAGCAGCGCAAGCCGTTGAAGCGCGAGTGGCCGAGGCGCGAACGATCCTGCGCCGGCAACACGATCTTCGTAGCGTCGCCGACGATCACGTCGGTGACGTGGCCTTTGCGGTCAACCAGCACGCCTACTTGTCGTCCGATTTCGTGCGAGATTTCGGTGAGTTGCCGCGCGAATTCCTGAGTGACGATTTCAGCGGGCGGGATGCGGCGTTGGTACATTTTTTCCAGCCGCCGCAGTTGATTTGCCTTCAGCCCCAGTGTCTTGCCTTCGATTTGAGGAATAGCCTAGACTCCTTTTCAGAAAATGATCCGCGCCTGATATAACGACGCCGGTTCAATGATGCAGCAGGAAATCGGATTGACGCAACCTGCCAACCCGATTGGTGAACCAGACGAGGAGCAGTAACCATGAGCAGAAACTTTTTATCCGCTATCGCATTATGTCTGATTTTAACGTCTCCCGGCTTTGCTCAGCACGAACTCCATTCTTCAGGCAACGAGCCGGCGAAGCTGATGCCCGGTCTCGGCGACCTCAATCATCCGGTTACGACCAGCAACCCTGAGGCGCAGAAGTTTTTCAATCAGGGATTGGCGTTGATCTACGCGTTCAACCACGAAGAGGCGCGGCGTTCGTTCGAGCAGGCGGCGAAGCTCGATCCGAAGCTGGCGATGGCGCAATGGGGAATCGCGCTGGCCGTCGGGCCGAATTATAACGAACCGCAGATTGATCCTTCGCGATTGCTGGCCGCAGATCGCGCTTTGGAGAAGGCCAATGAACTGGCTGCGGGCGCGTCGGAAAAAGAGCGGGATTACATCGCCGCGCTGACCAAACGTTTTCACATCCCGACCGATTTGAAAAAGAGCGCGATGGATTACCGCGATGCGATGGCGGCGCTTCACAAAAAATATCCTGACGATGTTGACGCGGCTACGCTGTACGCCGACAGCGCAATGAATCTGATCCCGTGGCAATTGTGGATGAAGGACGGGCGTCCGGCTGAAGGCACGACTGAAATTGTGGCCGTGCTGGAATCGGCGCTCAAGCTCGCGCCGAACCACATCGGCGCAAATCATCTTTACATCCACGCAGTCGAGGCGTCGAAGAGTCCCGCGCGCGCGTTGGAGAGCGCGGACAAGCTGAGAAAAATGAATTTGAACGCAGGGCATCTGGTGCATATGCCTTCGCACATCTACATCCGCACGGGCGATTACGAAGCCGCCGCGAAAGCCAACGAAGCCGCCGCCAATGTTGATCGCGCCTACATCAAGGCGGCAGGCGCGGGCGGGATGTATACGGGAATGTATTACAGCCACAACCTGCATTTCCTGGTCGAATCGTACAATCGTATGGGGCAATACGCCGAAGCGAAGCGCTCCGCCGCGCAATTGGCCGGCAACGTGCGCGGTCACATAAAAGACATGCCGATGCTCGAAGGTTTTCTGCCTTCGGTGATCTTCGTTGACTTGCGGTTCAACCGCTGGGACAACATTTTGAGTTTGCTTTCGCCGTGCGAAGACACTCCGGTCACCTGCGTGATGTGGCATTACGCGCGCACACTGGCCTTTGCCGCAAAAGGCAAAACCGCCGAAGCGCAGAAAGAACGACAGTCTTTCCTGAATGCGGCGAAGAGTATTTCCGGCGAAACGCCTTTTGGTTTGAATACGACCGCCAGCATTTTCAAGATCGCCGAGCACACGATGGATGCGCGGATCGCGGCGGCCAAAGGCAACCATCGCGCATCGGTTGACCACTGGCGCAAAGCGGTCATCGCGCAGGACGAACTGAACTATGATGAACCGCCCGGTTGGTATTATCCTGTGCGTGAATCGCTGGGCGCGGCTCTGCTGATCGCGGGCAACGCGGTCGAAGCCGAGAATGTTTTCCGCAAAGACCTCGAGAACAACCCGCGCAACGGGCGGTCGCTGTTCGGTCTGGCCGAAAGTTTGAAGAAGCAGGGCAAGACGCGGGAAGCGCGCGCGGCTCAAACCGAATTCGAGCAGGCGTGGAAAAACGCCGATGTGAAATTGAAGATCGAGGATCTATGAACCACCCGGGCGCGCATCGCTTCCAGCGCGCTATTGGCGAGAGGCTTACTGAAAGGAAATTGGTCTATTGCCAAAAGCACGCTGGAGGCGTTGCGTACCCAGGAGTTTTCCCAAGGAGTAACAATGCGTAAACGGAATCTGCTTTCAATCTTTTTCTTGGTGTTTGTCGCGGCGTCGTTCGTTCAACTCGACGCGATGGCGCAAGCCGACGGCGGCGGCAAGCGGATGAAGAATGAAGAAGTTTATTTCGGCGTCGCCGTGCGGTTGAACGCGATCAACGATTCGCCCGTCAGCGCAATCGTTCCCGAACTCGACGGCGTGATCGAGGTGACCAACGTGACGATGCGACCGGATGGCAAGGCCGAGGCGACGGTCAAAGAGCGTGCGCCATCGAGCGCCGCCTACACCAACAAATCAACCCGGCTGATCTTCTCGCCACCCGCGCCCGGCGACAGAAACCAGCGGTGGATATGGGAACAGTTTGAAGAGAACCGCAAATTTTATTCGGTTGATAAACTCTTCCCTTACGCGAAAGACGAACTGGGCAAACGCAAACAATTGACTGTCGCTGGTTGGAACGCGTTTCTCGGCGCGATCAACAAGCAGGGCGAGGCCGCCAGCAAGGCGCTCGAAACAGCGATGGCGATCCTGAAAACCGCGCCGGCGCCGCTGACTGGCGTGAAGAGCGCCCGCACCGCGCTGGCCGAAGCGATGAAGGAAAACCAGACCGAGGACATTCTCAACGCGTACCGCGAACTGAATCAGCAGACCGAAGCGATCACGACGCTCGGCGACACATACACCGACCTGAAAGCGAATGACGCTTACTTGCGCCTGATCGAGGAGTTTAAAAATTCGGTCAACGTGACCAACGCCGCGCGCAAAGGTTACGCGCAGTCGGTCGCGGCTTACAACGAATCGCTTTTGCGGCTGCCGTTTGGGCTGGTGGCTTACGGGCTTCAGTTCCACAAGATCGAGGCGAATATTTCAGAGGAGTAGTCATTGCGGAACAAGTCGTGAGCGCACGGCGTATGTCGTGTCGCCGAAAATCAGTGACCGACAATCAATCTCAGAAGCAATCGGAAGGAGGAAATTATGAACGAACATCACAACGATCCGAATCAACCGAATGCCGCAGGCGGCCCGCTTACGCCGCAGCCTCAACATCAGAGCGGAGCCGGGAGCCGCGCGGGCGAAACGATTGACGAAATCACTTCGACCTTGCGCGACCTGTTCAGCCGCGTTCCCGACACCGTCAGCAAGGCTGTCGAACGCGCCATCAACGTGCGCGACACGACCGTCTTGATCCGGCTGAGCGACGAATCGTCGGACAAGGTGGACACGCTGGTGTCAGCCGGCGTTTTCAAAAGCCGCGCCGAAGCCGCGTCGTTCCTGATCGAAGAAGGAATCAAGGCCCAGGCGTCGCTCTTCCAACGCATTCAGGACAAATTGACCGAGATCGAGAAGCTGCGCGCGGAATTGCGCACCAGCATCTCGCCTGAAATGCCGCAATGATGAATTGAGAGATCGGGGACTTGCGGGGCGAGAGGTCGTTTCAATCAATCGCCCTGCAAGACAAAACGCGGGAATGGCATTCCCGCGTTTTATCAGGGCAATTGGTTGACCGGCGATTTCGATCAGCGATCCTGTCTGTCGTGTTTCTGCCGGTAAATGTGGCGGTTCGACTGATTCAACTCATGCTGAATTCGCGCTCGCTCTCGCGGTGTGAATTCGCCTCCCGAACGGCGCGCCCGCGCTTCGGCTAATCTGATTCTAGCCTGCTCGCGCTCCAGCCTGGCCGCTTCAATCCTTGTCAATTCACCGCTACGAATGCCCTGTCGAATTCGCTGTTGCTGATCATGCTCGCGCTCATTAATTCCGTTTCTGTAGTGAAGCCTTCGGCCCTGAGCCAATCCCGCCGCTGGAATCATCACAACCACCAGAGCCACGACTGCGGACCATTTCGTCCAATTCCTCATCAAGTTTTTCATGTTGCCTCCTTGTCACGCTCGTTTGAGCGATACGATTGATCAAAGTTGCGCCAGGGGGCGCAATCATAAGACCGGGGGCAATCACGTAAGGCCGAGAAAAGTTTCGTTAAAAATCGTCTGGGCCTGCGACTCCGCTCAAGGTTTTTTTTCGGCGGGAGATTTGGTCTGATGAACACGAACGCCAAAATGACTGATGCTCATGCCAGTTTATCCAGGTTCGGATGCATCGTATGCCACTTCGTCGCGCGCTCGTAAGCAAGAGCCACACGTAGCGGAGCGGCTTCGTCATACAGATTACCGGTGAACATAATCGCCTGTGGCAGGTTGTTGATGAAGCCGCAGGGCACGACGACCGCCGGGTGGCCGGTCAGGTTGGTGATCAGCAGGCTGGCGCTGCCCGGAGCGGGCGTGACGAAGACATCCCATTTCGACATCAGCTTATCCATCTCACGCATCAGCATCGTGCGCGCCCGCTGAGCGCGGATGTATTCGACCGCCGGGATGAAACGCGCGGTGCGGAAACTGTTCGGCCAATCGCCAGCGCTCTGCCCCGACAGTTGATTGACGCGTCCGTCGCGCGTGATGTCGTCGAACGCGGTTGCGGCTTCGGCATTCAGAATGATGCGCAGGCTCTGAGCTGAAAATTGCGGAAGCTCCATCGGTTCGAGTTTCGCGCCTGCTTGCCGCAACGCGTCGAGCGCATCCTGGTACATCTTCTTTCGCTCTCCATTGTTGCTTTGATTGCCGCCTTGCTCGAATTCAGCTTTGACATAACCGATACGCATTTGCGCCAGAGGACGGACGGGATTCCAGTTGAACGCGGCGTCGCCGACCGTGATGTCGCGCCCGTCGGGGCCATAGATCGAGTCGAGCACGAGCGCGCAATCTTCGACGCCGCGACAGATCGGGCCGATCTTGTCCATCGTCCAGCTCAATCCCATCGCTCCGTAACGGCTCACCCGGCCGTAAGTCGGTCGCAAGCCCGTCACGCCGCAGCGCGACGACGGCGAGACGATTGATCCCAGAGTTTCTGTGCCGATTGAAAATCCGACCAATCCAGCCGATGTCGCCGAGGCCGAGCCAGCCGACGATCCGCTCGACCCGATGTTGGTTTCTTCGGGCTGCCACGGGTTGCGCGTCATTCCGGCAAACCAGCGCCCGCCCATCGCCAGCGCGCCCATCGAGAGTTTGGCCAGGAGCACAGCGCCCGCGTCGCGCAAACGTTCGACGACCGTCGAGTCGTAATCAATCATCTGATCGCGGTAAGGCTCAGCGCCCCACGTCGTTTTGATTCCCTTCGTCGCAAACAAATCTTTCACGCCGCAGGGAATGCCATGCAGCGGGCCGCGATATTTGCCGCGATGGATTTCGCGCTCGGCCTCTTCGGCTTGTTTCAACGCCAACTCTTCGGTCAACGTGACGACGCAGAACAGGTTCGGCCCGTATTTTTTGAGCCGCGCCAGATACATCTTCGTCAGTTCGACAGGCGAGACCTGTTTCGTGCGGACGAGTTCGGCGAGTTGCGCGACGGTGGCGAACGCGAGGTCTTCGACAGATTTGAATTTCAGCGGGTCGGTTTTGCTCGCCTTGATCTTTGTCTTCGCAGTGTTGAATTTTTTGCCAGGCAGCGCGGGATGGAACGCTGTCGCCGGCTCCGTGTCGAGCGGCACGTCAATTTTGCGCAGCGCTTCGTAGCTCGCCAGATTGCGATTGACGCCGGGCAGCGCCATCGCTTCCTGCGCCTCGGTGAATTCGAGGCCGAACATCTGCTCGGCTGCGCGCAGCATTTCTTTCGTGACTTTCTGCGGCGTTTGCTGCTGCGCTTGTGCGAGCGCTTCGCCGGACGGCGCGTCATGACTGGTGATGGCGATGCTTGCGGCTCCGGCCGCCGGGAGCAGTTTGACGAACGAGCGGCGATTGATCTTTGCGGATTTGTCAGAAGTATTTGCGGGACGACGTGCGCGGGATTTTTTCATAGGTCTCCTGTTTGTTTTAGTTCAACCTTCCACCCGTCCAATCATCGAAATTCTGCTTGCGCGACGGGCGTTCGGGCGTGGCGCGGCCATAGCTGATGTCGCCGTCTTCTTCGGTGCGGGACAATTTCTTTTGCGAGTAGAGTCCCTCCAGCACAAGCTCGCAGGCCGAAACAATCGCGCCTTCGGCGTCTTTTTCAACCTTGCCGTTGCGAGCCGCTTCGACAAGGCCAGTGACGCTTTGAAATTCCCTGAGCGTGTCTTTGTCGGGCGTCAGATCGCTGAGCGTCAGCGTGTTTCCGTGATTGAAATGGTCGAGCGTCTGGCGAAAATCAATTCCATCGAAGCGCGAGCCGAAGACTTCGCCACAGGCTTTGCGGATCAGGTCGCGCGCGATGCGTTCGGCGCCGATCTGTTCGCCTTCGTATTCGAGTTCGATCTTGCCGGTGATGGCCGGGATCGCGGCGTAAACATCGCTGACACGCGGCGTGACTACGGTTTCGTGGTTGTGCAGAGCGCGGCGTTCGGCGTTCGACACAACGCTTTCCATCACGGTGATCGGCAGACGCTGGCTGACGCCGGAGCGTTTATCAATGCGTTTGTCGTTGCGCGCGATGAAGGCGATCTGTTCGACGATTTCGCGGATGAATTTCGGGATCAGAAAAGTCAGTTGGTAATGGTACGGGTATTCGCGGTAATCGCGGTGACGATTGGCCCACGCCTCCTGCGCCGTAATTGCGACGCCTTCATTGATCGAAGCCGGGTAATGTGTCTGAATCTCGGAGCCAATGCGGTCTTTGAGCGGCGTGATGATCTTGCCGCGCGCCGTGTAATCTTCGGGATTGGCGGAAAAGACCAGCAGCACGTCCAGCGGCAGCCTGACCGGGTAGCCCTTAATCTGCACATCGCCTTCCTGCATGATGTTGAACAATCCGACCTGAATCTTTCCGGCCAGATCGGGCAATTCATTGATGGCGAAAATGCCGCGATTGGCGCGCGGCAACAGACCGTAATGAATCGTCAGTTCATCGGAGAGCAGATGGCCTCCGCGCGCGGCCTTGATCGGATCAACGTCGCCGATGATGTCCGCGATGGTCACGTCCGGCGTCGCCAGCTTTTCGATGTATCGCGCGTCACGGTCAATGAAATCAATCGGCGTGTTGTCGCCCTTTTCAGCGACGATCTGTCTGCCATAAGCGCTGATCGGATTGAACGGATCGTCGTTGAT
>JAJVID010000126.1:8536-34097 GCA_022072205.1 Acidobacteriota bacterium
GAGCTTCCGCGGCGTTTAGCCGTGTAACCCGACGGACGATAAACCACCTGTTGTTGAGCAACGCGGTTGGTTCCGGCAGGACGCGCGCTTGCGCTTTCGTTAAGAGTCTGTTGATTGGCTCGCGCCTGAAAACCGTCGGCGTATCCGCCCTTGAAGCCTTCGTTGTAACCGGCTCGGGTGGTGTTGATGACGCCGGACGATTGTCCGTTCAACCCAGCGTTGTAACCATCGGAGTAGCCGGTCTTGAAGTCAGTCAGGTAAAACGCCTGATTCTCACTTGCGGCAGCGTTAGCCGCTGGCGAGGCCGATTCCGGCCCGGTTGAATTCAAGGATGAACTCAACGCCGTTTTGCCCTCTTCAGCCGTGGACTTGGGTGTATCGGCTATTCGCGCGAAAGCGAAGCCTCCGATCAGCATCGCCGAAGCAATGACAATAGCCAATAAACGTTGTGATCCAGTCATGGTTGTTCCTCCTTACGATGTGAAGTAGTGGAATTTGGAGAGCTACAAAATGCAGAGCAAACCCGGCGCCGCGATCAGTGGAGATTTTTTGCCGTGATAAGCCCCGCTATTTTTCAATATGCGCTTCATTCGTCCCGATTTTAATCTCTTCCTCTTTCCCATATCGGATGGCGTCTCTGGGAAATTACACGATAAGGTTGGCCATGGGCTGAAACTTTCTCTCACGATCCGCCACTTACGCTCCGTCGAGCGCTTAACTCAAAGGCGCGGCAAAACCCGGTTCTGTATCAACACATTCCACAAGGAGAGAAAAAATGTCCGAGAATAATTGGCTCAAATCCACAATTCTGTTAGCGGCGATTCTGTGTCTGGCTTGCGGTTCTGCAGTCGCTCAACGCAGCGAGCGCGAACGTGGCGCCCGCGAAGAACGAGGGCTGGCCTGTAATGACAATTGGGGCGGCGACCGCGCTTCGCACTGCGTGATTAAAGAACAGACGATTGCCGCATCAGGCGGAACAGTCATAGTTGACGGCAAGAAGAACGGCGGCGTGACGGTGAGAGGCTGGGAGCGAAACGAAATTTTCGTCCGCGCGAAGATTCAAACCTGGGCGAACACGGACGCCGAAGCGCAGGCTCTGGCCGGTCAGGTTCGGATCGAAACCAATGGCGCGAACATTCACGCCGAAGGGCCTGAGACGAGCGATCGTCAGGGCTGGGCAGTGAGTTTTGAAGTCTCAGTCCCGCTCAATTCCAATCTCTCGCTCAAAGCTCACAACGGCGGCATCGGCGTTTCGGACGTTCGCGGGCAGATCGAATTCAACACGACCAACGGCGGCGTCTCGCTCAAACGACTTGCGGGAGCGGTGAAGGGCGAAACCAGAAACGGCGGGCTTTCGATTGAACTGGCCGGCGCAGGCTGGGACGGTCAGGGAATGGATGTCAGAACCTCAAACGGCGGCGTGAACCTCTCAATTCCCGAAAACTACTCGGCGCATCTCGAAACCGGCACGGTCAACGGTGGCCTGAGAAGCGATTACCCGATCACCGTGCAGGGCGAGATTAAACGCGAACTGTCGGTCAACCTGGGCGGCGGCGGCCAAACCATCCGCGCGTTCACGACCAACGGCGGCGTTTCGATCAAACGCAAATCGTAAAGTGTCTGTAGCCTGGGCGCGAGTATGATTGCTTAAGGCCAGGAAGAGAGAACACGGAAAGGACGGAAATAACGAAACAAACGGAAAAATTCTTCCATGTCTTTTTCCGTTTGTTTCGTTATTTCCGTCTTTTCCGTGTTCTCTCTTTTCTTTTCAGAAAAGCCTTCTCGACAGATTGAACCCAATCGTCAGCCCGTTAAACCCGTCATCACGGAAAAACAATCCTTTGGTCATCGAGCGTTGCGCGATGGTGGTGCCCACGCCGTTCGAGAAAACCAAGCTGAACGCGTGGCGGCGCGAGGCGCTGGCCTTCTGAACGCCGAACCCGAAGACCGGGCGGTGAATTCCGAGCGGCCCGTTGAGGTAACGCGACTCTTCGTTCAACCGGTAATTCGCCTCCGCCATCAACGCCACCGATGGCCGAACGTTGACGGCGGCGCCGATGCCCAGCGCGATTGCCGTTTCGCCCGGCGCGTTGTTTTCAGGCTCGACGAACGGGCGGTCGCCGACTGAAAACGTGGGAACGACGTAAATCTGAGCGCGGCGCGTGATGCTGCGCGCAAAGGTGAATTCAAAGCTCGTCGTGAAATTGCGTTTGAAATTGTCGCGTCCTTCCAAACCCACGCGAGCCATCAGCGACAGCGGCGCGCCTTTCTGTTCGTCCAGCAAACTCGCTCCGGCGTAAAGCAGGATCGGTCTGCCGAGATCGCTCGACGAGCGGTACGCGCCGACATGGATTCGATCAGTGACGCCGTAAAGGAAACCGAACGACGGAATCGCCAGGCTGTCCAGCCCAAACAACTCTTCGGCGTCGCGGCTGGCGAACGGGAAACGATGCGTGAAATCAGACCACAGCGAGCCTTTCGGAATCGGGATCGCCGTCGGCAGATTGATCAACCGCACGTCAACCGGACGATAGACGTTCGGGCGGTCTTCCTTCTGCTGAACCGGCGGAACCGCCGCCGCCACTTTTTCCTGAGCGGGGGCGGGCGCAAGCTCGTTGACGGTTTTGTCTTTTGTGTTGATCGCGTACCGCTTGCCGTTGATCTCGACTACGGCTTCGGAATCGGAGCCTTGAGTGAAAGTGACATTCGGCTTGTCGCCCTGTTTCTCATTTTCCGAGAGAAAGCGGTCGGGAAATTGTTTTCGCAATTCGGCGGTAATCTCGAATCCGGCTGCGGCGAATGCCTTGCCGAACGCGTTGCGCTCGCCGCCACCGGCGGGGTTGACGTGACAAACGGAGCATTTGTTGCGGAGTTCAGGCCGCGACAACGGATCGGCGGCGAAAAGCTTCAGATATTCAGGACGCGCCTTCACCGTTTCGACAGTGAGGACGCCGATCATTACGACGGCGAAGAAGACTATCAACAGCTTGGAAGAACTGATTCTCGACATAATTTCTGTTTCAACTCCTGATTTCGGATTACGCGCAGAATGTTTCGGCGCAATTAAACCGCACGCTTAGACTTCTCCCAGCCGCCAGTGGACAGTTTTTTTATTCGGTTCCGAGTTCGCGTTATCTGCCCTTGAATTCCGGTTTTCGTTTTTCCAGGAACGCGCGGACGCCCTCTTCCTTGTCCTCGCTGGAAAAACATAACGCGAAAAGATCAATTTCCTGATCCAGACCTTCGCGCAGATTGGTTCGCGCGGCGTTCTTCACTGAGGTTTTCGCCATCGCCAACGCAACCGGACTTTTCTCGGCGATCTTGCTGGCCAACTCCATTGTCTTCGCTTCGAGTTCCGCCGCCGGATGGACTTCGTTGACCAGGCCGAGGCGATGAGCCTCCTGCGCGTCAATCATCTCGCCGGTCAGAATCATCTGCATCGCTTTGCCTTCGCCGATCAAACGAGTCAGGCGTTGCGTGCCGCCTCCGCCTGGGATGATGCCCAGATTGATTTCAGGCTGACCGAATCTGGCGCGGTCACTTGCGATGCGGATGTCGCACGACAAAGCCAATTCGCACCCGCCGCCGAGGCAGAAACCGTTGATCATCGCAATCAGCGGCTTCGGGAAATCTTCGGCTGTGACAAAGACGTTTCTGGCCTTCATCACCGCGCGTTGCTGGACGGCGGTGCGGCCCGCGAATTCGTTGATGTCCGCGCCCGCGACGAATGCTTTTTCACCCGCGCCTGTGATGACGACGACGCGAATCTCGTCTTCACCGCGCAACTCGTCGAGCGCGTTTGCCAGTTCTTTTCGCGTGGCGATGTTCAACGCGTTGAGCTTGTCGGGACGGTTGATGGTGACGAGCGCGACACGCCCGCGGCGTTCGAGCAGAACGTTTTCAGCCATGATCGGTTACTCCTTCGGGGGTTGATGATGATCTCCTGGTGAATTGCGCGGGCATTATCGTGTCCGCGAAATTTGAAATCAAGCAACGAACCTGATGAGCGCCTCAGGCTCATTTGATCGAATGCTTGCGCGCTTTTCGGCTTCTCGTTATAGTTGCCGCGTCTCCCAATTCACTCATCTGTTCTGCATTTTTCTCTTCGAGATCAGATCAACAGGAAGACGCGAGACAGGCAGATACCAGCGGATTTATCCCAAAATGATTCATGAGTTGTCGTCAAACACTGTGGCGATAATCACCGGCGCCTCATCCGGCATCGGGCGCGCGACGGCGCTGGCTCTTGCTGGAAAAGGTTCGCGGCTGTCGCTGCTGGCGCGTTCTGAAAGTGATCTCTCCGAAGTCGTGGAGGAAGCCAAAGCGCGAGGCGCGAGCGATGTCCGCTATTTTGCCTGCGATGTGCGCGATGAATCGGCGGTTGATCGCGCGGTCGTGGCGACGCTCGACGGTTTTGGCCGCATTGACGTTCTGATCAACAGCGCAGGTTTGAGTTTGAACGGCGAAGTTGATGGCTACTCGCTTGAAGACTGGCGCGCGGTGATTGACACAAATCTGACCGGAACGTTTCTGACCTGCCGCGCTGTCGTGCCCGCGATGAAGCGGCAGGGCGGCGGTCAGATCATCAACATTTCATCCGGCGCCGGGCGAAACGGCATTAAAGAGATGGCGGCTTACTGCGCGTCGAAGTTCGGCGTGATCGGCTTCACCGAATCGCTCGCGCTGGAAGTCAGAAATCAAAATATCCGCGTTTCGGTTCTGCTTCCGGGATCGGTGGCGACGGATTTTTCGAGAGTGGCGAAACGCGCAGGCGGCGCGCGAACGGAAGCGGCAAGAGAAATCGGTTATTCGATGACGGCGGAAGAGGTGGCTTCGGTGATCGTCGCGATGCTCGAACAACCTGATCAGGCCTGGATGAGCGAAGTCACGCTGCGTCCGTTGAATCTGGAATTGCGCAGGACGCGGATCTGACGGATTAGATAATGGATTATTGATGATGGCGAGCGAAAGCATTTTATGTTCTGAGTGCGGCATAACGCTCAGACCGTTCATGCGGGTCTGCCCTCGTTGCGGCGCGACGCGTGAGGAAGTCGAGCCGATGCGCGCGCTCCCGTTGGAATCTGCGCCAGCCGCTGAATCGTCCGAACCGAACCACCCCGGCGATCAGGCCCTCGCGGCTTCAGCCGAATCCGCCGCATCGGGCGACGAAGCCAAAACCGAAGCCGCGCCCTTCGACATAGTGCGGCAACAAAGGCCGAACAACGCCGAAGGTTATTTCGCTCCGGCGATGGACACGGTCTACCTGTCGCCGAAGGATGAGCATCGCAGGTTTCCGCTCTTCACCAAAGCCCAATGGATGCTGATGGCGATTGGCGCCGGACTGCTCGTTCTGATGCTCGTCATCGCTTACCTGCTCTGGCGGCAGCAACAGCGCGACACGGCGCGGGCGGCTCTGCAAAAACCCGCTGCGACTCAACCATCTCCGAACGCGTCTCCGATTTTGGAGCCAAGTCCTACGCCGACGCCGTCCGACGATCAGGCGCTTTACGAATCGGTCAAAACTCAGTTGATGGCGTACAACCCGCTCGGCTTTTCGCGCTACAGTTTTGAAGTCAAAGAAGGCGTTGTAACGATCAACGGCGAGGCCCAGCATCAGCCGGAAAAAGACGGCGTGGAAAACGTGCTCAAACTGGTCACCGGAGTCAAATCGGTAGTCAACAACCTGAAGATCAAACCGGACGAGCAATTCGCTGCGGTAAAACTGAACACCGCCGAAGCCAGGATTCTGGACGAAGCCATGCGCAGGGAATATGAATCGAGGATGCAGTCCGGCGGCGCTGACCCGCAAAATCAGACAAGCCAGGCGAAGCAATCGCAGCAACCGCAGCAGACCGACGCGCAGCGCGAGGCTCGTGAAAAAGCCGCCGCCAGATTGCGCGAGGAAGATGCTGCGACTCGCAAAGCCGCTGAAGACAAATTGCGCCGCGAAGCCGAAGAGTACGAAAAGCGTCAGGAAGAATTGCGTCGGGCGGAAGCCGAGCGCCGGGCGCGCGCCGAACAGGCGAGGCTCGACGCCAGCGCGCTTCGTTCAGGCACAGTCGCCTGGAGCGGGATGGTTGACGGTGTAGACGAAGTCGTCATTTCAGGCGCCAGCGCGTCTGTTCGCCACGTCAACGGCAATCCACCGCGCGAAGTCAAAGCGTCGTTTAGCGCTCCCGTTCCGCGGTCTCCCGTGAACGTCGCGTTGATTTCATCAAACGGGCGAGGCTCGATCAGCATTGCCCAGCAACCTTCAGCCGCGAATGGTTACACGACCATCGTGCGGATTGACGACAGCGGCAAAGGCGGTGAGAAACGCTATGAATTTACCCTGCGCTGGTCAGCGCAATGAAAATCGTCAGGCATGAAATCGTACATACCCTCTTCCGCTGAACTCGCCGAGAAAAAAAGCCGGGTCAAATACATCACTCAAAATCTGGAAGCGGCCTATGGCGTCCCGATCAATGACGATCCTTGTGATCCGCTCGACGAACTGATCCTTACAATCCTGTCTCAGTCAACAACTGACATTAACAGCCGGAGGGCTTTTGAAAGTCTGAAACGGCGGTTTCCCGATTGGGAATCGGCGCGCCGCGCTCGCCCGTCGTCCATCGCCGCCGCGATCAAATCGGGCGGCCTGGCCAACGCCAAATCGTTAGTCATCAAAAACGCGCTCAACGAAATCAAGGCGCGACGAGGCGCGCTCGATCTGTCCTTTTTGCAAACAGCGCCAATCGAGGAGGCCAGAAGCTTTCTCACTTCTCTCGCCGGAATCGGGCCGAAGACGGCGGCCTGCGTCCTGTTGTTCGCCTGTGATAGGAAAATTTTTCCCATGGACACTCATATCCTGCGCATAACGAAACGCGCGGGACTGGTTCCTGAAAAATTCAGCGATGAGCAGGCCCATCAATTGATGGAAAAACTGATTCCGCCGAAGAAGCATTACTCGCTCCACGTCAATCTCATCAGGCACGGCAGGCAGATTTGCCGTCCGCAGAATCCGAAGTGCGATAAATGTCCCCTGATCGAACATTGCGATTACGGCCAATCCCAACTTTAGTCGAGCCAGATAAGGCGACACTCCCGGATTCTCCACTTTTTTACGGACTGGAAATCAGAGACTCAGAGCTAAATTCTCTAAACTGAAAAAAAAACGATCAAAGAGCAATTTTCTATGTACCATTTCCACGCAAAATTGCAGCCTCTGCCAGACCGGGAGACGTGCAAAAACAGCGTTTCAGCAAATAATCGCCCGGCTGAATTGTTGCCAACAAAGAGTTTGACGCCTACTCTCGCGTAGTCGTCCGAGAATAGCGGGGCAATGGTATGCTCGTTGCTCTATGGCATGGCGACAAGCAATGCTTCAGCAGTTTAGGTAAAAGCTCGGAGGTGGGAGATGTTGGGGGACATCGAACGCCAAAGAGATAGGATGGCTGCTCGGTTACGCATGGTTCTTGGGGGAGGCCATACGCAATCGAGTAGCCATTCTTATTTCCAGCCTCTTCATTCCAGCCAGAACATTCCAGTTAAATTTCCAGTCCAAAACGGACGCTCAACTCTCTAACTCGACGCAATAAACAATCACTCTTCGAGTTGCGATTTCTTTCGACGAGTTTTAGATTCGCGGTTGTAGCTCACGAATCGGGAGAGAAGCTATGTTCAATAAATCAGACAGAATGAGATTCGTTTCTACCCTGCTCGCCTTCCTGCTCGCGTTCGGTTCGCCTGTCGGCATCGCTCAGGATGCGAAGGGCCAGAAGCGCAAAGCCAATCAAACATCGGATCAAAACAACGCCACAAAAAAACTGAGCGAGGAGCAGAAGGTCGTTCACCTGCTCGATCGCTCCACATTCGGCGCGCGGCCCGGCGATGTCGAACGCGTAATGAAGCTGGGTTGGGAGAAATATCTGGACGAACAATTACACCCAGACCGCATCTCCGACCAGGTAGCCGAACAGAAGCTAAAGGACATCGAAAGCATTCACCTGAGCAACGCCGAACTGGCGAAGAGCTACCCTCCGCCGCAAGTTCTCCGCCAGGTCTTGAAGGATCGCGGCATCGAATTGCCTGGCTTCGGCGCCAATCAGAACCAGACCGCTCCGCAAAGCAATCCGACCAAAAAGGACGCCAAGCAGGGCTTCAAGCAACTGGCCCAATCGGCCGAGAAGAAGAACGACGGAACCGATGAGCCGGGGATGGCCAATCAACAATCCAATCGGGAATCTGGTGAAATAGCCAAGCGGCGCGAAGCTCTTCAGGCTCTCAAGGAGATGGGCTACAGGCCGCAGCAACAGGTCGTGCAGGAATCGCAGCAGGCCAAAATCCTCCGCGCGGTATACAGCGAGCGCCAGTTGCAGGAGGTCATGACCGATTTTTGGTTCAATCACTTCAACGTCTACATTCAAAAAGGCGCTGACCGCATTCTGACAACATCGTACGAGCGCGACGCGATTCGTCCGAACGCCTTCGGCAAATTTGAAGATTTGCTCAAGGCGACGGCGGAGCATCCGGCGATGCTGTTTTATCTGGATAACTGGATGAGCGCGTCGCCGAACGCAAAGGCGCCCAATCGCGATGATCTGCGCCGGATGCGTCAGGAGCAGCGATTTGGCAGACTCGGCAGATTCGGCATTCGCGGTCAAATGCCTCGCGGCTCCGATCAGCAGATGCCGAATCAGAACGGCCAGAACGGCCTGAACGGAAAGATCGCCAAACGCGCTCGCGGTTTGAACGAAAATTACGCGCGGGAAATCATGGAACTGCACACGCTCGGAGTTGATGGCGGTTACACTCAAAAAGACGTTCAGGAAGTAGCGCGTTGCTTTACCGGATGGACGGTTCGCGCGCCGCGCGGCGGCGGCGAATTCTACTTCAACCGATTCATGCACGACGACGGCGAAAAGACCGTGCTCGGCAAAAAGATTCCGGCGGGCGGCGGGATGAAAGACGGCTTCACGGTGATCCATCTGCTCGCCACTCATCCTTCGACCGCGAAATTCATCTCGACCAAACTGGCGCGCAAATTCGTTTCAGACAACCCGCCGCAATCGCTGATTGACCGCATGTCGCAAACGTTCCAGAAGACCGAAGGCGACATCCGCGAAGTGCTGCGAACGATGTTCACCTCGCCGGAATTCTTCGCGGCGGAAAACTACCGCGCGAAAATCAAAACCCCGTTCGAGATGACGGTCAGCGCAGTGCGCGCCATCAGCGCCGAAACGAACGGCGGCCCGCAATTTCACCGATGGTTGGCGCAGATGGGCGAAGGACTGTTCATGTGTCAGCCACCGACTGGCTATCCTGACACGGCGGAGCGCTGGGTCAACACCGGCGCGTTGCTCGAACGCATGAACTTCGCGCTCGCGCTCAGCGGCAATCGTGTTCCCGGCACGCGCGTCAACCTGGAAAACCTTTCAATGGGCTTAAACACGTCGCAGTCATCACAGGTAGTTGACCATTTCGTCAAGCTGCTCCTGCGCGGACAGGTTTCGCCACAAACGCGCGCGACGATTGACAAGAGTTTGGGCGAGAGGCAACTGGCGATGGCTGACGGCAAGGTTGACGCGGCAAAAGTCGCCAAAGTTGTTGGACTGATTCTGGGATCGCCAGAATTTCAACGGCAATAGGTAGCGGGAGGTAAGAAATGAACAGAAGATTTTTCCTGAAAAACAGCGGAATTGCGCTGGCCAGCATCAGCGCCGCGACAATGTCTCCATCTTTCCTGACGCGAGCTTTGGCCCAGGCCAACGGGAGCGGGCGCAGGAAAATTTTGATCGCCATCTTCCAGCGCGGCGCGATGGATGGGTTGAACGCGGTTATTCCTTACGGCGAGCAGGAGTATTACAACCTGCGTCCGAGCATCGCCGTTCCCCGCCCCGGCGGCATCGAGGGAGGACAACCGAATCAACCCCAGGCAATTGACCTCGACGGTTTCTTTGGTCTTCATCCGACATTGGCGCCGTTCAAACCGATCTACGATTCCGGCGAGCTTGCGATCGTTCACGCCGTCGGATCGCCCGACAGCACCCGCTCGCATTTCGACGCGCAGGATTACATGGAATCGGCCACGCCCGGCATGAAGAGCACGACCGACGGCTGGCTCAATCGTTATCTGCAATCGAAGGCCGGCGCGAACGCTTCGCCATTTCGCGGCGTGGCGATGGGGCCGAACATGCCGCGCGCGATGCAGGGCAAGGCTTCAACCATCGCGATGAACAACATCCGCGACTTCACGATCCGCGCAGGCGGCGGCGAGATGGGACAGGCCATTCAAGGCGGCTTCGAGGCGATGTACGAGCAAACGGTCAACGACGCGCTGCGCGGCACTGGCAAAGAAACTTTCGAGGCCGTGAAGCTGCTCAAGCGCGTTAACCCGACGCAGTACCAGCCGGCCCCTGGAGTCGCGTATCCGCGCGGTCAGTTCGGCGATCGAATGAAGCAGATCGCGCAATTGATCAAATCGGACATTGGCTTGGAAGTCGCGTTCACAGACATCGGCGGATGGGACACGCACGCGAATCAAGGCTCGTCGCAGGGCCAGCTCGCCCTGCGGTTGACGGAACTCAGCGGCGGCGTCGCGGCTCTTTACGCCGATTTGAAAGATCGCGCCGATGACGTGGTGATCCTGACAATGACTGAATTCGGCAGGACGGCAAAGGAGAACGGCAATCGCGGCACCGATCACGGCCACGCCAGCGTGATGTTCGCGCTCGGTGGGCGGGTCAAGGGCGGCAAGGTTTACGGCAAATGGCCGGGTATGAAGAGCAATCAGCTTTACGAAGGCCGCGATCTGGCGATCACAACCGACTTCCGTGATGTCTTCGCCGAGATGGCGAAGAATCATCTTGGCGTGGCCAACCTGAATACAATCTTCCCCGGTTATCAGGTCAACGCCGCTAATTTCAAAGGGCTGATCAGGGCCTGAAACTGAAATGGCCTCGGATGTTAAATCCGAGGCGGCGATCTACCTCAACGCATAGCCTGAAGCAGCGCACTTATGGGAGCCGATTCGTAATCGGCTCCCATATTTTTTCGCCTCGAAAAATTAGCGGGCAAAGTTTGCTTATCTTCGAGAATCTCAGGGCTTCTCAAAAAAGGGCGCGCATCACCTTCATGCTTGCATCGTGACTTTGGTCGGATATACACTTCGCGTGCGCCGGAAAAGCCTCGCTCAGTTGAAATTAGCGACCGTTCGGAGCAGCTAAATTCAGCACCCTTCTGACTGTTTGTCCCAGGCTACGACACTCACCGTGAAGTCGCGGGCCTTCGTCAGTTGTCCCCCGTTCGCGCCCCTCTGTTAATCGTTTGATGATTGTCTGATTGGATATTGGGAGGTCATATGGTTTCACTCCGTGCAGGTCAAACTCCGGTTCGGCTGATTTGCATTTCCGCGAACGCCCGGCAGCGCAAGCGATATAGCTACTGGCTGGGACTGGCGCTCGTGGCGGTGTTTACGGCTGGCGCGGGAGTGACCCTGGCGTGGCGCCTCGACGCCTCTGAAAAATCACAATCACGGCAATTGCCATCTGTTCCGCCCGCGAGTTTTACTCATTTCGTAACGGCCACAAATCCAGTGGCGCCGCGCGACATCAGCTCAAGCTCAGTGACATCAGTTTCGGCTGCCAGCTTTGAGGCGGTGCCCCTTGCGCCGGAATCAATCATCGCCGCGTACGGCGTCCGACTTGCCACTCAAACCGCCATCGCCACAGACACCGATCCGAACACTTCGGGCGTTCAACTTCCGACACAACTCGGCGGAACCACAGTCGAAGTAAAAGGTCGGCGCGCGGAACTCTTCTTCGTCTCTCCCAGCCAGGTCAATTATTTAATCCCAAGCGCGACGGAGACGGGAACCGCCGATGTCGTCATCAAATCCGGCGATGGAACGATATCGAATGGGACAGTGCAGATCGCCCCGGTTTCTCCGGCAATCTTCGCCGCAAACACCAACGGTAAGGGCGTTCCGGCGGCGACACTGTTGCGAGTCAAAGCAAACGGCGCGCAATCCTATGAACCGCTTTCGCAATCAACCATGGTCGATGGCAAGCCCATTATTGTTACGAAGCCGATTGACATGGGGCCTGAAGGCGACCGTTTATTCCTGATTCTCTTCCTGTCTGGCGTGCGGCGCGCCGGAGCCGGGACTGTTCGGGTACTGATCGGCGGTAACGAAATCGCGCCCTCGTTCTCAGGCGCTACGACGGATTTCGTCGGTCTCGATCAGATCAACGTTGAACTCCCGCGCGATCCTGCCTTGATCGGGCGCATGGTCAATGTCTCGGTAGCGGTGGGAGGAGTTACGTCGAATCTGGTGGATATCGAAATAGCCGGAGTTGGCGGCGGTTCGCCGATTCAGGTGAACATTTCAGGCGCAGCCCCAGCTCTGGCGGGGCAGGAGATGATCATCAACGGCAGCGGATTCGATCCCGACCCTGATAAAAACATCGTTCGCATTGCGGGACGCGACGCAGACGTAACGCAAGCGACGACAACCAAATTGACCGTGACGGTTCCGTTCGGCGTCGAGACCGGAACAGTCAAAGTCATCACTCCGATGGGCGAAGGTATCAGCGCGAGCGTGCTGCCCGTGCAAACCTCGATCAGCGGGCTGGTCGAAGACACTTCGCGTAAGCCGCTCAAAGATGTGTCGGTTTCAGTGAAACTATCCAGTTCGACTCCCACGACGAAGACCGACGCCGATGGCCATTTCGTTTTGCCTCTGCCGGCGGGTTTGCCGTCAGGTGTGTATGATGTCAGTGTTGATGGCGGCACGGTCAACATCAACCCCCCTTACCCGAAAGTCTCGTTGAAAATCGGCGCGCAGCAGAGCCGCGACAACGCCATAGCGCCTACCGCGTTACAGCAGGCGACGGGATCGGGCGGAACAGTCGGCGATGGGGCTGCGTTCGGCGGCGATGACGATGAATTCGGCGGCGATGACGGAATACCCGTTCCGGGCAGGAAGCTTGGCCCGCAGCCTCTCACGATTGTGACGGATGATTTCAAGCTGGAAGTTCAAGCTTCGACAAAAGCCAAATTCCCGGACAACAGCACGAGCGGCGATATATTCCTGACGCCTCTTGAAAACGCTCGCACTCCGGTTGATTTACCGTTCGGTTATTTCAGTTCGAGCATTGTGCAAATCACTCCGTTCGGCGTGGAACTCGATCCGGGCGCAAAACTCATCTTCCCGAATAAGGACGGCCTTCCGGCGGGGGCGCCAGTAGCGCTCTTCCGTTACGATCAGACGGAAGGAAAGTTTTTGCAGGACGCGGCGCGCGTGAATGTGACCGCCGACGGCAAGTGGATTGAGACCGAGCAGGGAGCGATCAAAACCACGACTTATTATTTCGCGGCTGTGCCACGCAACACGACAACGATCACCGGGCGCGTTTTTGAAAAAGACGGCAAGACGCCGGTCGCTCGCGCGCTGGCCAGATTCAGAGGGCAAGAGGCTCTGACCGACGGTACTGGCAGCTATGTGCTGCGCTTCGTCGCGGTCAAGGACGGCGAAGACGTTTCGGTCGAAGTCAGCACGGTTCGGGCGAACGGACGCGTTGATCGCGTCCTGACCCCGAAAGCTCAGGCTGTGCTCGGCGGCACGACCAAAGCGCCTGACGTGCGGATGCCGGGCACAACCGAAAATCGCCCGCCAACGGTCATCGGGCCTAAGAAACTGACCATTGATGAAGGCAAAACGACGGACAGGATACTCATTGTCACTGATCCCGACGCGAACCAGACGATAAGCGTCAAAGTCGAAGGCGCGTCTTTCGCCAGAATCATCAGCGGCGGATTGATCTCCGCCACCCCCTGGACATTGCGCCTGAATCCGAGTTACTCGCAATCAGGCGCCTACAAATTGTTACTCACTGCGACAGACAACGCCGGCGGAAGCGACACGGAGGAAGTCACGCTGGTCGTCAAGAATGTCAATCGCGCCCCGGCCGCAAACAACCAGATGGTCTCGGTTGATGAAGACACGCCGCTGGCGATCAAACTTGAAGGCAGCGATCTTGACGGAGACTCGCTGAGCTACACGATCGTCAATCAGCCGTCGAATGGCAAGATCAGCGGCAGCGGGCAAAATGTGACTTATACTCCAAATCTGAATTTCAACGGCACAGATCGTTTCACGTTCAAAGTCAACGACGGCGACAAAGACAGCGCCGCCGCGACCGTCACGATCAATGTCAGACCGGTCAACGATCCGCCTGTTCTGACCGTGCCCGGAGCGCAGACCGTCAGCGAAGGCCAGACGATCAGCTTTATCGTCTCGGCCTCCGATCCGGATTCCACTAAGTTGACCATCACCGCATCGGATTTGCCCGTCGGCGCAACGCTCACACCACTGGCGGGAGCGCGCGCGCAATTCCAATGGATCCCCGGCTTCGTGCAATCGGGGACTTATGCGATCACTTTCAAGGTTTCTGATGACGCCTCACCATCGTTGAGCGACGCGAAAGAGGTGCGGATCACCGTTGATGACACGCCGTTTTTCACCACGCCGACTCCGAAGAAAGTGAACGAAGGCCAGTTGCTGGCTTTCGATGTCACAGCGGTTGGCGGATTGCCAGGCCCGGTTTCATTCTCGGTGACTGACATTCCCCCTGGCGCAGCGTTCCAGAATCTGGCGGTCAATACCTTGCAGTTCCGCTGGACGCCGAATTTCACGCAAGCCGGGACTTATCTGATCGGCATCAAGGCGACACTCAATCTTCAACCGGTGGTGAGTGAAATAAGGTATGTGCAGGTTACGGTCTTCGACACGCAACACGACTTCGCCGAAGACCCTGCGGATTTGACCGTGATCGGAGCGAACGACGCGCTCCCGCCTGCGCCGGGCAGCGGCCTCGGCGGCAGCGTGGCGATTGGCGATCTGGACGGAGACGGCGTTGACGATCTGGCCATTGGCGCGCCATCAGACGGCAGCGGCGGCCAGGTCCACATCTTCCTTATGCGTATGATCCCTAAAGAAACAATTGATCTGGCCAAACAGCCAGCGAACGTGACCATCAAGGGCGAATTCTCCGGCGATCAGTTCGGATCGAGTCTGGCCATCGGCGACATAAACGGCGACGGGAAGAACGATTTGATCATCGGCGCGCCTACAGCCGCCGCATCGCCAAATGCGACTGACGGAGGGAAGGTCTATGCGGTCTTCGGCAATCTGACACCGGGAACTTATGACATCGCAAAGATCGCAAACCTGACCATCCTGGGCGCGTCGCGCGGCGATCATCTTGGCGCAAGCGTGGCGGTCGGGAAGATTGGCGGAGCCTCGGAGCCTGCCGGGCTGATTATCGGCGCCCCACTGTGTGATGTTCCTGTGGCTGACGCCTCTCTGCCCGACGCCGGCTGCGTCTACGGATTTTATGGAGCCGCCGCGCTCACGGGCCTCAAAGACCTCAGCGCCACTTCCGCCGATTTCACTATCACCGGAATCGCGACCAACGGCCAAATGGGGGCTTCGCTGGCCACCGGTAATTTCAACGCTGATGATTTGGCCGACATAGCCATTGGCGCGCCCGGCGCCGATTTCGGCTCATTGAAGGCCGCAGGCATTGTTTTCCTGGCGCCCGGCTCGAAATCTTTGAAGGACCAGATCAACGCCTCACAAGCGGCGACTCTGCTCTTGAACGGCGCCGGGGCCGGGGACGCCGCCGGATCGTCTGTGGCGATGGGAGACGTGAACGGCGATGGCCGCGCGGATTTGATCATCGGCGCGCCCAACGCCGACGGCCCGAACGGCGCGCGTCCGGATTCCGGCGAGGTCTACATCATTTTCGGCATGCCGGTGATTCAGGGACGGCCGTCTCAAATGACGATCTTCGGCGGCGGCGTGAAAAACGACGATTTCCCGGATGGCTTAGGCTCCAGTCTGGCCGTCGGCGATTTCACCGGCGATGGAACGCCAGACCTGATTATCGGCGCGCCCGGAGCCGATTCTGTCAGTTCGTCACGTCAGCCCACAGGCGCGGCTTATATGATTTTCGGCGGGCGCAATTTTGAACCGGGGACGTTTGACTTAACAAGCAAGGTTGCCGACCTGAAGATATTCGGCGCGAAACCAGGGGATCGCCTGGGCGCCGGAGGATTGGCTCTCGGCAAATCGGATTCGTCAGGAGCTAACAAACTGGCAATCGGAGTTCCGGCGGCGTCGAAAGGCAATGCCGCAGGAGGCGGAGCAGGCGAGGCGCGGGTACTGTTCGGAGTTAAGAGATAAAGGGATAGGAAATGGTTAGTGGGGATTCTTCGTTTGATCTGAATCCCCACTCACCATCCCCTACTCCCTACTCCCTTCTCAGTTCAGGTGTGATGCGTTAAGCAACTCTCTTTTGAATTCCAGAGCGCGTTGTTGCCGATCTATCGGGTCTTTCTCCAGCGCGCGAAATATCTCAGCCTCAAGCACCATATTCACGTCGGGATTGAGCGTATGTAGCGAAGGCGGCCTTGAGTTGAGCAGCTTGACGCCGAAATCGCCGACGCGTTTTGCCGTGAATGGCGGCTGTCCCGCCAACATTTCGTAAGCGATCACTCCCAGGCTGTAAATGTCCGAACGAAGATCGGCCTCTTCTCCGCGAAATTGTTCCGGGCTTAGATAAGTAGGGCGCAGCGGCAATTGCCCCTGCCCCTGCAGTTTCGCCGTCGTGCCAGGGACGAATTGCCGGCCCGATGCGAATTTGCAGAAGCTGAAATTAACGATCTTGATATTCGGGGTTGGCTGGTCGGGGTTTTGAACCAGGATGATGCCTTCGGGTTTCAGGTCGCGATGAACCAATCCCGCTTTGTGCGAAGCGTCCATCGCCTCGCAGGCATCGGCGATGATCCGAACCGTGTCGTCAACATTGAATTTGCCCTGGCGCTTCATCTCCTCGCGCAACGAACTTCCTTTGACGTATTCGCTGACGATGTAAGCGCACGCGTTCTGCAATACCCCGAAATCGAAGACGGCGGCGATCCTCGGATTTTTGAAATCCAGGGCGATCTGCGCTTCGCGGCGAAACCGATCCTGCGCGCGCGGGTCGGCGATCACGCTCGCGCGAATGACTTTGACCGCTACCTCCTGTCCGGCTTCGTTCACCGCTACGAAGACTATGCCCGAACCCCCATGATTGATCACGCGCTCCAGACGGTAGCGCATGTTGATTGTGTAAGGAATCGTCTCGATGCCTCTCAGCTCAACCAGGCAATCACGGCAAAACTGCATGTTCGAGGGGTAACAGCGTTTGCATGAAACGCATTCGCGCACGGTGTCGGTGGGATCGTAAGCAGGCATACCATCTCCTCTACTGCGTAAGGGACAGCGCGACCCAATGACAGAATTGACCAGGCAATACTGCGAGGCTCGTCAGTCCTGTTCTATCCAAGTCTGATTTGACAGCTTTTGAAAAATCGCTGAAACGATGGCCGGAGATTATCACAATTTACGCGGGCTTGCGTAGCCCCCGGCTTGTGCGACAAAACCCGCCCCGGCTAAAATCGCCGCGCTTCATCATCGCGTACCAATACACCAATCCGACAACTCGAATCTTAAGGAGAACACCGAATGTCCAACCTGACCAGGAGAGAATGGAACAAGCTCGCGCTCGGCGCGGCAGTCGCAGTCACGCTTCCCGCGGGAATCTTCGCCGCCGGTAAGCCCAATTCAAAAATCAAAGGAGTGCAGATCGGCGCTCAGAGCTACAGTTTCCGCGACCGCTCGCTCGACGACGCGATCAAAGCCTACGTCGAAATCGGCCTGAGCAGTTGCGAACTGTGGTCGGGCCATCTGGAACCGAGGGGGTTAAAGCGCGACGACATTCGCAAATGGCGGCTGACCACGCCGCTCAACTTCTTCTCGCTGGTGAGCGAGAAGTTCAAAAAAGCGGGCATTGATCTTTACGCCCTCAATTACAGCTTCCGCGAGGATTACACCGACGAAGAAATTGCGCGCGGCTTTGAAATCGCAAAGGCGTTGGGCGCGAAAGCGATCACCGCATCGTCGAACGTTTCGACCGCCAAACGCATTGACCCGTTCGCGAAGAAGTACAAGATGCGCGTCGGCATGCACAACCACTCGAACATCCGCGCCAACGAATTCGCCACGCCCGACGATTTCGCCAAAGCGATGGAAGGCATGTCCGAATACATCTGCGTCAACCTGGACATCGGCCATTTCACGGCGGCCAACTTCGACGCGGTTGATTATCTGAGCAAACACCATGGCCGCATCGTCACGCTGCACATCAAAGACCGCAAACGCGATCAGGGCGCCAACGTTGTCTTCGGCGAAGGCGACACACCGATCAAACCCGTTCTCGAATTGCTGATGAAGAACAAATGGCAGATTCCGGCCAACATTGAATATGAATACAAAGGCGAAGATACGGTGGCGGAGGTCAAAAGGTGTTACGAGTATTGCAGGAAGGCGCTTGGGGCTTGAAGCCAGAGAGAGTACCGAAATAACGGAACGAACGGAAAATTCTCAAGAGGCTTCATTTCTTTGTTCCGTTTGTTCCGTTATTTCCGTCTTTTCCGTATTCTCTCTTTTGGTCAACACTGATCGAGCATTTCGTTGTAACCCGGCCAGCTTCGCCCGCTTGATCGCGCTCTTGCGAAACCGAGTCGAAAAATCCTCTTGCGACATTTGGAGCAACTCCGACAGCTTCAGTTCAACCACTCCTTCACGCGGTTCAAATCGCTCTTCCCCGGTTTCTTTTGAAAACCGCGACCAGGGGCAAACATCCTGGCAGATGTCGCAGCCGAAAACCCAGCCTTCAAGATTCGATTTGATCGGTTCCGGCAACTCCGGCTCGCGCAGCTCAATCGTGCCGTAAGAGATGCAGCGCGTCGCGTCGAGCTGATAAGGCGCGATGATCGCTCCCGTCGGACAGGCGTCAATGCACGCCCGGCATTTGCCGCAGTGATCGGGTTCGATAATCGAGTCGTAATCGAGTTCAATCGAAAGCAACAATTCGCCCAGAAAAACCCACGAGCCGAACTCTTTCGTGATCAGGTTGGTGTGTTTGCCGATCCAGCCGAGACCCGCGCGCGCAGCCCAGGCCTTATCCATAATCGGGGCGCTGTCAATGCAGATTTTGCCTTCGACTTCCGGTTCGCGCTCACGAATCCATTCGAGCAGGGCTTTCAACTTGTCGCGCAACACGTCGTGATAATCGTCGCCCCAGGCGTAACGCGAAATCTTGCCGACTGCCGGATGATCAACATGCTTTTCAGGCCGGAAGTAGTTGAGCGCAACGCATACAACCGATTTCGCCGAAGGCAGCAGCAATCGCGGATCGGCGCGCTGTTGCGGATCGTGCGCCATGTACCACATCTGACCGTGAAACCCACGCGCCAGCCATTCGCCGAGCCGCGCGCCCTCTTCGGTCAACGCGGTAGCGGGCACGACGCCGACTTTGTTGAACCCCAGTCGGCGCGCTTCCAGCTTGATCTCTTCTGATAACGTCTTTGCCATCGCCCGTATTGTAGCTTGTTTGCGCATCCAGGCTACGGCCTGTATGCTTTTTGGCGAGGTACAACTATGAAATGTCCGACGTGTAAAACTGAAGAGTTAGTTTTATCTTCGCTCGAAAATAATTTGACCTCGCGCCAGTGCGGCAAATGCGGCGGCAATTGGATTCCGTCTTTTGAATACTGGAAGTGGCGCGAGCAGCACAAGGAGAGCCTGCCGGAGAATTTCGCCGGGCAACCTGTCCCGCCCAACCCGACGACCGGCGCGCTGATCGCCAAACTCTGCCCGGAATGCAACACGATCCTGATCAAATACAAAGTCGGGCACGGCGTCAATTTCTCGATTGACCAGTGCAGCAATTGCGGCGGCGTATGGTTCGATAAGGACGAATGGGAAGCGCTCAAGGCCCGCAGCCTGCACGACGATGTTTACATGATCTTCACCGCGCCCTGGCAATCCCAGGTGCGCAGCGAGGAATCGCGCCGCGCCCAGGAAGAAATTTATCGCAGGAAATTCGGCGAAGAGGGGTTCGATGAAATCCAGCGGATGAAAGAATGGATTGACGGGCATCCGCGCAAGCAGGAAATCATCGCGTATCTGATGTCGGGTTAATCATGAATGTTTCTGGCGCGCCGGCCCGTAAACGACGCTTTCCAGAAAAAGCCCTGACGGAGGCGCGGTCACTCGCGCAGGATCGAGCGGCGATTTATTCGACGGTTGTTCGATCAACCGCGCAAAATCTTCAACGCTCACTTTTCCCCGCCCAACTTCAACCAGCGATCCAACCAACCGCCGCACCATCTTCCACAAAAAATGCGAAGCCGTGATGTGAAACAGAATCAGATGCCCGTCGGTCGCGATCTCGGCTGAATCAACGACGACGATTGTTGATTGCCCGTCGCGCTTCACGTCGCGCTCGCTGAACGCTGCGAAATCGTGACGGCCAACGATCAATTCAGCCGCGCGCGCCATCGCGTTCACGTCCAGCCGATCCTTCACCCACCAGACATATTTCTTGCTGAACGCCGAACGCCGCGTCGAGATTTGATAAAGGTAGCTGCGCGAAACAGCGTCGTGACGGGCGTGAAAACGATCCGGAACTTCTTCAACTTCGAGGAGATTGATGTCGGAAGGCAAACGGTCGTTGATGCCGAAGAGAATCTCATGCGGACGCGGAATGTTTTTCGGGCGGCCTCCGCGCGGCGAAAGCTTCAGATGGGCGACCTGAGCCAGAGCGTGAACGCCTGCGTCAGTGCGCCCCGCACCGCCGATTTCGACCTGCCGCTGGAAAAAATCTTCAGCGGCTTTGCGTAATTCGCCGGCAATCGTGCGGGCGTTGGCTTGCTCCTGCCATCCGCTGTAGCGAGCGCCGTCGTATTCGAGCGTGATTTTCCAGGTTCGCATTTGGCTGCCGAGAGTAAGCTATCAATTCTGAGATACAATCCGAACCACTGAGCCGGGGCTGATATTTGTCAGGGCTGACAAAATCTGGGGGACGAATGGAATCAAATCTTCATAACGGTTGCTCTTCGCGTGGATGATAACCAGCGATATTTTCAATGCGGAGAAGTTTTGTTGGGCGGGAATGTTCTGATCTACTGTGATCAATGCGTCGTAAGCGTCGTTTGCTTCTCGAAGCAAACGACCATTCTTCAGCCCTTTGAATCCGGCGTCTTCCACAGTGAAAGCTTCATGCGGCGCCAAAGCCTTCTTCAGACGCTTGGGCATGCATTCATCAAGCAGCAGCTTCATATTCTGACGCATATTCGGCCAGGAGCCTTCTTCTTATCACCTCGATCAAGCCGTAAGCCTGCTCTCGATCAACGGTGGGAAAATCATCCAGGAACACTTCAATACCATCTCCGCCTTCCAGATAATCGAATAAGTTTTTGATCGGTACGCGAGTGCCCATAAACACAGGGGTTCCACTCATCTTTTCGGGATCAACTTCGATGATTTCATCCAATTTCATGACTCACCTCCGTCGAAAGTATACATCGAATTTTCAACAGCAATTCACTTAAACGTCCCAACCCTCAATCTTCGTCCCCTTCGGTTGCGGTTTGACCAGCCGCGCGTTATCGCGGTCGCGCTGTTCAATGTCCGACGCGCTGAAATATTTCCGCCACTCGATCGGCGCGTCAATCGTCTCGCCCCCGTGTTTCGTGATGCGTTGGCGCACAGCGGCGAGCACGGGCGTGTTGACCGCGACGCCGGAAACGATCACCTGCCCTTTGGTCAGCGCGGGCAATTCATCCAGCAATCGTCGCCCCGCGCCTTCGACCGATGAAGCGATGGTCTGCTGATCAATCGGATTGACGATGCGCATGATGAATTGCGTCATACATTGCGACAGCACGTCCTGATCGAGCTTGCCCGGACGCTGCGTGATCAGCCCGATGCCCACGCCGAATTTGCGGCCTTCCGAGAGAATTGTTTTCAGGATGTTGGTCGAAACCACCTGCTGCCCGGCGGGCGCGTAACGGTGCGATTCTTCGAGCAGAACGAAGACCGGATAGGGGAGCGATTCATCGCCCGCAGCCGCATTGCCGCGCACCGTCGCCACGCGAGCCTTGTTCGTGCGGCGCAGCAGCGCGCCGACGATCACCTGCTGCTCGTTCTCTTCAATCTCTGAAAGCTGAAGCACGGTGCATTGGCCGGGGCGGAACAAATCCTGAAGCGGGATGTGTTCGTGATCGGAGAAGATGTGGCTCTGCTCGAAGCGGCGCCGCAATCGCCATTCGAGGCCGTCAATCGTGCTGACGTTGCCGCCGCCTTTGCCTTTCTCGTCTTCGTAACGCAGCGACAGAACTTCGTTCAGCAGATCGTTGAATCCCCACGTACCGCGTTCGGCGCCGCGCGTGTTGATCAACGCGCGATAAGCCTGACTCAGAAACGTCTTCATCTTCTCAGTCATTTCCGGCAGCAGATAAACGATGTCGGCTTCGGTCAACGTCGAGATGCGGACTTTGATCCTGCCCGGCGTGAAGATTCTGACTTCGGGTTTGTAATCGGCGGCGGCGAAGGCGGAATGTTTGTGAATCTCCTGCAACGTCGAGTATTCGCCGTGCGGATCAACGATCAACACAGCCGCGCGATTGTGCGGCATCAACAATTCTTCGATCAGCACGCCCGCCGCGTAGCTCTTGCCGGCGCCGGTCGAAGCCAGAATCGCCAGATGCGTCGAAACCACGTCTTTGACCGAGAGCACGACGGGAACTTCGTCGCGTTTGCGCGTCAGCAGCGAGCCGATGTGCGCGCCGCCCTGATCGCCGCGCTGTCGCGGCGAGAGCATCTTCGACAACATCCGGTTCGACGCCAGAAAGACCTGCTGCCCCGGCGTGGGCGGGATGCGCGGGTTGATGAAATCGCCGATTGTCTCGCTGAAAAAACCGATGGTCTCGACCGCAATCTCGTAAATCTCAACGCCCTCATCGGCGATGCCGATCAGGCTCGACACCAGCGCGGGCGGCGTGTTTGGGTCGGCCAGGAAACTGTCCGGCAGATTGCGCACCAACGCGCGCTCAGCGATTGTGCCGACGATCCGCAACTCACTCTCACCATCGCTGGCGTGGTAGTAGACGAATTCACCGATGCGCGTCTGCGTGTTGTCGGTGGTGATGAAGGCGAACTCGTGCGGGTTATCTCCGGGGCCTTTGACTGTGCCAATGAGTATTTCTTGCATGGTCATATCTTCAGGTGAATGAGAAGGCGCTTTGCAACAAGCGCGTTTTCAAACCAACATAGCCTTGATCGCCTGCGATCAGGTCGCGCAACACTTCGCGGACGCCGCGATGGCGTTTGGCGAATTGCACCATCCGTTCGGTCAGCGGCGCTCCAACGAAATTGCCGTGATAAAAACGATGCTGCAACTGCGCCGCCCGGCGCATCTCGGCGCCGAACTCGGCCCGCCACATCTCATCGAAATCTTCGACCCGATTGATCATCGCCTGCGCCAGCAGATCAGCCGATTTGATCGCGTAATAAATTCCCTCGCCCGTCAGCGGATCAACGAAACCGGCTGCGTCTCCGATCAATGCCCACGTCCGTTTCGAGTCGCAGGCTCTCAGCTGATCCCAGGTCGAAACGTCGAGCGAGGGAATCATCGCCGCGTAAAAGCTGGCGCGCGCGGTCGAATTGCCCGAAGCCGTTTTGAGTTCGCTCGCAAGTTCGCAGTCTTGAGTCTCGATGAAGTCAATCAATTCGGCCTTCATGCGAGCCGGAGTTGTTTCCTGATAGCCGCAGGCGATGCCGTAAGAGATGTGATCGGTGCGCGGGAAGAGCCACAGATAACCGCCGAATTCGTCCAGATATTTCACGTCAACGCGCGACAGGCTCTCCGCAGTTTTGACGTTCCACCCCAGAGCGTAAGCGAAATCTTTCGGCTCGAATTTCACGCCGACGCGGCGGCGGGTGACGCTGCTCGCGCCGTCCGCGCCGACCAGAAAGTCGGCGGTGAAATCGCCAGCGGCGGTTTCAATTCGCCAATGGCCGTTTGCGAACTCGGCGCCTTCGATCCGATTGCAGTAAAGCCGCGCGCCCGCGTCAATCGCGCGCTGCCGCATCATCCGGCCAAGTTCCTTGCGCGAGTAGATGGCGAAATCGTGGCGCGGCGCAACCGTCAATTCGCGGTTTTGCGCCGTGATTAGCCGCAGGCTGGAGATCATCCGCTTCGGCGTCTGGCCATCGCGCAGGAATTCAAATTCGCGCAGCGCTTTTGACGTGACGCCGCCGCCGCAGGGTTTCTCCCACGCCTCGCGCGCGTCGAAGAGCAGAATTTCAAATCCGTTTTTACTGAGCTGATGGGCAAGGCGCGCCCCGGCAGGCCCGGCTCCGACAATCGCAACTCGCATTTCAAAATCTCGCTTGAATAGATTCGCTCTCGAAAGCGCGCCGATTATAGCGCACGAAGCCGCGAAATTTCTCTTCTTGACACGTTTCGGCGCGATGCGTACTGTCTTGAGTTTCCGGCCCTGGCAGTATTTTTGGCTTGAGAGGATTGATTATGCTTGATATTCATTTTGTGCGGGAGAATTTTGATCTCGTGCGCGAAAAACTTGGCGCCCGCAATTTCGATCCGGCGTCGCTCGACAATTTCACCGAGCTTGACGGCGTGCGCCGCTCGCTGATTCGCGAACGCGACGAACTGAACGCCGCCAGCAACCGCATCAGCAAAGAGGTCGGCGCGTTGATGCGCGAAGGTAAAAAAGATGAAGCCGAAGCGAAGAAGGCCGAATCGCGCTCCGTCGCCGAGAAGGCGAAGGGAATCGAGGTCAAGCTCGATGAGCTTGAAAACGAGTTCCGCTCGATTCTGATCAGCGTGCCGAACCTGCCGCACGAATCGGTTCCTGTCGGCGAAGATGAATCGGCGAACACGGAAGTACGCCGCTGGGGAACGCCGCGCGATTTTGCGGCTGAAGGCTTCGAGCCGAAAGATCACGTTGATCTCGGCGTGGCCCTCGGCATTCTCGATCAGGAGCGCGCGACGAAGGTTACAGGCGCGCGTTTTTCTGTTTTGTCCGGCCTCGGCGCGAAGCTCGAACGCGCGTTGATCAATTTCATGCTCGACCTGCACACGACCGAGCACGGTTATCGAGAGATGCTGCCGCCGTTCATCGTCAATGACGACTCGCTCTTCGGCACGGGACAGCTTCCGAAATTTGAAGCCGATTTGTTCAAGCTGCGATTCGAGCGCGATTACTATCTGGTTCCGACCGCCGAAGTGCCGCTGACGAATTTGCATCGCGACGAGGTTTTGAGCGAGAAGGATTTGACGTTGAGCTACACGGCTTACACGCCGTGCTTTCGTTCCGAAGCCGGCAGCTACGGACGCGACGTGCGCGGGCTGATCCGCCAACACCAGTTCGACAAAGTCGAATTGGTCAAGATCACGAAGCCGGAAGATTCCTACGAGGCTTTGGAGAAGTTGACGCGCGACGCCGAAACCGTGCTGCAACGGCTCGAACTGCCTTACCGCACGATGACGCTTTCGACAGGTGACATGGGATTTTCGGCGGCGAAGACTTACGACATCGAGGTCTGGCTGCCGAGCCAGAAGACTTATCGTGAAATCTCTTCGTGCTCGAACTGCGAAGCGTTCCAGGC
>JAJVID010000126.1:34197-36683 GCA_022072205.1 Acidobacteriota bacterium
CGATGACGCTTTCGACAGGTGACATGGGATTTTCGGCGGCGAAGACTTACGACATCGAGGTCTGGCTGCCGAGCCAGAAGACTTATCGTGAAATCTCTTCGTGCTCGAACTGCGAAGCGTTCCAGGCGCGCCGCGCGCAGATTCGCTTCAAACGCGACGGCAAATCGAAGACCGAATTCGTCCACACGCTGAACGGTTCGGGATTGGCTGTCGGAAGGACGTGGCTGGCGATTCTGGAAAATTATCAGCAGGCTGATGGCTCGGTGAAAGTTCCGAAAGCGCTAAGGCAATATCTGGGCGTTGATGCGATCACACCTCAGTAATCAAGAGAGAACAGACAGGATTTACGGGATTTTTCAGGATTGAAGAGCAATTGTTTTCATCCTGGCGAATCCCGTAAATCCTGTCTGTTTTTACTGCTCGCCTAGCAGTCTGCGAATCCTCAGCTCCAGCGCTGCGCGTATCTCGGCGTCATCCAGCGCGTATTCGATCACGGTCTTCAGATAATTGACCGGATCGCCGATGGTCAGCCATTCGCCGTCGGTCACCGGTTGCGCGACGACACGCCCTCCGCGACGTATGTATTCGCGCACCGCGTCAGTCAGCCACAACTCGTTCGACTTGCCCAGTGGAATCTCGCTCAGAATCTGAATCACATCGGTCGAGAGCAGAAAACGTCCGAACATCGCCAGATTCGATTTAGCTTCTTCGCGCGGCGGCTTCTCGATCACGTCCTTCATTTCCTCATTGCTTCCCTCTTTGAACTCGACGATGCCGTAGCGGGACACGTCTTCCCACGCGACTTCCTGCGTGCCGGCGACCAGGGCGTTCGTTCGCTTGTGCGTCTCGACCAGTTGTTTGGCAAAAGCGACTTTGGTTTTGAGTATGTCATCGCCGTATGCGTAGATGAATCCTTCACCTTCGGGAATGTGCGGGCGCGCGACCATCAGCGGCGTGCCGTTGCCGTAAGGGCCGGATTGCGGCTCGAAGATGATTTCGACGCCGGACAATTTATCAACAAATTCGTCGAGCGGTTTGTATTTGCCGCGCGGCGGCAGCGCGGACGGTTTGTATTGGCGATGCAGCGGGCCGGGGTTTTCGCCGGTGATGATGATGACCTTCTTCAGCCCGGCTTCGATGAACTCTTCGATGATCAATTGAATCGCAGGTTTGTTGATGATCGCCAGAAGCTCTTTCGGATAACCCAACGTGACCGGCAACATTCTGGTGCCCGATCCTGCGGCGGCGATCACTCCTGTTTCGACTTTCATATGATTGCTCTCCATTCACGGAATCTATTTTTATCGGCGGGGAGATGCGACGCGCCAAAATAGCATCCGGCTTCGCCGCCGCTCAAGCGATAAATTTTCGTGAGGGCCTCCTCCCCGAACCAATTGGTTCGGGGAGGAGGTTGTGTTTGTGGTGGGGTGGGTCAGGGTGGTTGTTGATCAGTGAATGGAGCTGCTGCTCAGGCAGCCATTTTGTAGTTGTAGAGTGGTAGGAAAGCGCATGGACGTATGAATACACGCGCGCCGAAACGCGTTTGAACGTTATGAAAACAAGTGATGAAAAGCAGATTGTTCTGCGCAAGCGAAAGCGGGCGCAGTCCCACGACGACAGGTAAAGCTTGTAGGGCTATTTTCTTTTTGGCCTTTGCAGATTGGATGATTTGCGCTTTCGGCCCGATGCTACCTTCGGCGCAATTGGGATCGAGGTCTATTGCCTCGTTAAAAGAAACAACGATGGCGGGACTTTAATCGTGAGAGGGAAAGGTGTCAAGAGTTTTATTCGCCGAGGCTGAGAAAATTTCGATCACAAGTCACGTTGATCGTTGGGATCAGTGACGCGGCGTTTGCGCGTATGGGTTTTGGGCGACGGAGGCGGAGGCGCAGGGTCTTCGGCGAACGCAGGGCGCAGGGCGAAGTTCTCGAATGTCGAGAGAATTGCGCTGATGTCAGTTGACGACGCCAGAGGAATCGCAAAATTGAGCCTCTTGATCTCGGGAAGCTCGACAGGTTTCGGAGCGGGCGGCGCGACGGGGCGGTCACTCCCTCCTGGCTCCTTCGCCGCTTCGGATGGGCTGGTTTCCGCCGGTTGTTCCGGCTGAGCGGTGGGAGCGGGTTGCGGTGATCGCGGCTTAGCAGGTTTGGCCTCTTTTGTTTCAGACGAGGCCGCGACCGAAGAATCGCCTCGATCCGTCTTTGGAAGCACAGGCGAAATCGAAAGTTTGTATCGAGAGTCCTTCTCCGGTGTGGAGTCGCCAGTTTTTGACTCTGATTTCATCCTTGCATTTCTGGCGCTCGATTTTGCAGAAGCCTCTGTCTTGGTTGGATTGGATGGCGCGCCAGATGACGTGTTGGATGACGTGTTGGATGACGTGTTGGATGACGTGTTGGATGACGTGTTGGATGAAGAATCGTCGGCAACGCCCAATCGCCTGTTCAGCCCATCCAGCGATCCGTTGACTTTGCGATAGAGCGATTCAA
>JAJVID010000126.1:36783-48231 GCA_022072205.1 Acidobacteriota bacterium
GATGACGTGTTGGATGACGTGTTGGATGACGTGTTGGATGACGTGTTGGATGAAGAATCGTCGGCAACGCCCAATCGCCTGTTCAGCCCATCCAGCGATCCGTTGACTTTGCGATAGAGCGATTCAATCACCGCGCGGTTCACGTCAATTTCAGAACCTGCCGCGGGCGGTTCGTAACCGGCGATGTATAAATCCAGAGCCTCTTTCAAATCTCCCTGCGTCTCCTTAACTGTCGCCAGCCGCCACAACGTCTGCCTGCCTTCAGGGAGCGAGCCGTAAGCGTTCACCGCTTCGGTCAAAACCTCGACCGCTTCCTGGCTTTTGCCAGCTTTGAACAGCGCCCATCCTTTGGCGCTGAGCGCGCGTCCGCGAAATACGGCCAGACGGCCATTGCGGTCGTAATTAGGATATTCGCGCAGCGAGCCATCGGCTTCCGTAGCCACCTCGGCCAATCCCAACGCCTGATCAGCCACTTCGATTGCCAGACCGGTTGCAACGCCGGCTTGAGCAAGCTGTCCGGCGATGTACAGCATCCTGAACGAACGCCGCACATTTTCGACCTCGATGAAATCCATCGCGGCTCGATCCAGCTCTTCCATTTGCCTGCGTCGAGCCGCAGTATCATTTTGCGCGGCGTTTCTCACAGCGCCTTTATCGTGTTTGGAAGCGCGCGCCGCCGCAACCGGCGTTTTGATGACGCGCAGGTAAACGTTGAATCTGACCAGCGACTCGGCGATCTTGAATGTCTCGTCTGTCGTCGGCGGCTCAGCCAGGAAGATCGCCGCCTGATGTTCGCGCAAGAGCAGTTCTTTCAAATTGTCGGCCTGCGCGTCGAACACGCCGCCGAGTTTCGTCGTGAATTGCTTCTGCGGCGAATAACTGAAGGCTTTGGAGAACTGTTCCAGCGCGCCGTCGAAATCTTCGACGGCAAGATAGAGTTTGCCCAGCGTGAAATAGAGCGTCGGGAAGCTCGCGTACGATCGAGCCGCGAGCAGGTGGCGTTCGGCTTCGAAATATTTTCCTGTCGCCAGTTCCACTTCGGCGGCGGCGATGCGCGCCCAGGCGTAACGCGGTTCGATCAGCAACGCGGCTTCGGCGGCCTTCCGCGCCTCATTCGGTTTGTTCTGCGCGAGGTAAAGAAACGCCATCTGCGTTTGCAGGTAAATGTCTCCGGTTATTTCATCAACCGAACCGCGCAGGTCGCGCGCCTGATTCAAGGCCGCCGTCATCTGGTCTTCGTCGCCCTGGGCTAGATAAGCCAGAGCCATGCCTTTGTAAGACGACGAATGTTTCGGCTCGATCTCGATCTGTTTGCGATAGAGTTTGATTGCGTCGGCGTAAGCTCCGTGCGCGCGATAAAGGTTGGCAAGCTCGTAATAAGCCCGTTTGTCGTTGGCGTCGAAACTGGCCGCAAGTTGGTATTCGGCGACCGCGTCGTCCAGCCGCAATCCCATTCGGTAAGCCGCGCCCAGCATCCGTCGCAGTCTGGCTTCGTCTCCCGCAAGTTTTGACGCGGTTTCGAGCGCGTGGATCGCATCATCGGCGGCCTCGACGGTCATGTAAAACTCGCCCAGTGAAGCGAGCCTCGGCGGTTCCTTGGCGAATCGTTTTTCCAGTTGCCGCGCCAATTCAACCGCTTCGTTCCGATAACCGCGCAATGACAGCGCGAACGGAATGCGGATGACCGTCTCTTCAAAAAAACGATCTGTGATGTGGTCTGGCAGCGCTTGCGCCGCGTGGCGAAAATTCTCCATCGCTCCGGCGCTGTTTTCTCCGAGTTGGCTGTCAGCGAGTTGCGCCCAGCTTGCGACAATGGCTTCGCGCGCCGTCTGGGCCTGTTCGGGAATGTTGTTGGTCTTCAGAAATTTTTGCAGCGCTACGATGCGGGCGTTCGGGTCTTCGATTGCGAGAACGCTCTCGATTGATCCCTGCGCGGGTGTTTCTTGCGTTTGCGCCGGCGCCGGAGCGTTCACCAGTGCGCAGATCAACGCGCACATCAATATCCATTTCGCGCATGCCGGGCTTGAGCATTTCGGACTTACGTCCAACGGGTGGGTTTTCATCAGACCATTCGCCTCACTCGAAACAGCCAGATTGTGGGAATTGGGGAATAATCCGGGTTATCACTGTTTATCCGTTACTGAGCGCGGGAATAGTAGTCTGTTGGCGCGCCAAAGTAAAACCCGGCGTTAAGCCGGATCACACGGAATTCGATCAGGCTCTGCGCCGGACATCAGCGAACGTCAATAAGCTATCTGTAGGGCGGATAGTTCTTGAACAGTTTCTCGACCGCCTTTCTCAACCTCTTGATGTTCTTCTCCGATTTGTGAGAAATGAAATCGGAAGCGACGCCGCGCCAGAACAGTTGATTCTGCCGGGCGTCCACCAGGGTTACTGATAGTTCAAACTCCTGCCGCACGATTGGGTCCATCGTGAACGGGCCGCCTCCCCAACCCGGCCCCCAACCCAGCCCCCAGCCCGGTCCCCAACCCGGCCCCCAGCCCCAGCCTGTTCCATAACCGTAGTTGTAACCGACGTACGAAACTTGCTCCTTGACGTCGCTGTCGTAGCTCACGATGACATCAGGCATCTGTCCCGGCGCCGCCTTCCTGAATCCTCTGGCCGCGAGTTGGGCGTCAACGTCTCGAATGATGCGCTCCTGCCAAAGCGCCAATTCTTCAGGGGTGTCGCATTGCCCCCAGGCGTAGGTTCCGTATCTCGGAAAATTGGCGCTCCGATTCCAATCAACATTTACCTTCTGCCCCAGCGCGACAGGCGCCGCCACAAGCAGAAGACAGAATCCTAGAAAAATGCGCGTCGCTTTCATCCTGACTCCTCCTTCCGGGATTTAGGGGTCAGTTGAAAACCATGCAAGATTTGTACATTACCGCGGATTTAGCGAGGTCGAATATTCACGCGTTTTAAAAGCTAAATTGAAACACAAAACATTGGGACACCAGCCACAGAGATCACAGATGACACGGAGGTAAAGGCGGGTGTGCATTCTCTCTGTGATCTCTGTGATCTCTGTGGCTAAAAACGTTTGTCCCAATCTTGTATGTTCTGATTTAGCGATTGGCCAGAGTCGAAGTTGATGCGATCTCATTTCATCCCTCCGATTTCGCGCATGAAGAAGTCTTCCAGCGATTCGCGCGCTGGATTGACCGAAACCAGCCGTCCGTTGGCGTGATGAATGACTTCGAGCAACCGCGCGATGTCACGGTCGCTTTCCAATCGCGCGCGCGCGCCTTCAGGCGTGGGTTGCACTTCGAGCGCGAACTCGCGCAACTCCGCCAGAATCTCTTCATTCACGCCGCTCACCACCGCTTCAATTTCGTTGCTGCGCGTTTTGAGGATTTCCGAAAGCCTGCCCGATTCAACCAGACGCCCGCGATTCAGAATCGCCACGCGGTCGCACATCGCTTCGACATCGGTCAGGATGTGCGACGAGAAGAATATCGTCTTGCCGCGCGCCCGCAGGTTCGCAATCAGTTCACGCGCCTCGCGGCGGCCAAGCGGATCGAGACCGGACATCGGCTCATCCAGAAAGAGAACCTCCGGATCGTTGATCAGAGCTTGCGCCAGGCCCGCGCGCTGCAACATCCCCTTTGAAAATTTGCGCAGATGTTTATCAGCCGAATCGGATAGGCCGACTTGATCGAGCAGATCGGCAGCGCGTTTTGCGGCGCGGTCGCGCGGCAGATCGCAAAGCGCGCCGCAGAAAACCAGAAATTCACGCGCCGTCAGATAGTGATAAAAATACGGGCGTTCAGGCAGGTAGCCGATGCGCGCCCGCATCCGCAAATCATCAAGCGGTTGGCCGAGAATTCGCGCCTCGCCCGCCGTCGGACGAAGCATCCGCATCAGGATTTTGAAGGTCGTAGTTTTTCCGGCGCCGTTCGGCCCCAGAAAGCCGAAGACCTCGCCAGCTTCAACTCGCAGATTCAAGCTGTCCAGCGCGCGAACGTTTCGCTTTCGCCAGAAACCAATCTGGTAATCCTGCGTCAGATTTTCGATCTCGATGACGGACATGAAAAATCACCCGCACGCTATCGCTCGCGGTACTGATCCAGCATTTTCAATTGCGCTTCGCTGATCTGTTTGATGAACGGATCGTCGCTCTCTCGGTAAAGCCGCAAAAACATCTCGCGCGCCGTTTCGCGGTCGCCGCCTTTGACCAGCATCAAGGCAGGCATTGTCCGCATCCACGCGGGAGCGCCCGGCAGCCGCGAGCCGCGAGCATAAGCGTCAGCGGCTTCACGAAACCGGTTCCGCCGCCATTGGACGAAACCGAGGTCCTGATAAAGCCGCCATTCACCGGGATTGTTGCGGATACCGCGTTCGACAAATCGGACTGCGCTCTCAGAATTGATTTCAGGCAGGAAGACCGCGCCGAAACGGTATGCGGCGATGTATCGCGGGTCAAGCTCGATGGTGATGTTCAGCAACGGTTCGAGCAGTTCCAATTGGCTCGCATCGAACTGTTGATTCACGCCGCGCTGCCGCTCGAACTGTTCGCCGAAATAGAGCAGTGTCCGAATCCAATAAATGTCAGCCATCAGGCCGTCGAACCCGATACTGGCGCGTTTGAGCGATTCGCCGGAACTGACATAGAGCGTCTCTTTAACCGCCAACGGGACGCGGCGGCGCGCATCCATCCAATCTTGAGCGGCGGCGCTCAAGACCAGAAAGACAATCAGCAAAATCGGGCAGGTCAATCTCTTCATCGGCTCACTTGAAATTCCTGCGATTGAAAATCAGCGCAGCGGCGGCCAGCGCAGCCGCGATGTAACAGACCGCGTAAACGGTGTTTCCCGCAATCATTCGCCAGGGCGCGACCTCGCCGTGCGCGGTTTCGTTGATGTAATTGAAATTGGCCAGATTCGGCAGCAGGTGATAAAGCGCCCGGCTCACCGCTCGCACGGCGGCTGAATTTGAAGTTTCAGCGAACAGTTTCAAATCGGGACTCCATCGCCCGATCAGAAAGATCAGCAGCGCAAACAGCGCCGACAACGCGGGTGACGAGAAACACGAGAACAACAGCGCCACCGCCGTCATGATCGTCAGTTCCAGGAAGATCAGCCAGGCCGCCGGCCACAAGCGCCATTGCGCCGCATCGCTCCCGCCCTGCGCGTAAATCAGGGCGCCCGTAATCGCCGCCGCCATCACCACGCTGCTCACAAACAGCGTCAGACACAGCCCGAAATACTTCCCCAGGATGAACTCCGTGCGGCGAACCGGTTTTGAAAGGATGTTGGCGATGGCGCCGTTTTCGATCTCTTTGGAAACCAGCCCGATGCCCAGAAAGATAGACATCAACACGCCGAAGACCGTCATCGCCGACAGACCGAGATCAATGACGATCTTCACCTCCTGCCCGACCGCGATACGTCCCATCACGACCGACGCGATGATCAGCAGGATGACAAACACCATCAGGTTGTACAGCGCGCGGTCGCGCGCCGATTCCCGAAATGTGTTGAGGGCGATTGGAATGATCTTCATCACCGCGCGATCAGGTAATAAAGCAAATCCACCGCAGGCGGCTGCACGCCGAGTTGCCGGATCATCCCGACAACCTGTCCGCGATGGAGCGTCGCGTGATTGACCACGTGCTGCATCTGCTCGACGAGCGGGAGCGTGAAGGGCTCGCCTTTGATGTTCTTGTAGCTCAACTCCTGATGCAGTTTTTCTTCGCTCAGGCCTTCGAGCAACTGGCGGCGCTCGTTTTCAATCTCCTGCCATCGAGCGCGCAGCGCCGGGACGCTGGCGAAATCATCGGCGACCCAGATGCGCGAATGCGACACGCCTTTCCAGCGTTCGAGCCAGATCCATTCGGCCCCGGCCATGTGAACCAGAGTCCCATGGATCGAGCCGTGACTGATTTTGAAATCATGCCGCTGCTGCTCTCCGGTCAGCTTTTCAGCCGCATCGAGCGCGAGACGGTTGGCATATTCGGTGTAATCGAAAAGTTTGCGGATGTCGTTGAGGTTCATTTTTTCTCCTGATCGGCTTTCTCCTGGTTGGCCAGCGCGACGGCGATGGCGCCTGCGATCCTGGCGTTGTTCTTCAGCAAGGCGATGTTGGCGCGGAGCGCGCGGCCTTGCGTTCGTTCGGAGATTCTCGAAAGCAGGAACGGCGTGACAGCTTTTCCGCTGATTCCCTGCTTTGCCGCAGCGCCGAGAGCTTCATCAATCACGTCTTTGATTTCGTTCGCCGGAATTTCGTCCTCCGCTGGAACCGGAGCGGTCACCAGCACACCGGTTGAAAATCCCATTCGCCAGTGGGTCAGCGCGGTCTTCGCAACCTGCTCAGGACTGTCCGCGCGCAAGTCGAGTTTCAACCCGCTCGAACGTGAATAGAACGCGGGCAGTTCATCGGTCTGATAGCCGATGACAGGCGCGCCCAGAGTTTCGAGAACTTCCATCGTCTTCGGCAGATCGAGAATGGCTTTCGCTCCCGCGCAAACAGTGATCACCGGATAACGCGCCAGCGCCATCAGATCAGCCGAGATGTCGAAGCTCTCGCCCGCGCCGCGATGAACGCCGCCGATGCCGCCAGTGGCGAAGACTTTGACACCGGCCAGATTGGCCAGATGCAAACTCGACGCGACCGTCGTCGCGCCCCAACCGCCTGCGGCGATCACGTAAGCCAGATTCGCCAGATTGACTTTCGCCACTCCGTCCCGTTCGGCGATGGATTGAATCTGCTGATCGTTCAATCCGATCACAGGCCGCCCCGCGACGACGCCGATGGTCGCCGGTAGCGCGCCCGATTGCCGGACTGCGGCTTCGCAGTCGCGCGCTGTCTCGACGTTGCTCGGCGATGGCAACCCGTGCGCGATGACAGTTGATTCCAGCGCGACAATCGCCCCGCGCGCGCAAACAGCCGCTTCAACAGCCGATGAAATTGAAATCATGTCCGGGTACTTGTCCTTGAAAAAGGATATTCGCTCTCTTATGCTCAGTCGCACTCAAGCTTAGCTCAGTCTCTCGGATGAGCCAAGCGAAGCGTTTTCCCGACTCCGTAAAACCAATCGGTATTATCGGAACCGAAGCGCGCGTTGTCGCGCTGCCTGGCATTGCGAGCGCGCTTGAATTGTAGGAGAAACCCGAATGAGCAAACAAATTCTGTCCATCATCCTCGGCGGCGGAGTCGGTTCGCGTCTCTTCCCGCTCACCAAAGAACGGTCGAAACCTGCTGTGCCGCTCGGCGGAAAATATCGTTTGATTGACATCACTGTCTCCAACTGCATCAACTCCGGGCTTCATTACATCTACGTCCTGACGCAGTTCAATTCGGCCTCACTCAACCGCCACATCGCGCGGACATACCGGTTCAGCCGGTTCTCAGACGGGTTCGTCGAAATCCTGGCCGCCGAACAGACACCCGAAAACAAGAAATGGTTTCAGGGCACAGCGGACGCCGTGCGCCAGATCATGGTTCATGTTCGAGACTTCGACCCGAGCCACGTGCTTATCCTATCCGGCGATCACCTTTACCAAATGGATTACCGCAAGTTCATTAGCCGCCACCTGGAGAGCAACGCGGACGTGACGGTTTCAGTGATTCCGACCGATGAATCGCGGGCGTCCAGTTTCGGCCTGCTCAAAACCGATGACGCGGGGCGCATCGTGGAGTTCCGCGAAAAGCCGCCCGCTGATCAACTGGACGCGATGCGCGTGGACACTACGAAACTGGGCCTGACGCCCGAAGAAGCTGAGCGCAGGCCGTTCATCGCTTCGATGGGCGTTTACCTTTTCAAATACGACGCGCTGCGCGAATTGCTCAAAGACGAGAAGTACAAAGATTTCGGCGGCGAAGTGATCCCGGCGGCCATCGGCAATTACAATGTGCGAGCTTATCTGTTCAACGGTCATTGGGAAGACATCGGAACCATCAGATCGTTCTACCACGCCAATCTCGACCTCGCCGCAGTGATGCCGAAATTCAACCTGTTCGACGCCGATGCGCCGATCTACACGCGCCCGCGTTACCTGCCCGGCAGCAAACTCGTTGATTGCGTGGTCAAAGATTCGTTAATCTCCGACGGCTGCATCCTGAACCGCGTCGAGATCATCCATTCCGTAATCGGCGTCCGCGCGCGCATCGAGAGCGGGACGAGGCTGGAAAACACCCTGATGATGGGCGCCGATTATTACCAATCGCTGCCTGAACTGGCCGACGACCGCCAGCACGGATTGCCGTGGATGGGCATCGGCGAAAACACGACCATTCGCAACGCCATCATTGATAAAAACGTGCGGATCGGATCGAACGTGCGCATCCTCAACGAAGCCGGGCACGAAGAATTCGACGGCGACAATTACTACATCCGCGAAGGCATCGTCGTGATTCCCAAGGGCGCGACTATCACCGACGGAACCATAATCTAAAACTGTTAGATGATTCGATACTATTGGACATTCGTTGTCGCCGGACTCTTACTGCTCTTCGTCGGCTTCCCTGCAATTCTCACAGGTCACATTCTGCGGAAATTTTTCGGAGTTGAGGATTTCATCTTTCCATTCGCAAAGTTCGGATGCCGAACCTATCTGCGCGCCGCCGGCGCGCGCGTACACGTCGCGGGGCTTGAGCATTTAGACCGCAATCAGGCTTACGCCTTCATCGCCAATCATCAGAGCACACTCGACCCGCCGATGATCTTCGCCTGCCTGGGCCACAACATCGGCGCAATTGCGAAAAAGGAATTGCTCCGCGTCCCGCTCTTCAAACAGGGATTCTCGCTGGCCCACGTCGTGCCGATTGATCGCAGCAATCGTGAACGCGCGATTGCAAGCACCCGGCGCGGCGCAGATGAATTGCGGCGCGGGCATTCGTTGATGGCTTTTCCCGAAGGCACGCGCACAGTTGACGGACGAGTGAAGGATTTCAAAAAAGGCGTGTTTTACATGGCCATCGAGGCGGGCGTTCCGATTGCGCCCGTCGTAGTCAACGACACGCGGCTGGTGATGCGCAAAGGCTGCAAGCGTGTCGTTCCCGGCGACGTTTACCTTGAAGTTCTGCCGCCGGTCAGCACGCTTGGTTACACGACGGAAAACGCCGAGGAGTTGGTCGAACGTGTCCGCGCCTTGATCGCGCCGCGCGTCAGGACGGATTGACCCCCATATGCGCCTGATCAAACTCAAAAGGCTTCCAGAGTGATCGCTCCGGAAGCCTTTCGGACTTTTGTACCCATGCCGTCGCTGTTGATAGCGCCTCAGCTTGAGGCTAAGCGCGTCTATCTCAGTGTGACAACCTAATTCGTTTTCGATTGGGTAGCATCTTTACAGCGTTAGCATGGCGCTTACTCGAACTGGCCGACCATCAATCAGGTACGGCGCAAAACGCCATTTCTTTATTTTCTGCTCCAGCTCCGTTGTTGGCAGGCTCGTCAGAGGCACTGTTTTTTCTACTCTGCCGGATTCATCTATGTAGAGCACAATTACGACGCTCCGGGACTTCGGCGCCATATCTTCTCGTTCTAAAGCACGCAAACTTGAGAACGATACTGCGTAATATCCGCTACTCTGATCGAGCACTGGCCGGTCAAGCTCTTTACTTTTGTCAAGACGTGGCATTGCCGCTCGCGCCATAGCCCCGGGAGCAGTCTGCGCCCCTTCAACCCATTCTTGATTGCGCAGAAGCAAGGGACGAGCCAGAGACCCTTTCAACTTTGTATCCCCATCAATGACAACTTGCACCTTCGCCGTAGTGGGCAATTGTATGTCCAGGAAAACTACGTTATCGAAGCGGGTTGGGCGATTGAAAGTTACCGCGTCCGGCGTAAGCCTTAGCGACGAATCAGCTAACGCCGGCCCCGACCTTACCATCAGGCCGTGAGTTGGCGATGCATTATCGCCGGGCAAAATGGAGCCGGCGGCGACCATCACCTTCTTATCGCCCCCTGGTCTGATGTTCACAACATCCCTGGTTTGAAGACCGTTCACAAAAATGGTGAGGTCAATTCCCGCAGACAGTGACGCGCTGTTTTGGGGAAAATCAATGCTTTTCCTAAGAACTGGCACTGAACCTGACATGGGGGCCGGCTGATTACCGCTTGCCTGCCACCAATACCCCCCAATTGATATTCCAATGAGGGCTATCAGTAAAGTGGCGCTTCCATACAAAGTGAATTGTTTGGATTTCATTCTTCCTCCTCTCATCTAAAAACAGTAGATCTCAAGCGAAAATGACGAACCACTATCGCAGAAAGTCGTGCTGCAAAAATGCACTTCAGCGCAGGGATTAAGGGGAGGGCAACTACAACCCAGCATTGTCGAAACGTAGATACAATTTCCTGATTCAGTAACGGTTTCGGAAAGAACCTGGCAGTTTTGTGCCCTCACTCCAGGCATGCTGAGTCTGCTATTCGATGCCAGGCTAGCCAGCAAAAGCAGACTTGCTATGCTGAAGATGCGTAAGGCGCGCGTAATGGCTATGGACATGTGACCTCCTTGGCTGTCTGTTCGGTTAATTGTCAACCTGTATTTGCTGGTTGTTTCCCTGAAACGGATAACAACACGGGTATGATTCTTACCCCGCACTTATTAGTCCTGTCAGAAGGGACGATCTTAATGCCCAAGCAGAAAAATTTAGAAATTTTTCGCGGCCTCACAAAACTTCTCTACTCCTTTCAATGATCTTCCGAAGCTTCTTCTTCAAAACGCTGATCTCCGTGTAAGCCGACTCTTTTTTGATTCCCATCTCTTTTGCAATCTTCCCTGTTTTCAATCCCTGCCGCATCAGCGAGAACAACTTCTGTTCATGCTCAGTCAGTTTGCTGAGGGCCAAGAGCAATATCTTCTCTCTCTCTTTTTCCTCTTCCTGCAAAATCAGTTTTTGCTCCTGATCCGACTGAAAAGTGAGCGCATCCTGCAACCAATCTTCCAGGCTCGACATTTTCTTCTGCTCTTGAAGCCACTGTAGAATTTTCCGTTTCGCGATTGTGTACAACCACGTCTGCAAATCAGATTGATGGGCGAACGAACGCAAGACGCGGTAATCGTTATCTATAAGCGTCAGAGCGACTCGCTGTTCGAGTCCATCGAGTTCCATTGGCCCAGGATGATATCTGAGCTTATTGCACGCTTGGCAAACGACGATGGGAATGTAATGGCGCAGGCCCTCAAACATCTCCTTCATTTCATCAACAGACCTCTGCGAATTCGTTCCAGGCACGAAATCCTCCTTGTTAGCGGTCGCTGGGAAGCCGAGTATCATTTCGATCTCCGCTGTGGATGGGATTGCAACGAGATTTGCTTTCGAATTGGCAAAAACGCTAAGGCCGCTAAGGCGAGGCTGAGATTAGCATAGAAAAAAAAAAAAACTACCGCTGTAAAAGTCGCTCAACTGTAGTAGAGGCAAGAAGAAAGGCTAACTTGAGGGTTTCCAGCCCTGCTCCAGGTGAGTGAGATAAAGTTGTAAATCGCGACGAACTTGCCAAGC
>JAJVID010000185.1 GCA_022072205.1 Acidobacteriota bacterium
GTCCGACCGTGAGGGAGGGCATACGCTCTACTCTGATCGCATATCCAGATGTGGCGCCCTCCCTCACGGTCGGGCTACTGCCACGATGTTATAGGCCCAATCCAGATGTGGCGCCCTCCCTCACGGTCGGGCTACTGCCACGATGTTATAGGCCCAATCCAGATGTGGCGCCCTCCCTCACGGTTGGGCTACTGACACGATGTCATAGCCCCAGTTCTTCCAGATGCCGTTTCATTTCCGCTCGCACGGCGGCGAGTTGCGCCTCAAGCTCTTCAATCTCTTTCTGCGCCGCTTGAATGTCAATCTCTTCTTCTTCCTCGAACGTGTTCACGTAGCGTGGAATGTTCAGATTGAAATCGTTCTCTTTGATCTCCTCGAACGTCGCTCGATAAGCGAATTTCTCGACCGTCGCGAATGTTTTGTAGGCCGCTACGATCTTCTCGATGTCCTGCGGCGGCAGTTTGCTCTTATTCTTGGCGTCTTCATAATCGCGGCTGGCGTCAATGAAGAGAACATCGGTCGTCTTCTTGCCGCAGTTGAACATCAGGATCGCGGCGGGGATGGGCGTGCCGTAAAACAGATTTGCGGGCAGGCCGATCACGGCTTCGAGCAGGTTCTCTTCGATCAGCCTGCGCCTGATCTTGCCTTCGGCGCCGCCGCGAAAGAGCACGCCGTGCGGGACGATCACGCCAGCTTTTCCTGTCCCCGGCGTCATGGTTTCGATGACGTGCGTGATGAAGGCGAAATCGGCTTTGCCGCGCGGGGGAACGCCGCGATAGAAGCGACAGAAATAGTCTCTGGCCGCGGCGTCGGCGCCCCACTTGTCGAGCGAGAACGGAGGATTGGCGACGACGATATCGAACCTCTTCAACGCATTGCCTTCGAGCAATCGGGGATTGTTGATCGTGTCGCCCCACTCGATGCGCGCGCCGTCTTTGCCGTGCAGAAACATATTCATTCGGCAGAGCGCCCACACGCTGCCGTTCGATTCCTGCCCGAAGAGGGCGAAATCGTTGTCGCCGACCTCCTCGGCCACGCGGATCAGCAGCGAACCCGAACCGCACGCCGGATCGCAGATGCGCGAGCCTTTCTTCGGTTGCAGCAGCCTGGCCAACAGCGTCGAGACTTCCGGCGGAGTGAAGAATTCGCCGCCCTTCTTGCCGCCGCTCGAGGCGAAATGTTCGATCAGGGATTGGTAAGCGGCGCCGATCACGTTGCGAGCGCCCACGCGCGACGGGCGCAAATCCAGGCGCGGATCGGCGAAATCTTCGATCAACCGCTTCAATCGGCGATGGCGCTCTTTCATCTCGCCCAGATGAGTTTCGGAGTTGAAGCTGATGTTGCGGAAGATGCCGTCGAGCTTTGCCTTGTTGGCCTCTTCAATCGAAGCCAATGCGGCGTCAATGATCTGGCCGATGTTCGGATTGTGGCGCCTCGCGTAGATTGCGTCGAAGTCGCCGCCTTCGGGCACGATGAACCGCTCGCGGCCCAAACGGCGTTGTATGCGCTCCTCGTCGCCTTTATATTCAAGGTGGTATTGCTCAACTCTATCCTTCCAGACATCGCTGACGTATTTGAAGAAGAGAAAAACCAGGATGTAGTTTTTGTACTCGGATGAATCTACGACGCCGCGGAAAGTGTCGCAGGCTTTCCGGACGACGGCGTTGATTTCGGCTTGGCTGATTTCAAATTGTTCCGTCATCTTTTCTGATCACTCCTCTGGCCTGATCACTCCTCTGACCTGATCACTCCTCTGGCCGATTGTTTTGAGCAACATCATCTCGACGAGCGCGCGGCGCCTGTCTCGAATCGCTTCCATCAGTTCCTTTTCGCGCAGGCTGAGCTGATGGATTTTGACGATGCGCGCCTGGTTCTCCAGCGGCGGCGTTTCGACAGGCAGAGTTTTCAACGCTTCCAGATTGATCATGCTGGCGCTGGTTCCGGTCGAATGCTCTTCGATGTAACGTTGCGCGGGACGTTGATTGATATACCACGCCAGAAATTCAGGCAATACTTTTTCATCCGGGCGGATGATGAAGAACTGCGAAGTGGCTATCGTGTTTTCCGGCGGTTCGATGATCGCGACCGCCTGTTTGCGCGGTCCGCGCGAGATGAAGAGCACTTCGCCCGCTTCGAGAATCTGAGTTTGTTTGACATCCGGCAGACTGACTTGCGTGAACGAGCCTTTCGACAATCTTGCGTCAGATGTGATGTCGCCGACTTGAACGACCCGATATTGTCCGGCTGCGTCCGGTTCGATCCTGCCGCGAAAAAGATAGCCGGAGCGGATTGTTGCGATGTCCTTAAGGTAAAGCATTGGGCAGATAACACATCGTGAATTTGTCGGCGGGAGAGGCCGGATGGGCGGCCTCTCCCGCTCGTGTTTATCAATCGAGTCTCAATCCGGCCCCGGCGCCTGCGAGCAGATTGCCGGATCGTTTCAGAATCAGGTTTTCAGGCGGGTAGGGCGCATAACAGGCCCAATCCTGACAGACTCGTTCAGCCGCGTCGCGCCAGGTGAGGATGATCTTGTCGCCGCAGCGGTTATTCAAGATGAAGTCGTCGCATTCGGCGTAACCGTGCCAGTTGGCCCCGGCCTGATCTTCGGCGGACATTTGATAGGCGTCTTCGCGGCGTCCGGCGTGAATGCGCAAGACCTGACCGGGTTTGAGAAAGTCTGCGCTGCCGCCCGTCCAGTAAAGCTCAGTCTCGCCGGTGGTGTGGCAGGTTTCGTCGAAAAGCGCGTGGCGAACCTGCATCGTCGAGAAGTGAATCGCGTCATTACTGATGTTCTTCACATCCACCCATTCGCCGAAAAGCTGTTCCGGTTTTGCCGAACCGGAGCCGTTCCGATCTTTGCCGCTGTCTTTGCCTGCCGGGTTCGGCTTGGCCTGAATGATCTGTAAGCTCATCACTATTGTTCTCCTTTCCGCTTCGGTCGGGTGTGACCGAGCAGCCTGAAGGTTTGTAGAAAAGGCCGGCGATGAGCTAAGATTCGCGCGCTACACTGGAATCAGCTCAATGCTGACCCAAGTCAAGCCCGGTCGTCGGTTGAGTTCACGACCGGGCTTAACTGTTTTTGAGGGTTTAATCTTAGACACGGCTGTTTTATCTGTCAAATAAAATTTAGTTTGATGGTGACTTTTATAGCAGGTTTTGATAGTTTGGCGAAAACTACACTGAGAAAATTGATACAGGACGATGTTGAAATGAGAATTAAACGGGGTGAGCTGGAGTTGGGAGGCTTAAAAGCCCAGGCTGCGGCACATTCCGCAATGGTCACAGGCCCTGTTCTTTTCGATGGCGCAGAGTTTTGATTCGACGAATTCGATCAGATCACTGGCCGAGATTGTGGCTTCGCCGACGTCGAATTGCTCGCGGCTGGGATGAGCTTCGTATTCGACGCCAGTCCACGGGGCGAAGTAGGATGATGGCGATTTGGAAGATTCAGCGGGCGCCGCGCCGCTCGATTCAGCCAACGCTTGCCGCACGACTTCACGCACGAGATTTCTGATCGCGTCTTCGCTGGCCATCACGCTTTGTCCTCTTCGATGAAATCAACTACGCCGACGATTGCGCTGTCAATCGCAGCGCCCGTTTCGCCCGTCGAAGCCGTCGAAGCCGACCAGCCTTCCTGGACGACGATCACGATGTCGCCTTCGCCCGCGTCAACTGAATCGAGCGCGAGCAGGGAAGCGCCGCGAGACGAACCATCAGGATTGATCGGCTGGACGAGCATAATGCGCGCCTCGCCATAGCGCGCGTTTTTCTGAGTGGCGACGACGTTGCCGAGCACGCGAGCCAGAATCACTTCTTATCCCCCTTTACCGCAATTGATTTGACGTGCGACTCGGAATCAACAATGCCGATGATTGTGCAATCGGTCGGCACCTCGCTGCCTTCAAACGGGAAACTTGCCTCTTTGCCGCGACACCAGAAGACGAGTTCGCCCGGCCCCGCCCCGACGGAATCAATCGCGACGAGCGGTTTACCTGCCGGGCGCAGATTGCCGTCGAGGATTTGAATGACCATCAGCTTGCGGCCTTCGAGCGTTGGGTTTTTGACCGTGGAAACCACGTTTCCGATGACGCGCGCGAGTTGCATAATCAATTAATCGTTGGTATTTGGACGCTGCGATTATAGATGACCGAATCGAATAACTGAAAGGAAGAGCAATGCCGATTGATTTACGAGCTGTCATTTTCGATTTCAACGGAGTGATTGTTGACGATGAGCCTTTGCACCTTGAACTGTTCCGCGCGGTTCTGGCTGAAGAAGAGATCGCGCTGAGCGATGCGGATTATCACGAAAAATATCTGGGCTACGATGACCGAGGCTGTTTCGTCGCCGCGCTCGCCGATGCAGGGCGAGCCAGAGAATCGAGCGACGAAGCCTTCATCGCTGATTTGATTGAACGCAAAGCCGCGCTCTACCGCGCGGCGATCAAAGATCGTTACCTGCTCTTTCCTGGCGTCATCGAACTGGTTCGGAGGCTCGCTGGCAAATTTCCAATGGCGATTGCTTCGGGAGCTTTGCGCGGTGAGATCGAAATGGTTCTTGAACGCGGCGGCATTCGCGATTGCTTTCAGGCGATCGTCGCCTCCGAAGATGTCAGCGCGTGCAAGCCTGACCCGGAAGGCTACATCAAAGCTCTGGCGGCGTTGACCGCGAACGCCAGCGCGCCGGTTCAGCCCGGCGAATGTCTGGTGATCGAAGATTCAATCGCCGGAATCGAAGCGGCTAAGCGCGCCGGGATGCGCTGTCTGGCCGTGACCAACAGTTACAAGGCGGAAGAATTGAAGCAGGCCGATTGGATTGTGGCGAACCTGATTGATTGCGAGCCTGAATCGTTATTCACAACACCTTGACGGCAACCAGAGTCAGGTCGTCGTGCTGATGCGCGCCTGCGGTGAATTCGTTGATGTGATCGAGAAATTCCTCGATGATCGCCGGCGCGCGCAGGTGGCGATGTTTGAGCAGGAAGTCGAGGATGCGAGCTTCGCCGAACTCGATGCGATGCGGGGCCGCCGTGTGCGCTTCCGGCAATCCGTCGGTGTAGAAGAAGAGCACGTCGCCTTTTTCCAGATGCAGCGTCTCGCTTTTGTATTGCTGCTTGTCGAAGACGCCGAGCAGCAGCCCGCCTGTTTTCAAAGCCCTCCATCTGCCTGAAGCTTTGACCAGCAGCGGCGAGTTGTGTCCCGCGTTGCAATACTGCAAGGTCCTGTTTTCGGAGTCGAGCACGGCGTAAACGAGCGTGAGCAGCAGTTGGCGGCCCAGATCGCGGTGCAGCCTCAGGTTCGCGTCGCGCAAATTGCGGGCGGGGCCGTGACCTCGCCGGGCAACGCTGCGCAGGATGCTGCGCGCCGCCGCCATTCCCATCGCCGCGCGAATCCCTTTGCCCGATACGTCGCCGATCATAATTCCCATGCGATTTTCCGAAAGCGGAATGTAATCGTAAAAGTCTCCACTCAAATTCAGCGCAGGTTCCAGCCGCGCGGCGATTTCGAAGCCTTTGATGTGCGGCGCCGATTCGGGGATCATCGCGCGCTGCACGTCGCGCGCCATCAGGATTTCGCGTTCCAACTGCCGCTCGCGCTCGACATGTTCGGCGTGCAGCCGCGCGTTGGCGATAGCTATGCTCAGGTTGTTGGCGATGTTTTCCAGCAATCGTCCGTGATATTCGTCGAAGGCGTTCGTGCAACTGCTTTCGAGCGCAAGCACGCCGATCACCCTGTCTTCGTAAACGAGCGGCACGGCGATTTCGGAACGCTGTCCCCGCCCTTCCCACTTTTCGGTCAGATGGTAGTCGGGGTCGCGCAGCACGTCGGCGACGATTTGCGTGCGGCGCTCGCGGACGGCGCGTCCAACCACTCCCTGAGAAACTTTCGTGCGATTGGCGCGCTCGCGCTTCGGCGCGCCGTAACCATCCTCGACGTGCCAGACGAATTCTTCGCGCGCCTCGTCAATCAATCCCACAAGCAGGAACTCGTAATGGATTATCCGTTCCAGCAGCGGCGCGATGTGGTTGAGCAGCCGGTCGAGGTCGAGGATCGAAGTGATCTCGTGGCCGATCTCGATCAGCGCACGCATTTCGCGGGTGCGCTGTCGCAGTTCGTCGTAAACGCGGGCGTGTTCGAGCGCGATGGCAAGGTGATTGCCGAGCACGTTCAATATCCGTTCGTGATCGCGCGTGAAGTAATTCGGCTCGGAACTCTCAATCGTCAACACGCCGACGATCTTGCCTTCGCGCACTAACGCGAGCGGGACGGCGATCTCCGAACGCGGCGGGCTTCCGCCTTCAGTTGTTATCGGCAGATACCGCGAATCGCGCGTAACGTCGCCGACGTTGATTGTGTGGCGTTCGCGCCAGGCCGCCGAAGCGATGCTGCGGTCGAATGGGATGATCTCGTGCGCCGCTACCTCATCGGAGTTGTAGCCGACAGCCTTCTTCCACAAAAGCCCGCCACGCGTTTCGTCTACTAAAAAGATGTTGAAGAACTTGTAATCAATCACCTCGCGGATGCGCTGAGCCACACGATCAATCAACTCGTCGAGGTCGAGAATGGAAATGAATTCGACGCTCAGTTCGTTGACCAGACGCTGGAGACGCTGCGCTGATTGCGCGGCGGGAGAAATGGCATCGGTTGTGGAAGGATTGGGGAACATATCAAAACAGCATCGGGGATTATTTTGCCGCCTCGTTTATGGCGTCCAGAATTTCATCGTCGCTCGGCTTGAAGATAGGCAATACGACTTTGCGGAAACGGATCACTCCGTCTTTGCCGACCACGACCACGCCGCGCCGCACGCCGATCAGGTTCTTCATCTCGTAATCGCGTACGGTCCTGCCTTCAGGGTCTGAAAGCAGCCGCAGCGGCAAATTGTGATTCGCCGCAAAGCTGCGATGCTTTTCAATCGAATCGGTGTTGATGCCTATGACCTCAGCGCCCGTTTGTTGATAACGCGCCCAGTTATCACGCACGCTGCACAACTGTTTGGTGCAGACCGGAGTTTCATCGCCGGGGTAGAAAAATAGCGCGACGACTCTGCCGCGCGCGCCGCTCAGAGTCCACCTTTCGCCGTTGCCGTCGAGCAGATCAATCTCTGGCGCCAACTGGCCGATCTGCGATCCTGTCGTTGTCATAGATGATCCGTTTTGTTCGAGAAGAAGAGCTTGACGCCCGACGCCGCAATCAGACTGGCATAATCAAGGCGCAATTCTGCAATAGCGCGGAGAAATTTACCAGTTGTTGCGTTTAACGTAACGCCCTGTGACGCGCAAGAAACTTCGAGTTTGAACCTTTGTCTGAAGTGTTTGGTAGGGGAAGTGGAGCTAAGGGGGCTCGAACCCCTGACCTCTTGAATGCCATTCAAGCGCTCTTCCAAGCTGAGCTATAGCCCCACATCAAGCGGTTTATATCCTAATGGTCGAGAACGATGCCCTTGTTCAAGGGCGAGGCCATATTAGCCAAACGACTTTTGTCCGTCAACCATCGCTGATAAATTTGTTTCACTCTGATTTCAGGGGCAGCGTGTTTCATCTCTCACGCGGCTTTTTCCAGGTCCTTCGCGTTGAGATGACCTATCAGAAAGCCATCCTGATCAATGACGGCCAAAAAACCGAGGCTGTTCATTTTCAATTTATGTTGGGCATGTTCGACTGAGGCCCGGACGGTGATGAAGAGCGATTCGTCTATCGGCTCCATCACCTCGCCGATGGTCAGCTTCTCCCATTTTTCGCGCGGCTCTTCGCGCAACTTGGCTAGCGAGAGAACTCCGTGCAGCCGTCCGTCGCGCGCCACAGGAAAAATGGTGTGGCGGTGAGTGGTGAGGATTCGATCAATGAATTCCGCGACTGACAGATCAGGCGTCACGCTCACGACGGGCGATTGCATCACCGCGCCGACGGCGCCGCTGCCTTCCCACTGCTTGCGATCGTGCGGCTGGGTTTGCTCGCTGGCGAATTGTTGTTCGCGGTGGCGGTAATCGCTTTCCGCCGCTGATTTCAGGAACACGCCCAGAACCAGCAGCCAGATTGCCACGACAAAATCCTGCCACAATCTTCCGCGCACAGCCGCAAGCGTGATCAGCAACAACCCGTAAGAGATGAGCAGGTAAGCCAGCCATACCCCCAGCTTCATCGTGGTGCGCGTGGCCGAGAGAATGTCTTTACGCCTGTGCCAGAGGATGGCGCGCAAAACTCTTCCGCCGTCCAGCGGCAGGCCCGGCAACAGATTGAACATGGCCAGAAACAGATTGGCTGCGGCAAGGTAGAGAAACGCGGCCTGCGCGGCCATCACTTCCTGCGACTCGGCGCTCAGGCTTTGCGCAATGAGCAGCCATAGCAAAAAGAAGACCGCCAGCAGGAACGAGCTTACCGGACCTGCGATGGCGATTCGTAATTCAGCCATCGGTGTTGGCGGCTCTCCCACCAGTCGCGCCCATCCGCCGAAGATGTGCAGTTGGATGTCGTGAATGCGCAGGCCCTCCATCTTCGCCACAAGAGCGTGCGACAATTCGTGAATCAGCACGGAGGCGAAAAAGAGAGCGGTGATGAAAGTTCCGATCAGCAGGTTTTGCCAGCGCGGGAGCGAGGGCTGGACTTCGGCGACCATCCAGAAATTCGACACCAGCCAGATGTGCAGCGCTGCGACCGGCGGCCAACTGTAATCAATAATCAACGGGATGCCGAAGATACGCGCGAGTTGAAACTGCTTTAATCGCATACTGAATGATAGCAGATGCCGGGGCGGTTACGGTTGATCTTTGCCGCTAATGTCCGGCGGAATTTCCGCAAACAAAATTCTTGATCGCTTGCATCAATTCGACGGCGTGGTCGTCGAAGAAATGGCCTGCGCCTTCAATTCGCACAAGCTGAAAGCCGTTGTCCGCAGGCAACGTGGCCAGAAATTCTTCGAGCGGCGCAAGCGGCGCAATGTCGTCTTCAACCCCGTGTATGAAGAGCTTCGGTTTCTCGCAGCGACCGAGGAAATCCAGGTTGCTCATCCTCTCGGGCGCGCCGATGGCGATCAACTTGTTCACTCGTTCGTCCGAGCATCCGACTTTCAATCCGACAATCGAGCCGAACGAAAAACCGGCGACGATGACTTCACGCGCGTGCGGCTGGCTTTCAAGCAGATAATCAAGCGCGGCGCGCGCGTCGTCGCATTCGCCGCGTCCTTCATCGTATTCGCCTGTGCTGTGGCCGACGCCGCGAAAGTTGAATCGTAGCGTCTCGAAGCCGCATTCGTTCAAAGCCTTCGCGGCGCGAAAGACGACCTTGTTATGCATCGTGCCGCTGTGCAGCGGATGCGGATGCAGAACCAGCGCGACTCGCTCGGCCTGATTGTTTTTCGGGCGATAGATCGCTTCCAATCGTCCGTGCGGCGCGGGGATGAAAAGGTTTCCTGCCGGATACATAAGCTAATTCGTCAACAAAACTTTTAGAGTTCCTGGCCGCTCGGCTTCGGCCATCGCTTCGACGCCGTCAGCCAATTTGAAATCACGCGCGATCAGCGGTTCGACGTCCACTTTGCCTGTTTCGAGCAGCCTGAGCGCATTTTCAAAACGCCCGCAGCGCGACCCGATCACGCTGATCTCGTTGACGACAATCCTGGAAGTGTCGAGTTCGACCGCACCGTGAAAAGTTGATTTGAGAATGACCGCGCCGCGCGGCCGGACCAAATCCAGAGCAAGTCGCAAGCCGCTTGCCGAACCGCTCGCTTCGATAACAAAATCAAAACGCGACGCCGGGGTGATGTCGAGCGCGTCGAGTCCTACAGTTTTGATCCCGGCGCGCGCCGCAAGTTCCAGCTTGCCGGCGTGTTTGCCGATTAAAGTCAGATCGCATCCGACGGTCGCGATTACGCGCGAGATCAATTGACCGAGCTTGCCGTCGCCGATGACCGCCACGCGATGCGAGTCGTTGATCTCAACCTGATCGAGAATTTCGCAGGCCGCCGCCAATGGTTCGGTAAATACCGCCTGATGGTCGCTGACGCCATCGGGCACGATCAGCAGGTTTTGCGACGGCAGGCTTAAATATTCGGCGAATGCTCCGTCGCGTCCGTGAATGCCGAGCGCGGTTCGATTCGGGCAGTGGCGCGGATCGTTCGCGCGGCAAAGACCGCACTGGCCGCAGCCTGTGTTGATCTCGCCGACGACACGTCGTCCGATCTGCGATCTGTCGGGGGAATCTGCGACGACGCCGACAAATTCGTGTCCGAGCGTGCCGCGAAAGTCGGCATAGCCGCGCACAATCTCGATGTCCGTGTTGCAGATTCCTGCGGCAGTCATACGCACCAGCGCCTCGCCGCTGCGGTGTGGGAGCGGAACATCGGCCAGTCGCAGTTTGTTATTTTCAAAGCGTAACGCTTTCATCACCGACGTTCATAAGACAATCATTCGACGTTTTCAAGCGCCGTCCGCCTCCGAAATCGTGTTGCTGGATTTTTGCCGGACGCTGTGCGATGCTCACTCGCGTAAGAGCTTTTATTCAGGAGGGGAAATTAAATGTCTACAGTCAAAAACGGCGACACTGTTAAGGTTCATTACACAGGCAAGTTCGACACCGGGGAAGTCTTCGATTCGTCCGAAGGCGCGGAGCCGCTGGCGTTCACAGTCGGCGGGGGGCAGGTTATTCCGGGGTTCGATCAGGCTCTGGTGGGAATGCAGATCGGCGAAACAAAAGACGTTGTCATCGAACCGGAGCAGGCTTACGGAGAGCGGATCGAAGAATTAGTGCAGACCATTGATCGTGGTCAGTTCAACCTCGGCGGCGTCGAGCCGGAAGTCGGCATGGCTATAGAGATGCAGACCCCTCAGGGGAGCATTCCGCTGGTCATCACCGAACTCACGGACGCGACGGTCACGCTCGACGCGAATCATCCGCTTGCCGGCGAGCCGCTGCATTTCTCTTTGACGCTGGTCGAGATTGCGGCTTAAACGCCGGCCATTATGCCTTCGCCTCCATTGCACAACTGGGATTTGACTCCCAGCGAGGCCGTCGAAGTTCAGAAGCGGTTGCGCACTCTGGTTCAGATCGAACCTCTGGCGCGGCCCGTCAACACGATTGCCGGCGCAGACATCTCGTTCAATAAATTTTCCGAGGTCGTCTACGCCGGCATAGTTGTTCTCAGCCTTCCCGATTTGCGGATCGTCGAATCAGCCGGCGTCCGCAGCGTTACGAAATTTCCCTATGTGCCCGGCTTGCTCAGCTTCCGTGAAACGCCTTCCGTGCTCGAAGCCTGGGACAAGCTCAAAACGAAACCGGATGTGTTGATGCTGGATGGGCAGGGAATCGCGCACCCGCGACGTTTCGGCATCGCCTGTCACGTCGGCCTGCTGCTCGACCTGCCGGCCATCGGCTGCGCCAAAAGCATTCTGGTGGGCAAACACGGCGAAGTCGGACTCGAAGCGGGAAGCAGGTCTCCTTTGGTTGATCGAGGCGAACAGGTGGGCGTTGCGTTGCGAACGAAGAACAAGGTCAATCCGGTTTACGTTTCACCAGGACATTTGATTGACCTCGATTCGGCGGTGGATTTGGTTTTGCGGTCAACAGGGAAATACCGCCAGCCGGAGCCGACGCGGCAGGCGCATTTGCTCGTCAATCGGTTGAGAGTCGCAGATCAATGAGAGTGAGAGATTGGGGGAGTGGGAGAGCGAGAGAAACTTTTGATTGCGCGCACTCCTTGCCTTTTTGTCTCCCGCTCCCTCGCTTTCCCGCTCACTTCCGCAATTCAGCGCGCGCGACGGAAATCTTCGCTCCGGGAATGAACAACCTTCGTTCCCAGCTTTCGTATCCATTGCTCACAACCAGGATCGTGTGAAATCCCGCGCGCAGTCTGAGCGTGCGCGGGGCGACGCCGCTGTACGATCCGTCAATGTAAACTCGCGCTCCCCGTACGGAACATTCAACTGTCAGCTCGCCGACGTTCGGCCCCACTATCGGCAAATCCGCGACAATGTCCGGCGTCGGGGGCGACAGTTCCGCTTGCTCGGCCTCGGATTTTTGAATTGGCTGCGGGTCCGGTTGCTGGCCCGGCGTCTCGCTCTTGGCCGCTGAGCTTGAATTATTTTCGGATGGCAATATGGCGAGCGTCGCCACGTCCACCGCCGGAGACAGGAAGCGGTTGAGATTCTCGATGGTCAGGTCTTTCGACGAAAGCTCGTGAGAAAACCGCAGACTGATGCGGGGCTGCTTCGGCCCGGTGAATGGATTGGGAAATTTACTTTTTCGCGGAGGCTCGTTCTTGTCGAGCAGGACTTCCACGCTGCTGTCGTTGACTTTGAAGTATTTGATCGTCAGTTCGTCGCCGATCTGGGCGGAGAATTGCGGCGCCTCTTTCGTAGCCTCTCGCTGCACTGCGCCGTCAACCATTTCAAGTCCGCGCCGCGTGGCCGGGATCGGCAATTTCAACCGCACTATCCTGCCCGTGTAATGATCCGCCAATGCTTTTTTCACGTCACCGTACCAGTCCTCGTCAACCAGCTTTCTGCCCTGCGCGGAAACGGAAACGGCGAACATTGGGATTACCAGCGCTATCAACAAAACATTTACGCGATGAGTGTAGATTGACATAGGTGACCTCGAAGTTGATTTGGTATTTGGGTCGGAGCAACGAGGCCCGCGTCGGAGTCGGAGCTTGAGGGGGACTTTGCGGGCATGGGCGGGGGTATTTTACGCCTCAAACGAGGGAAAACGGAATGGGGAATGAAGCTTTTAGCGCTGCGCTTCACTCCCCATTCCGTTTTCTGTGATCAGGCTCTACTTCACCTGGAATGTGTCTTTGTCGGTCGTGATCATCTGGTTGGCGACGTTGTCTTTGATCACCACGTGCACATCGTAAAAGCCCGGCTTGAAATTCTTGAGCGGGATCAGGCGCGCCAGCGTGATCTGTCGGCTGTTGATCGAACTCAATCCGTTCTTGCCGTCTTCCTTGATTCGCATGACCTCTTTGTCCTTCTGGGTGACCACGTATTCGATGTCCACGCTCGGACGCAATGTGGCCTGGTCAACCTCGACGTTGTAAACCTGCATGTAAATGCCCAGCGTTTGATCCTGTTTGAATTCGCCGGTCGCGTTCGGAATAACTTTGAGCGAACCGAGCACGAACTGGCCGCTCGGCAAACGCCCGTTGAGCGGTTCGATCTTCGAAGCGATGATCAAGGTCGAAGTCGAAAGTTTGCCTTCATCGTATCGTGGGACGACGAAGCCCTGTTTGATCACGCCAGTCTTGCCGCTGTTGACGTCGCGCACGACCAGATCAATTTTGTAATTGCCCGGCGGCAGCACGACGTTTTTCTGGTAGGCCGACTTCATCTGCATGCCGATAGTGAGCGCTTCGGGCGTGTAGCTGGAAGTCACGACATCCTCGAACAGCCCGGCGCGGCGTCCCGCGACGTTCGTGATCTTGGCGTATATGTTGACCGCCGCCTGCGGCAACCCGCCGATCTCTTTATAAACCAGGTCCTCGTTCTCCAACTGCACAGTGAAAGAAGTCAACACAGCGCTGTCGGTCACGCGAAGCAGATTGATGTTCAGCCCTGCGCTGAGCACGTCGAAGCTGGGTTTCGGCAGATCGGATTCGCCAAGCGCCGCCAGGTCGTTGAATTTGACCTTCGGTGGACGTTGCAATCTGGCGAGCAGGTCGAGTTTTTCAAACGGATTGTCTTTGGCTCGTTGACCGAAGAGCTGGCCGCCCTGGCCGCCTCCGCCGAATGCGCCGTAAGCGATGCGGTCGGCTTTGGACGACAGGCCGAGTTGCTCAGCCAGTGTCAAACCCGCGTTCGGAGTGTAAAGCAACGCGTCTTTTTCATCAGGACTGCGCGCGATGCGGTATTCGCCTGATCCGGTCGGGTCAACGAATTCGATCTCGATGTCGGAGCCGACACCTTCGATGTAACGATACCACCAGATTTCAAACGGATAGGTTGACGTCGAACCACCGCCTTCCCAGGTCGGACGGTCGTAGCTGCCGCCCGACGGGTGTGATTCGATCTGGTCGGCCTTGCCGAACATAATGTAGATGCGCCCGCGGTCGGTCTTCCATCCGGGGATGCCGCTGGTGAAATGCTCGTTGGCGTAGGCGATGCGCTGGTAATAATCTTCGCGGTATTCGTTGACGTCGGTGTCGGGATCAGGATCGCGCCGGAGCCAGAACTGTTCGATGAACTGTTCGCGCTCATCGTCGGTCTTGAGCGAGTCAAAGGTCTTGCGCTCTTCATCGGTGATGATCCAGCGGACGTCTTCGTCCTTCCATCGTTTGTAAACGCTCTTGACCCTCTCCTCTTCGCTCTTTTTCATTCGTTCCTTCCGCTTCTTCTCGTCTCTCTTTTGATCCTGCTTTTCGTCCTGCGCGAAGGCAGTGAACGCGGAAAAGGCGAATGAAGAGAGCGACAGGGCGAGAATCAGAAACAGCGCAGTGTGGCGGGCAAATGTCCGTTTGAAAAATCGGTGTTGCATAAGGTTTTCTCTCCTCTCGGTGATAACCAGGCCGGCCCTCCTGCTAAATTGCAGTTTGGATTTCGTCGTCAGAACGCTGGCAAACTGATTGCTTGCCCATTTCGATGACAATTTTCCCAGTCGGCCTGTCAAAGTTCTCGAAGCGCGCACGCGCGCGCCTAAGTTCTTATCCGTAACCCGAGTTGGAAGGTTTGACGTGGGCGAAGTGTACGCGAGCCGCGCAAATCGCGTCAAGCCGGGTTAATTTTAGGAGATTGAACGCGCGATGATCGGTCCATTGATTGCGCTAATGTTCCCCGCCAACATCGAAATTTGACAAGAAAAATGGCTTCTGTTAGCTTCACGGCCTTGTTTAAGGGCTTTGATCGGTATACTAACCCCATTATGGTTCAAGCGGATTGCTCCCCACAGGAAAACTCGAATGGGCAGGCGCGCAGTCGTACGCGTCTCGCCGGATTTGCTATCACAATACTGGTCTTAGCCCTCTTGAGCGCCTCTTGCGCCAGCCTGGTCAAAAGTCGTGACAACACGATCCCAAAGCTGCTTACCCCCCTTGCCGAGGCGAAATTCGATGACCTCACTAAACAGCTCCAGCAATTCACTAATCTGCAATCGCTCCGCTCCTCTCAGGTCTACATCAAGTTCATTGACGCCCAGGCGTCGGAGAAATGGCCGGAAGCCGACGCGATCCTCGCGCTGCAACGCCCTGATAAAATAAGGTTGCTCATCCAGGCGCCCACCATCAAGACGAAGATCGCCGACATGGCCTCGGAATCGAACCATTTCAAGGTGGCCATATTTTCCGGCGGTTACAGGCGTTTCCTGATCGGCACGAATGACGCCGATTACAGCCAATGGAAGGCCAAGCTGGGAGACGCGGGCAAGCAGGCGCTGGCCTCCGCTCGCCCTTTTCATTTCACCGACGCATTGATGATGCGCCCGCTGGCGCTGAACGACCCGCGCTTCGTCATGGGAATTGAAGAGGCGTTGGTCGAGGAGCCGGACACCCGGCAGGGAGCGAAGAAGGGGGCGAGGATACTGCGAAGTTTTTATGTGATCTCGGAGCTTGAGGTTTCGCCAGTAAGCGAGGGAGGGCAAGGGGTGTCGCGCGTCCTTCGCCGTTTCTGGTTCGACCGCGCGAATGGGGCGCGGTTCGCCCGCCAGCAAATCTTCGATCAGCAGGGGCAGCTTGCGACTGAGGTTCAGTATTCCGGTTACATGAAACTCAACACCGACGACGCCCGCGAATGGCCGAGCGTGGTCTGGGTCAGCCGTCCCCACGAAGGTTATTCGGCGCGACTGACTTTCAACGAAGAGAAATTCGAGATCAACGCCGAACTGCCCGCAACCACTTTCACGCTCGAAAACGCCGATAAATTGCCGGAGACCGATCTGGACAAGCCGGAGAAGAAACCCTGAATTTATGGACAGCCTCGTTCTATCAAACATCCGCCAGCGCCCAACGCGTACACTCATCAGCGTGGCGGGCGTGGCTCTGGGAGTGATTCTGGTCATTCTGAACACGGGGCTGGTGCGCGGGATGCTCAACGACCGCATCCGGCGCGAGCAGGGAGTCGGAGCCGAGATTCAGTTCATGCGAACCGGCTCGAAGACGCTTTCTCCATCATCGGCCATGCCGCTCGACGTTCGCTACGGAGATCGTTTGAAACAGATTCCCGGTGTGCGAATGGTTTCTCCAATCGGGCATTACGTTCAGAGCGGGAACAGCGGCCTCGGCATCGAGGTTGTTGACGGCGTCGAGTTCGACACCTATTCGACTGTCAGCAACCTGCGCATCGTCGAGGGGCGGCCCTTTCAGTCCGACGATGAAGTCATCATTGACGATTTCAAGGCGAAGCACGGAAAGCTGGGCGTGGGCAGCGAGATTCAGGTCTTCGGCAAAAAGATGAAAGTCGCCGGAATATATTCGCCGCAGATCGGATCGAGAATAAAGATGTCGCTCGGCGCGATGCAGCGCGCGCTCGACGCTGAAAACAAATGCTTCTCGATTCTGGTCAAAGTGGACGACCGCGACAAACAGGAAGAAGTCGTGCGCCGGATTGAGGCCGAATTGCCCGGCAATCAGGTCGTGCTGACGCGCGACATCGGGCTGAGCTTCGGGCGCGAGATTCCGGGCATCCAGGGATTCGTCAGAGCCGTGATGGGGCTTTCGATTGTCGTCAGCGCGCTCGTGATCCTGCTGGCGATGTACACGACGATCACCGAGCGGACGCGCGAAATCGGCATCTTGAAATCGCTCGGCGCGTCGAAAGCCTACATCGTCGGCGTGATTGAAAAAGAGGCCATCGCGATCAGCCTGATCGGCGTGGCCGCCGGACTGGCCGTCGCGTTGATCGCGGCGTTCGGGATCGAACGCGTCACGACCCTGCAACTCGAATTTCACTTGAGAGGAGTTTTGACGGCGGCGTTGATCGGATTGGGCGCTGGAGCGATCGGCGCGCTTTATCCGGCGGTGCGAGCCGCGAATCAGGATGCCGTGAAGGCTTTGTCCTATGAATGATTCGGCGAATGATTCGAGATTTGAGGATTTGAGATTTCCGGATGGATGCAATTCTAAAAACTGAAGATTTAAAGATGACCTACCGCGTAGGCAAAGTTGACGTGAACGCCTTGCGCGGGGTCAACCTGTCGGTCGCGCCAGGGGAATTCGTTTCGATAATGGGGCCGTCTGGCTGCGGCAAATCCACTTTGCTGCACATCCTCGGCGCTTTGCTCAAACCGAGTGCGGGCCGCGTGATCATTGACGGTGAAGAGCTGGCCGCGATGAGCGACGCCTCGCGCACCGATCTGCGCCGCCGCAAGATCGGATTCGTTTTCCAGCGGTTCAACCTTTTTCCGACGCTCACCGCCGAAGGGAATCTGAAGTTGGCCGAACACATTCACGGTAATGGCAGGAGCGCAGTGGATGAGAACACCCGCCGCGAAATCTTGCAGTTATTGCGGCTGGAAAATAAAATGCGCCATAAACCTTTGGAGTTGTCGGGCGGTGAACAACAACGAGTCGCAATTGCGCGGGCCATTATCAATCGTCCCGCGATTATTCTGGCGGATGAGCCGACGGGGAATCTGGACACGGAGAACTCCACGATCGTGCTGGATATGCTGCGGAAACTGAATCGCGAGCTGAACCAGACGGTCGTCATGATCACGCATAACCCCGAAGCGGCGGCGATAGCTTCACGAACCATCGAGATGCGCGACGGGATGATCGTGAAGGAGCGATAGGCTGACTAGAGACTGAGGCGGCGATTTTATGAAATCCGTTCTGGTTGGAATAAAAAATGTCCTCCTCTGGTCTTACGCTCGTGGGACGTGGCAATACGACGCGCTTTGCCTGGGGATCGTGCTTGCGGTCTTTCTGGTTCCGAGCAAATATTTCGGCGACCGTGACCGTACGAGACAGGCGAATGAGGCCGAACTGCATGCGTCAAAGGCTGTCGAAACTTATATCGAAGCCGACGCGTTAAACGCTTTTTTGAAAGAACGAAACAAAGCCGGGCTGTCCGGGAATCCGAAAGAGGCGGCGCGGCTGTTTTTAAAAGATAGACTCGAAAAGAACGTCGCAATAATTAACATAGAACCTTTCACCACCCCCGATGGAAAGGTGATTTACAAAATATGGTTCAAGTAGGAGTCTGTCGGTTGTAACCCTAAAACGCCATACAGGATGGAGAAGTGGTAAATGAAAAAGTTTATTTCCCTGGCAATCATCGCGGGAATGCTGCTTCTGATGATGGGAGCGGATCGCCGCGCTGACGCCAACGCGCAGCCCCAACTTTTAACCGGCATTCTCAACAAGATGGAGAAGGCCAATCAGGATTTGAAGAGCCTCAAGGCCGAAATGGTTCTTCAAAAGACCAACACGCAGATCGGCGTCACCGATAACGAATACGGCCAGTTGCTTTACAAGCCCGGCACGACCAGGACGAAACAGCGGTTGCGGATTGATTACACCAAACCCAGCAAAGACATCGTCTCGGTTGACGGCGACAACTTTACTTTTTACCAGCCGCGCATCAACCAGGCCTTCAAGGGCCTCGCGTCCAAGCTGTCGAAAGGCAAGCAGGGCGGGTTCGCGCAGTTCATCGCCGTCGGACTCAACGGCTCGCTCAAATCGGCGTCTGGCAAATATCAGGTGAGTTTCGTCAAGGACGAAGCGGTCAACGGTGTGATGACCAGCGTGTTGCGCCTGACACCGAAATCCAACGATCAATTCACAAGCGTTGAAATCTGGGTCAACCAGCAGAACTGGTTCCCGGTGCAGTTTCGCGGCGTCGAGCGCAACGGCGACCTGACGACGGTCACGCTCAAAAACCTGCAGTTGAACGCGGCAGTGCCCGACAACGCGTTCGCCGTCAATTTGCCGGGCGGAACGAAGATCGTGGATAAGTTTTAGCCTCTCGAACGTTGGGCCAAACATCAGGGCGATTGGATTGACGCAATCGCTCCAAACTTTCTGATCCAAAATCATTCAACGGTTGCCGATAGGGACGAGCCATAAAACTCGTCCCTATTCGTTCATATAAAAAACACCCGACCCCCAGGAGGAGCGGTACTCCAGTACCCTGACTCGTAATGGAAGATCTGAGCAGCAGCAAACTGAAAAGAATCGCCCGTGAAACCAAACTCGTAGCAAAAGGCCTGGCCTCAACCAAACACCCGATCCTTGCGCACGTCATCCCGATGCGCCGTTGCAATCTCGCCTGCGGTTATTGCAACGAGTACGACAAGGTGTCTGACCCGGTGCCGCTCGATGAGATGAAGAAGCGGCTCGACCGCCTGGCCTCGTTCGGCACCAACACGATCACGATCAGCGGCGGCGAGCCGATGCTGCATCCTGAAATCTTCGAGATCATCTCGCACATCCGCTCGCATGGGATGATCGCCGGGTTGATCAGCAACGGGTACTACATGACCCGTCAGAACATCGAGAAACTCAACCGCGCCGGCCTCGAATATCTTCAGATCAGCATTGACAACGTCAAGCCCGACAAGACTTCGCAGAAGAGCTTGAAAGTGATTGACCGCTATCTGGGCTACCTCTCGCAATACGCGAAATTCCACGTCAACATCAATTCAGTCATCGGCGGCGGTGTCAAAAACCCCGAAGACGCGCTGGTCGTAGCCGAGCGCGCCGTCGAACTGGGCTTCGGCTCGACGCTTGGAATTATTCACGATGGCAACGGGCAGTTGAAACCGCTGAGCGGAGTCGAAGAAGAGGTCTACAAGAAGCTGCGGCGTTACGGCAAGAAGAAATTCGGATGGTTGAATCAGTTTCAGGATGACGTGGCTTACGGACGCCCGCACAACTGGCGCTGCCGCGCGGGCGCTCGCTACCTCTACATTTGCGAAGACGGCCTCGTGCATTACTGCTCGCAGCAGCGTGGCTTCCCCGGCATCCCGCTCGCGGAATACACGCGCGAGCACCTCGAACACGAGTTCTACACCGAAAAACCCTGCGCGAAATTCTGCACCATCGCCTGCGTCCAGCAGGTGGCTATGCTCGACAACTGGCGCGCGCCTCAACGTCCTTTTGATCTTCCCGCCGAAGCTTTTCCGAAAGATGTCAATCAGGATGCGATAGGCGATGATGTCGTGGAAGCGGAATCCTGAGAGCCTATAAGCCAGATCACAAACGCGAGGAATCCGTTCATGGCAGGCGCCAGACGGCAGGTTGATGAGAGGCTATAATGGTGGCGCAGTAAATTCCGCTTTCCATCGGAGGTAAGAGCATGAGCCGTGAAACCGAGACCATCACCATTACCGGCCTACAGCCCGGCACGACCGCAGCCCTCGAAGAATTGGCAAGGCAGGAAGGAAAGGACACGGACGATTTGCTCAGGCGCTGGCTGCAAGTGGAGCTTCTATCGCGGAAACCGTTCCGCGAAATCCTCGCTCCCGTCCGCGCCAGCTTCAAAGCCAGCGGGATGACCGCCGATGAACTCGATGCGCTTGTCAAAGAAGAGCGCGAAGTTATTTGGGAAGAGAAACAGAACGGAACTAACGGTTAGCCATGACCAGACCGCTCAGCCCGTGGGGCATCGTCTGCGACTGCATGGTGTTTCTTCAAGCAGTAGCCAACGATGACAGCCCCGCCGCGAAAATTCTTGACCTGATGGACGCCGGAGAAGTCCGGCTGTACGTCAGCGAGCAGATTTTGCGTGAGGCGCGAGAGGTAATGAACCGCCCCAGACTGAGAGCGAAACTTTCGGGACTGACGGATGAACGGATTGAGGCCTTCTTCCTGCGCCTGGAAAGACAGGCGTTATGGTTGCGCGAAGTCTCGCACAAGTTCGATTTCCAGCGCGATCCCAAAGACGCGCCATACGTCAACCTCGCCGTCGCAGCTTCCGCAGATTTCATCATCAGCCGCGACAATGATCTGCTTGACCTTATGAGCAGCCACGATGATGACAGCAAGGAATTCCGCCAGCGGTTCCGGCCACTCAAAGTGATTACTCCAGAATCGCTTCTGGCCGAAGTCGAAAGAAATCGTGAACGGGAATAACCGCGCAGCCGAAAGCCTCAAACGGCGCCGCCGATGATCCTGCGCTCACCGCTCATACCGCAGCGCCTCAATCGGATTCAGTCTTGCTGCGCGATACGCTGGCCAGAGGCCGAAGAAAAGGCCGACGCTCATCGAAACGATTAACCCGGCGGTGATCGCGCCGACTGAAATGCTCGCTTTCAATGATGGCGCGAGGAATTGAATGAGCAGCGCGATGCCTACGCCTGAAAGCACTCCGGCCACGCCGCCCATCACTGTCAGCATCATCGCTTCGAGCAGGAATTGCCAGAGCACATCGCGGCGGCGCGCGCCGACGGCTTTGCGCAGGCCGATCTCCGAAGTGCGTTCGGTCACTGAAACGAGCATGATGTTCATGACGCCGATTCCGCCAATCAGCAGTCCGAGAGAGGCTATGCCGATCATCAGCACGGAGATTCCGCTGGAAGCCTGCGTCCAGATGTCAACGATCTGAGTCGAGGTGAAGATGACGAAGTTATCCGGCGCGTCCGCTGACAAACGGCGATGGCGGCGCAACACGTCGCGCGCTTCGTTCATGCCGCGTTCGACATCTTCCGGCGAATTGACCAGGCAGATGAACTGCAAAAACTCCTTCTCGCGCTCCGGGTAGTATTTATCGAATGTGCCGAAGGGAATGAGCACGATCTGGTTTTCGCTCGGCCCGCCGAACAACGCTTCGCGTTGTTCAATCAGTCCGATGACTTCATAAATTGAGCTGTCAATGTGGATCATCTTGCCCAGCGGGTCTTCCGCGCCGAAGAGGCCGTCGGCGATGGCGCGCCCAAGAACGCAGACGTTGCGACGGCTCCCCGAATCGCTGGCGCTGATATGCCGGCCACGATCCACGAGCATCCCGGTGACATCGGGAAAATATTGATCTACGCCGCGCAGGATCGGGCTTTGCGCCTCTTCGCCTTTGTACCAGACGCGCACTGGATCGAAGGCGGTCTTGGCGTAAAAGGGACTGAGCGTCTTGATGCTTGGGCAGTTTGCGCGCGCCTCCTCGGCGTCATTCAGAGTGAGCGGCGGGCGCTTCTTGAGCAATCCCATGAAATCGGGATTGCCGAAATCTGAAAACCCCGCGCGCGCGACGATGAAGCTGCTGGGATTGAGACGAGAGAGCGCGCTCTTGACGGTGTTGTCCAGGCCTTGAATCAACGCGACGACTACGATCACCGTCGCCACGCCCATAATCAATCCGGTCAGCGTCAGCGCTGATTGAAACCGGTATTGATTGATGGCGCCGAGCGCCAGAGAGAACGCCTCGCCAATCTCAGTCGTGCGCTTGCCTCGGATCAATTGCGCGAATCGCTCGCTACTCATATCGCAATGCCTCGATTGGCGCCAGTTCGGCTGCGCGGCGCGCAGGATAGACTCCGGCGATTAATCCGACCAGCGAAGAGACGGCGAAACCGGCCAGCGCAACCAGCGGGCGTGAACTGGCCGGAAGCGGCGTGACCCAGGCGATGATTTGCGCAATCAACATTCCGAACGCCGTGCCGAGCGCTCCGCCGAGCAGACAAAGCGCGACGGTTTCGGCCAGAAATTGCGCGAGCACATCGCGTTTGCGCGCGCCAATCGCCTTGCGCAATCCGATTTCGCGCGTCCGCTCGCGCACGTTCACCAGCATGATGTTCGTCACGCCAAGTCCGCCCACCGTCAGCGCAATGCCGGCGATGATGATCGTCACGAAATAGAAGCCGCCGATCACGGCCTGGTAAATCCCCGCCGCCGAATCCGCCGTCGTGATGAAAAAAGTGTCTTCCTGATCGAAGAGCGCATGACGGCGCTGGCGCATGATGCCGCGCACTTCATCAACGGCTGAGGCGAGCGGAGCGTCCGCTCCCGAAGTTTGATGCTGGCAATAGATGGTCAGCGGCTGATGCGATCCGAAACGGTGGAGCATCGTGGGCAGCGGCAGAATAATGAAACGATCCTGCGAACGGCCAAAGAGCGAACCGCGCGGCGCGATTGCGCCGATCACCTGAAAAGGCTTGCCCATCACGCTGATTTCCGCGCCGAGCGGATCGCTTTGTCCAAAAAGTTCTGTCACGACATCAGCGCCGAGCAGGCAGACGGCCATGTGCTGGCTGTCTTCGGCTTCGGTGTAAAAACGACCCGCAGCAACATCAACCCGCTCGATGTCGAGCATGCTGGCTGTCAGTCCGCGAATCTGCACGCTGCCGGTAACCGTGCCGCGCCACTTGAGACGGCCCATCAAACTGGATTCAGCGCCCACTGCGGCGCATTCGTGGCTGCTCCGCCGCACCGCCAGATAATCTTCGTATTCGATCCGCTTCCACTTCGAGGCTTTGATGAAATCGTTGACGTTGAGCAGTGATGCGGGAAGCTGCGACACCTGGAAGACATCCGGTTGAAGCGTGACCAGGCGTTCAGAGATGTAAGCGTTCGCTCCTTCGATCAAAGCGACCATCGCCACCAGCGCGCTGACGCCGACGACGATTCCGAGCACTGCCAGCGCGGAACGCAGCTTTTGCGCCAGCAGCGCGTTGATGGCGTTCGACAAGATTTCCTTGCGATCCATAACCGTCTCAGCGGTGGCAAGAACGATAGGGGCGAGGATTTTCGTTTAACAGGGTCAGTCTCCCGCCAACTCAATCTCGCCAACTCGGTGCAATTTCATCATTGACGACAAACCCGGCTGTTCGGGAAGTCTCCCGGCCATAATGATGATCACCTCGTCTCTGTTGACCAGCCCTTCCCGCATCAGAGCCTGGTTGGCGCGTTCGAGCAACTCAACGCTGCGCCCGGCAAAATCGAGAAGGTGAGGTTCGATGCCCCAGACTGCCGCCAGAGCGGAGTACGCGCGCTCGTGCGGCGTGAACGCGATGATCCGCTGTTCGGGGCGGAGCGCGGCCAGGTGGCGCGCCATCGTTCCCGATTTGCTGAAGACGACGATCAGTTTCGAGCGCAATTCATTGGCGGCGTAAAGCGCGGCTTCGGCTATCGCCCTGCCTTCGGCGCCCGTCTGGCGACCATTGATCAATTCGCGCGAGTGGTCGTATTGCCCGCAATTGGCTTCGGTGAAGCTGATGATCCGCGCCATCGTTTCAACCGCCTGAACCGGATAATTGCCCACAGCCGTTTCACCCGAAAGCATCACGGCGTCAGTTCCATCCAGAATCGCGTTCGCCACATCGGAAGCTTCGGCGCGTGTGGGACGCGGTTCGTGCGTCATTGATTCGAGCATCTGCGTCGCCGTGATCACGATCTTTTCGGCGGCGTTGGCTTTGGCGATGATCAGCTTTTGATAAAACGGCACGCTTTCGACGGTGGTCTCGACGCCCAGGTCGCCGCGCGCGACCATCACGCCGTCGCAGGCCGCGATGATGTTATCCAGATCGTCCAGCGCCTCGCGCTTTTCGATCTTGGCGATGAGCGGCGTGTCGGCGCCCAGAAATTCGATCAACGTCTTCGCGCCTATGCAGTCGCGCGCGCTGCGGACAAACGACAGCGCGACGTAATCAACCTTTTGTTGCAGGCCGAAGCTCAGGTCGGCGCGGTCCTTTTCGGTCAGCGACGGCGCCGATAGCTTCACCCCCGGAAGGTTAATGCCTTTGTGCTCTCCAAGCTCTCCGCCGTTGATCACGCGGCATCGCACATCGTTCTGGCCGACTTGCTCGACACTCAGTTCGATCATTCCATCGGAGAGCAGAATCCGGTCGCCGGGCTTCACGTCCTGTGGCAGGCGCGCGTAGCCGGTCGAAATTATCGAGGAGTCGCCGATCACATCGCGCGTCGTTATCGTCAATTCCTGGCCTTCCTGCAAATTGATCGGCTGGTGATCTTTCAGCAATCCGGTGCGGATTTTGGGGCCGCACAGATCGAGGAGCACGGCCATCGGGCGGTTGAGTTCGGCGGCGATTGCGCGGACAGATTGGATCGTCTCGGCGTGGCTTTCGTGCGTGCCGTGCGACATGTTGACGCGCGCCACGTTCATCCCGGCTGAAATCAGTTCGCGCAACCGGTCAGGCGTGCGCGAAGCGGGGCCTAGCGTGGCGACTATCTTCGCTTTCCTCATCATCGTCATTGCCTTCAAAAAAACAACAGGGATGTACGGATGCGCGGGATCAGTTGAACTGTCCCCGTACCCTGACATCCCTGGTTCAAACCTGCGCTATCCGTTCACCTGGACGGCTACTTAACCAACTCCCGGTTGATTGTCGCGGCGATCTCCGCAGCGGTTTTGTCGTCGTGCCCGCTGAAGTGCGCCGCCAGCCGCCCGTTGCGCGCGTAGATCAGTGTTTGCGGGACTGAGACGTCTTTCGATTCGACGTAATTGGAGAATTCAGGATCGGCGATCATCCCGACGGGATACGTGATCTTCATCTCCTGAATGAATTTTCTGACGCGCTCCTCGGTTGATTCGCTGTCTTTCACCGCAAGGCCGACGATTTGCAACACGCCTTCCTTCTCGGCGTCGCCGAATTTCAGCATCGTCGGAATGTGCTGGCGTGAATGTCCGCACCAGACAGCGAAGAAATCAAGCACGACGACTTTCCCCCGCAATCCGGCCAAACTGAATTGCTGGCCGTCGAGCGTCCGAAGCTGATGATTCGCAACCGATTCTTTCGGAAGCTGGCCGATTTTCGGCTTCGCCTCTGTGGTTGAAAAGGAGAGAGCCAGCAGGATCGCGAAGCTCAATCCGGCGATCATGGAAAAAATCGTCAAACGTGATTGGCGATGATTGAGACGGGAAAGACGGGTGAATAATGATTGCATAATACCTCTATGCCATGGTTTATCCATTTTGTTTTGGTTTTTGTTTTTGCGTTGCGAGACGACTGTTGGCTTTGTTGCCCGATTTGGCGGCGGGCACTTTCGCCACCTTCGTTCTTCGCGTCCCGGGACGACTGCTGGCCTTGCTGCCCGGTTTGACGGTGGGCATTTTGGCCAGTTGAGATTCGATCGCGGCGCGCATTTCTTTGGCGATCTTTTCATTCCACCCGATCTGGCGTTTAACCATCTTGCCATCCGGCCCGAACAGGACCATCTGCGGCACGCCATGATCGTGGCTGTCCATGTAATAAGCGATGACTTCGGTGGTCAGGAAACCAACCGGGTAGTTGATCTTGGCCAGGGACACGAAAGCCTTCGTGCTTTCGAGTTGATCCTTGTTCTCTTTTCTGTCGGTGGCAAGGCCCAGAACGGTGAAGCCGCGCGAGCGAAACTGGTTGTATAGCTCGACGATGTGCGGCGCATGCTCCTGGCAGTGAGGGCAGGTAGACAAGAACACATCAATCAGCGCGACTTTCCCGCGCAGGCTGGAGAGTTTGAGTTGTTTCTGCTGGTTGATGGCCGGGCCGATGTTGTTCTGCAACAGGTCAACAACCATCTCCGGAGTGTCGCCGGAACCGTCGGGCATCGGCAGTTCCGGGATGTCGTCAACGCCCAGACGCGGGGTTGCCGCGACCGGGAACAGAAACAGCGCGCAACTCATTGCGAGAGCGCGGATCAACAGACTGGATTTGAAAAACGGCTTAAGACTAAGTGACATGATGGTAACGACTCCTCGCAAGGTGTTTGGAATACCGCCTCGTGGCGGTGGCGCTAACAATTCTATTGCGGCGATAGCTGCTGATTCACGATTTCTTCCAGATACTTGATCCCGCGCTGCGGGCTGTCTCCGATTAAATGCTCAACGACACGTCCTTCGCGCGAGATGACAAAGAGTTGAGGGATCGGAGGAGATCCGCTTTCATCCTCGGTGTCTTTTAAAAACGCGGATGAAACCCACTGGTTATCATATCCGATTGTGTAATCCGCGCCGGCTTTCTTGAGAAATTCCACGACCTGCTGCTGATCGGCTTTGTCGTCGGAAGTCAGGCCGACAACCTCAAGCCCCTGGGCGCGATATTTTCTGCTCAGTTCGGCCAGTTGCGGAACCTGTCTGACGCAGGGCGGGCAGTAGGTCGCCCAGAAATCCACGATCAGAACTTTGCCTCGAAAGTCGGAGAGTTTGAACGTCCCGCCGTCAAGTTTCGTGACCGCCACGTTGCTGGCCGATTCGATCTCTTTCGGGTCGCGCTCCGGGATTGCCTTTTGCGCGCGCGGAGAGGAGGCGGACATCGTCGAGTCGTCAACCGGGCGCGGCGGCGCGGCTGTGTTGCAGGCGGCTGCGAACAACGCGGCAATCAAAAAAATCGCATTGAGATAAATCGAGTTTTTGAATTTAGGGTTGCTCATCGGAATTCTGTTCGCGGTCGAAATCGGTTGTGACGCCGTCGGGCGTTTCAGCCAGCGGTACGCGGTATTCTTCAGTAGCCCAGCGGCCAAGGTCAATCATCTGGCAGCGTTCTGAGCAGAAAGGCTTCCACGGATTGTCTTCCCAGTTTGTTTCCCGGCGGCACTGTGGGCATCGCCGGATTGCCGCATCGTTCATTGCCCTTTGAAACTTTTCGTAATCGAAATTCCATAGCAAGGAGCGCCAATGATACAGAATTTTGCGGGAAAACCGAAACGGGCTTTCGGCGTCTTGGAAGATAAGGCTCACGAGCAGACGAGTGAAGAAGAACTTCGTTGGCCGCGCCTGGTTCGATAGATTGGTTCAGCGCTTCTTCTTTTCCAGTTCGTGGATTTCGGGGTCGAAGCTGGCTGAGCGCGCCGAAGAGACCACACGTAACGCGGGAGCGGCGTCTGCGCCTGGAGGCGCGAGAACTTCAGTGCCATTGGGCGACATGATTTCCGCGCCGGATTGCGCCGCCAGTTTGGAAGGCATGATCACTTCGGTCATCGGTTGGTTCGGAATTTCGATTTCCGCCTGGGAAGGGACTTCGATCTCCGCTTTCTGCCAGGCGCTCCCTTTGTAGCGGAAATCGAAAACGTCCTGCCTGTTGAAATGGCCAGTGACATCCATCGTCAGGCTCTCTTCGCGGATGCGTTCAAGGTTGATCCGGGCGAGGATGATCACTTCGGAGCAGAAAGCCGGGCCTGCCACGTATTGCCCATCCGGGCCGATCACACAACTTCCGCCGTTGAGGATGAATTCGTTGTCGTCGCCGAGGTTCGCCGCGATTTCAAATTCGCGTGGCAGATCGGTGCGGCGCATAATGCCGCCCGCCGCGACAACGAAGCAGCGCCCTTCAAAAGCGTAATGGCGGCTGGCAATCTGATACATTTCCTTGACCGAAGGCCAGAGCGCGACGTGAATGTCTTCGCCCGCCACGTGCAATGTTTGCCGCACGAGCGGCATCCAGTGCTCCCAGCAGATCAGCCCGCCGACGCGTCCGGCTGGGGTTTCAACCACGCGCAGGCCGCTGCCGTCGCCTTGCGCCCAGATCAGACGCTCGTTGAAAGTCGGAACGAGTTTGCGATGGATGTTGAGCAATTCGCCCGTCGGGCCGAAGGTGAGAATCGAGTTGTAAAGCGTGCCGCGTCCGGCCCCTTCGGGCGCACGCTCGTGAAGCCCCATGACCAGAGTCAGATTGTGTTTGCGCGCGGCTTCGCTCAATGCCTCAGTCTCGCGGCTTGGCACGGAGACGCTGTTTTCCATCAACTGAGCGTAGATGCGTTTCGTGGGTTGATGATCCCACACCGCGACATCGCGGCAGATGTCCAACCACGCCGGATAACCAGGCAGCCATGACTCAGGGAAGACGACCAGTTGGGCGCGTCTCCTGGCCGCTTCGTCAATCAATTCAAGCGCGCGAGCCAGACTGCGCTCCAAGTTCATATAATATGGCGCGGCTTGAACAGCGGCCACTACGGCAATGGATGATGTGGTGGATGGAGGCATATCGTTTATCGCCTTTTATCTTCGGACAGCGCCAGAGATTTCAGACTTAACCAGAGTTCTGATTCGGGCGTGAAAATCGCTGTGAATCGTAAGAAAACTACTGTGAGCCATTCTGTGCTATTGTGAGCCAATGTGAGCCATTGTGAGCCAATGTGAGAATGACGCCTGATTAGTGCGGAATACCGAATGAATTCTATGAAAACGGGGATCAGGTCCTGGGTGAGACGGCTATTCAATATCACTCCGGCTAGATTTTCGCAACTTTAAATCCACAATGAAGAAAGTGTCAGGAGACGAATCATTGACCGAACAAGAACTCGAAATCATTCGCCAACGCCACGCCGAATCATCATTCGGGCAGTTGCTTGGATTCGAGCCTGTCGAAGCTGCGCCGGGCCGCGTCGTGTTGCGGTTGCCATTTTCCGCCAGGTTGCTGCAATCGCTGGGAAGGGTTCACGGCGGGGCGCTGTTCTCTCTGGCCGATCATGCTTCCGGATGGGCCGCCTACTCGATGCTCGGTCAGGGCGAGCGATGCGCTACGCTCGAAATGAAGATCAACTACATCGCTGCGGTGCACGACGAAGACTGCCTGGCGGTAGCGCAGGTCGTTCATCGTGGCCGGACGAGCATCGTAGTTGAATCCGACATCAAAACAAACGATGGACGCCTGGTTGCAAAGACGCTGGCGACATTCATAGTGCTGAAGGAATCGTGACAGGGTTTTCAGAAAACCCCTTCAATCTGAATCATTCCCGGAGTTGTCGCACCAAAACGTCTAGCCTCACTGACCGATTGGTATGAGATGGCGGCCTTTGATCGTCGAAGACGCCTCAATCACGTCCAGCCTTAAGTCGTAAACTACAACATACAATTGGTTTTACTGCCTACAGGCAATGCTTTCAGATGATGTGGCACGAATGTTGTTTAATCGTTGGCTGTCATCGCAAGCAATGATGACAAGCGTTGAACGGGCTTTGATAACACGGATGATTCGCGGGAGAAGTAGAGGGAGATCAATACTGCTGACTGTGATGGAAGCGTTTCGCCGACATCGCCACCGAAAAAATCCGGGTTGTTGTCACGCCAGTTTCACGAAGTTTCGAGTTCAACAGTTCTTTGAGATCGGCGCGCTGTAGGAAAGCAAGGGGGTATTTCGGAGCCGCAGATCGCCTGCGTGACTTTGAAATTTTCCAAAAGCGCGTCCGTACCTTTTCCCCGCCAACCGCTCGCAGGTTGAAAAGGGAAATAAACGCCGCGTGATGGACGTAAAGGGGGCTGAAAGGATTTCTTTCAGCGTTCATCGCGCGGCGTTTTTACTTTGCCTACCACCTGATTCCCAGATGTCAGCCTGACAGCTTTTAGAAATTTGTACCAAATCCGAAAATTTGAATCCTAAGCTGTTGCTCTTCTTTGGTCGAGACAGGCGCTTCCATGTCAACTCACAGTCTAAGCGGCAGAATCCAATCAACTTAATCAAGCAACTCAATAACTGCTTATGTCCGTGATCGGTTTCCACGATGTCGGCATATCTTTTGCGTGATTTTGTTTGCTGTTTTCCGCCAACAAGCAGGATAATGCGCTCAACCAAAATTATTGAAAAGCGAACGTAGCGCATGACTTCATAGCAGAGATTTTCCACTCAATTCAAAAAATAAAGTCGGCTTGGTTTCGTTCGGCAATCTTTTGAGTTCGGACTTGCAGGATTCGAGTTGTGGGATTTGAAGTCTGAGTCCCATTCCCATCTCTAACCTTAAATCAACCAGGAGGATTTATGACTCACTTACGAGGATTATTGCGGAGCGGCCTCATACTCGGCGTGCTGTTTATCGGCACGATCGCAGCGTTTGGGCAATCTTCATCGCTCTCAGGAACAGTTCTCGATCAGCAGGGCAACGCTGTCAGGGGCGCGACTGTCACGGCTACGCTGATGTCAACCGGCGCCAGTCGTAATGTGGTCACCAACAAGGATGGCGTCTACTTAATTCCTCAACTCGCCCCAGGCGCTTATCGTCTGCGCGCTGAAGCGCAGGGCTTCAAGGGCGTTGTCGCGGAAGATGTGCGCGTGCTGGTTGATACACCGGTCACGCTCAACCTCATATTCAAGGAAGTGGGGGCGGTGAGCGAAACCGTAACAGTTCAGGGTGGCGAATCAACACTCAATACCTCGGATGCGACAGTCGGCAACAATTTCAATGAAGCTCAAATCAAAGCGCTGCCTCTTCAGGCGAACAACGTAGTGTTTTTGCTGAGCCTCCAGCCGGGCGCGGTCTATACTGGCACGAGCGACATCCGTAGCGGCAGCATCAGCGGCAGCCGCAGTGACCAGACTAACGTAACGCTCGATGGCGTGGACGTGAATGATCCGCAAAACAGCACGGCTTATACCTCCGTCTTGCGCGTGACCACTGAGTCGCTGCAGGAGTTTCGCGTCACCACAACCAACTATGGAGCCAACCAGGGGCGCTCCAGCGCTGCCCAGGTGAGTCTGGTGACCCGACGAGGAAGCAATGAATATCACGGCGCGGCTTACTGGTCACATCGCAATACTGCGACTTCGGCCAATGAATATTTCAACAAGATTCGTCAATTGGAGGCAGGAGAGCCAAATAAGCCGCCCAAGTTGAACTGGCATGTCTTCGGCGGTTCGGGCAGCGCTCCACTCATCAAAGATCGCTGGTTCATTTTCGCCAACTATGAAGGTTTCCGCCAAAACAGCGAAGCTTCAGTGGAACGAGCCGTGCCTTCTACGCTCATGCGCAATGGGTACTTCCAATACTTTTGCGCGACCGCCTCGCAATGTCCGGAGACCACCATCAACGTCGCAGGCCAGACGTTCAACATTCCGGCAGGCAGGCGCGTTTTAACTCCGGCCGAAGTCGCTTCGCTCGATCCTCTGGGAATCGGGCCAAACCAGGCCGCGCTGGCGCATTTCAAAAAATACCCCACGCCGAATGTTCCGGGCAGAGATGGATTGAACATCGTCGGCTTTCAGTTTACCGCGCCGATCAAAGACGAAACGAACGTGGCGATTGTGCGGAGCGATTTCAATATTGATCGCGATGGCAAGCACATGCTTTTCTGGCGCGGAACTTTACAGGACGACACGTTCCGCAGCACGCCGCAGTTTCCGGGAGAGCCACCGAACAGCCTTCGCCTGGTCAACCCCAAGGGATCCTCAATCGGCTACGACGCGGTGTTGAAGCCCACTCTGACCAACTCCTTCCGCTGGGGCTATACGCGAATCAAGGAGGAAACAGCGGGCTTGCAGACCCAGACTCAAGTATCCTTCCGCTTCCTGGACGATCTGCCGGCTACGAGCAGGAGTCGAGGGCGGATTATTCCCACGCACAACTTTGTGGATGACTTAACCTGGGTCAAGGGGAATCATACGGTGCAAACAGGAGCCAATATACGGTTTACACGCATCCCGTCGTTTAGTACCGATGGCTCATTCCACGGGCCGGTCACGAACGCTTCCTGGCTTTTGGGTGTGGGCCGGAATACTGCGCCAGGGCGCCCGCAATGCACTCTACCTGCCTGCACGACGCTGCCAGCGGCCACTTCTCTCGCCGTCTGGGCTGATGGCTTTACGCCGCTACTCGGTCTGATTTCACAGATCACGGGCCGTTATAACTATGACATAGATGGCAACGTCCTGAAGGAGGGCGTGCCGGTGACGCGGCGCTACGCGACTGATGAGTACGAAGGCTATGTCCAGGATCAATGGAGGGTGAAGTCCAATCTGACGGTTACGGCAGGTGTCCGCTACAGCTATTTCACGCCGCCGTGGGAAACCAATGGATTGCAGGTTCGCCCAGTGCCGAGTTTCAGCCAGTTCATTGACCTGCGCGAGGCAAACATGTTGCGCGGACTCCCATCGAGCGACGCGCCGCGCATCAGTTTCGACCTGGCCGGGAAGGCTAACAACAAGCCGGGCTTTTACGATCCGGATTTCAACAACTGGGCGCCGCGAGTCTCGGTCGCCTGGTCGCCATCGGGAAGCGGCTTCCTGAAACGATTGTTTGGTGAGAGCCGCACCACGGTTCGCGGCGGCTACTCGCTGGTCTATGATCGTATCGGACACGGCATTGCTGCTTCGTTCGATAGCTCCGGCTCTTTCGGTCTGGCCACGAGCTTGTCCAATCCCGCCAACCAGCAGAACGAATCAACAGCGCCGCGCTTCACCGGTGTGTTCAATGTGCCAACAGTAGATAGAACGGGAAGGGTTATGTTAAGGCCAGCGCCTCCGGGCGGCTTCCCGCAAACGCCGCCATTCGGCCTTGAAGCCATCACATCCAGCATTGATGATGGACTGACGACTCCATACTCGCATATGGTCAACTTCTCCATCGGACGCGAGTTGCCGAAGAATTTCACGGTCGAACTGGCGTATGTCGGCCGCTTCGGGCGTGACCTTCTCACGCGGCGCGACCTCGCCATGCCGCTCAACATCGTTGATCCCAAATCCGGGATGGACTATTTCACGGCGGCGTCGGAATTGGTCAAGTTGATCGAGACCAATACGCCTGTCAGTCAAGTCAAACCCATCGCCTATTGGGAGAACCTCTTCCCGACAGCGGGGAAAAACGTCGGAGGCGGGCTGAGCAACACCCAGGCTATCTATTCGGTCTTTGCGGACAATGCGCCTGATCACCAAACGGCGCTTTACATCATTGACACTCTTTGTTACCCGGCCTGCTTTGGCGCGACGGCCGCTAATCCGGAGGGGACACCCTACGCCTTCTTCCAGGATCAGTACTTCTCGCTGGCAGGACGCAGCACAATCGGGTTCTCGAACTACAACTCGCTTCAGTTCACCGTGCGCAAACGGTTTAGCGGAGGCACACAGTTCGACTTCAACTATACGTTGTCGAAGTCAATGGACCTCACGTCGGGCGTCGAGCGTGACAGCGGGTTTGGAAGCATCTTCACCGGCGGTTACACCGATTTCGTGGTCAACACCTGGAGGCCACGTCAGCAATACGCCCAATCGGATTTCGACCTTCGCCATCAGATCAACGCCAACTACCGCTACGAATTCCCCTTCGGGAAAGGCAAAGCGTTCGCCAGCGGCGCGCCCGGCTGGCTCAACCAGATCATCGGCGGATGGGAAACCACGGGCATCTTCCGTTGGACGAGCGGCTTCCCGGCCAACATCACCAACTGCCGTTCTTGCTGGGCCACCAACTGGAACCTGCAGGGCAACGCGGAGTTGGCGGCCGGCGCAACCTATCCCAAGACGGAGACCAACAGGAGCTACAAGTTCGGCAATGGCAGCGTTCGTCCCTCAATCTTCCCCGATCCTGCTCAAGCATTGAAGTCCTTCCGCTTTGCGCGTCCGGGCGAGACTGGATTCCGCAATCAGTTGCGGGGCGACGGTTACTTCTCGCTTGACACGGGTCTGCTCAAGACCTTCAACATCTACGAGAATCACAAGCTGAAATTCCGCTGGGAGGTCTTCAACGTGACTAACTCGGTGCGATTCGACTCGACTTCGCTTCTGGCCTTCCCGGATATCACCAGCACATTCGGGCAATACACTGATACTCTGACGAACTCGCGCATTATGCAGTTCGCGCTGCGTTACGAGTTCTAGTTTTCAAAACCGGAACTGATCGAATCAAAGGCTGGCCATGCGGCTCGAAAGGCTGCACGGCCAGCCTTCTTTGTTTTCGCATTTATTACTGGCGTTCCCTGACCAGCAATCTGAAAGTGAACGGGTATTGATTCTTCTCATTGGCTGATTGATAAAAACTCTCCCGCTCGCTCCACTCGCGCCGGTCAAATTCAGGAAAGAACGTATCAGCCGCGACTTCGCCGTCAACCAGTGTCAGATAGATTCGATCTGCGACGCCGATTGTCTGCGCGTAAATTTCCGCCCCGCCGCAAATGAATACTTCGCTCTCGCCTCTGCCGCGCGCCAGTTCGATTGCCTCTTCGACCGAGTGAACGACATCGCAGCCATCGGCTTTGTAATTCACGTCGCGCGTCACGACGATCATTCGCCTGCCGGGCAGTGGTTTGCCGATTGATTCAAACGTCTTCCTGCCGACGACGATGTGATGCCCCATCGTCAGTTCCCGGAACTTTTTCAAATCGGCGGACAGCCGCCAGGGAAGTTTGTTGTCAACTCCGATCCCGCGCTTTCTATCCATCGCCGCAATAATCGAGACGATCACACTGGTACCTCCGTTCGAGGTAGAGATAACACAAAGGGTCAAGGGGTCAAAGGGTCAAAGAAGAAGTGGAGGTCTTCTTTGACCCTTTGACCCCTTGACCCTTTGTGTTGAGTCTTCTCCTCTACAGAACGCTTCAGAAGAACCTGACCGTGTAAGTGAACCTCACGCCGCGCCCAATCTCCGGCGCGAAATTCTTGATGAACGACAGGTGGTTGAAATAGAGCTTGTCGCCCAGGTTGAACCCGTTCACCGAAAAGATGTGAGCCGCGTGCTGTTGGGCAATCGTGTATGACGCCAGCGCGTTGACGACGGCGTATCCCGCCGTGCGCGTTTCGTTCGTGAACAGACGATCCTGGTCTTGCGCCATCACGATTTCGGGATTGAGGCGGAATGCTTTGTACTGAAAATCGAATCCGACGCGGCCACGCAGCGGCGGAATGCGCGGAAGCGGCGTCCGCGTGGCTTTCAATTCGGCGCTCACGTAATCCAATCCCGCGTTGAGCCAGAGCGTCTTGCTCAAGCCTATGCTCAAATCCAACTCCGCGCCTTGATAGCGGCTGTCGCCCTGACTGTAAACAGCCACTGGCAGGTTATCTTCCTTTGCGCCGGTCGGCGCGAGGAAGATGAAATTGCGGAAGTTGTAAAAGAAATAATGAGCCTCTCCTTTGAAGCGGCTCGACGCCTGGCGGATTGAAACGTCAACGCCGTCGCCGCTTTCGCCTTTGAGATTGGTGTCGCCGATCTCGAAAGTGAAATTGCCCGGATGCGGCCCGTGATTGTAAAGCTCGTCGAGCGACGGCGCGCGATAGGAATGCGTGTAATTGGCCGAGACCGCGCCGCCTTCCCACACCGGAACGCGAACGCCGGCGGAGCCTGAAAATCCGTTGAACGCGCGATTGCGAACATTCAACGCCGAAGGCGATTCCAGCGGATCGTATCCGTTGCGCTCGAAGCGTCCGCCGAACTGGAATGCGACGCGGCCCAAATCAACGTCTTCGACCGCGAACGCCGCAAACGAATTTTGAAGCGTTGGCGGGGCAATCGCTTCATCGCCTTCGGTCTTGAAATCGCGGCGCGAGCCTGAAACGCCGACGCTGCCGGAAAAACGGCCCAGGTGTTTCTGCTCGGCTACGGCGCGATACGACAAGGTTTTGTTGAAAAATGACGTTTCAGGAATATCGAAGACCAGTTCGCGGTGTTTGTAATCGGTGTAATCGAAGCTCAGGTGAATGTGATCAAACCCGGCGGCGACATCGTGCAAACCGGCGTTGACGCGCACGTTGCTCCGGCGCGGATCGAGCGTGGCTTGTTCGGCGTTCGGGTCTTTCGTATCGAATGGAACGCCGTAGCGGTTGGAGTTGTAACTATAACCGGCGTTCAGAAATCCTTTTTTGCCGTAATAACCCGCGCCGCCTGAAACATCGTAACTGCGCTGGCCGGAGTTGGGCGTCACGCCGAGCGGCGTCTTGTAATCGCCTGAACGCTGCCCGCCTCCATTGGCCCAGAACAGCCAGTTCTTTTTGCCGGCTTCAATGCCGCCGCTCGCTCCGCCCAACCCGTTGTTCGTTCCGCCGACGGCGTTGAAGAATCCGCGCAATCCTTCGTGCGCCGAATCGTGGCTGTTGATTGTGTTGATCAGACCGCCGATTGCGCTCGACCCGTAAAGCAGTGTGGACGGGCCGCGCACGACTTCGATTCGTTCAACCGAAAGAACATTGACAGGCTCTCCGTGATCGCCGGACGAGTACGAGAGCGAACCGGCGCCGATGCCGTCTTGCGCAATCAGCACGCGGTCGCCGTCAAATCCGCGAATCACAGGCCGCGCCGAACCCGGCCCTGAACTGCGTTTGGCGATGCCGGTCTCGTGTTCGAGCGCTTCGCCGAGCGACGCCGGACTCTTTTCAACCAACGTAGTCGAATCGAGACCCGTCACGCCCTGAAACGCTTCGAGCGCAGTCTGCTCGCCGCCGGTGGCCGAAACTGTGACCTGATCGCGGATGCCGCCCAGTCGCAATTGAATGTCCAGCGTGACAGCTTCGCCCGGTTTCACTTCGACGCGGCTGACGATGTCCGGCATGTGCTCCAGCCGCGCGATCAGGCTGTAAGAGCCTGCCGGAACATCTTTGAATTCGTATGCGCCCTGTTCATCGGTTCTGACCGAACGTTTGAGCTGCGTGATGGTGACGATCACGTTGTGCACGGGCAGTTCTTTGTCCTCGATGGTGACCTTGCCTTTAATTGCTCCACCGGTTGTCGTAGCGCCGGATTGGGCGAACCCGGTCATTGCGAAGCAGCACGACAGGAAGATGAGCAGGGCGACGGCGCCGGGATGCTTTTTGATTCGCATCTGAACTCTCCTTATCGCGGCTCTCGAAAGCCGCGTCAATGAGCCTGATTGAACGGGAAAGACAGTTTGATTCCGAATTTAACCCGCGCATCGTAAGCGGCGGATTGATGAGGAGACATTCGGTTTTAAATGAATGGCTGCGGCTTTCTGGTGAGTGGTTATGTTAGCCGGTTGAATGGAGCGATTGAAAAATCGGGGATTCTCTTTCACAGTCGCAGCAGTTGATCGCGCAGAACGCGGCTCTGCAAACGGCTGACGTTGAGCTGCTGGCCGTTGCTCAGCGTGACGACGTAAGTTCCGCCGGGCAGCGCGCTCACCTTGCGCATCATTTCGATGTTGGCCAGCGTGCCGCGTCCGAGGCGAACAAAGCGCGCCGGATCGAGACGAGCTTCCAAATCTTTCAAGCGATACGACAGCGTATAGCTTTCGTCCTGCGCGGTTGTCAGATGCAACAACTCGCCGTCAGCGACAATCGAGGCGATCTCTTTGACCGGCACGATGACGATCTCGTCGTGATGGCGAACGGGGATGCGTTCGAGTATCGGCGGGCGTGTGGCCGCCTGATAATCTTCGGCGGCGGCGGTCAATCTTGCGGCGGCTTCGGCGCGCAACTCCGCGCGCTCCAACCGTTCGTGCGCGCGATTGATCGTTTCGCGCAGCCGCGCGCGATCAACAGGTTTGAGCAGGTAATCAACCGCGTTGAGTTCAAACGCGCGCACCGCGTATTCATCATAAGCCGTGACGAAGGCGACGAGCGGCATCCGGCTTTTTTTTAGCAGCCGCACAACGCCGAGGCCGTCAATTTCGGGCATCTGCAGATCGAGCAGCGCAAGATCGGGTTTAGCCCGTTCGATGACCTCGACCGCTTCGGCCCCGTCTTCGGCCTCTCCGACCAACGACACGTCATCAAAGCCGCGCAGCATCGCGGCCAGAAAAGAACGCGCGGGGCGCTCATCGTCGGCTATCACAACACGCAATGAGTTATTCACGATTATCTCTCGGAAAAAAGGCATGGAGTTCAAGCTTTAGCTTGTTGCTTTGGGGCGCTCGAAAATGGAGATCACAAGCTAAAGCTTGAACTCCATGCCTTTTTTTCATTGTTTCAGGACATTGCCGTAGCGACTTGAAGGACTCCTCGATACGTCCGCGCCAACAGCCACCGCGTGAGTCATCTTGACGGGCAAGCTCATCTCAACCGTCGTGCCCCTGCCGGGCGCGCTGCGAATACTGAACGAAGCCTGATCGCCGTAATGAGTTTTGAGGCGGCGTTCGATGTTCGACAACCCGACTCCGCGCTCACGGCCTGCGATCAGCGCCTGCTCGCTCGCGCCAAGCCCCGTGTCGCGCACGCTGATTCGCAGCTTGTCGCCGGATGCGAGCCGCGCCGAGATCACGACCTCTCCGCCCGCGCGCGACGGCGAGATGCCGTGTTTGATCGCGTTCTCGACCAGAGGCTGGATGAGCAACGCGGGGATGCGATGGTTTCGCAACTCTCGCGGCGCGTCAATCGTCACGCGCAACCGACCTTCAAACCTCGCGCGCTCGATCTCCAGGTAAGATTCGATCAGTTCAATCTCTTCGTCGAGCGTGGTGAATTCGCCCTCGCTGCGACGAAGCACGCCGCGCAGCAACGCTGTCAAACGCATCAATGTTTCAAACGCGCGTTCGGGCGTCGTTTGAATCAAATAGCCGATGGTCGTCAGAGCGTTGAAAAGAAAGTGCGGATTGACCTGCGCGCGCAAGGCTCGCAGCTCGGCCTCGGTCGCCAGCTTGAGCGCTTCCTGTTCGCGCAGATCGCGCGCGCAGCGTTCGTGGATGACGCGCACGGCGTCAATGCGCCGCGCGACGATCATCGCCACAGCTCCCAGAAACGCCAGATCATCCGACAGCAACCGCCGCCCAGCCGCCAGTTCGCCAATACTCAACCGATACTGCGGCGATTCGGTAGTCGGAACCAACACCGTCGCTGCGCGCGAAGCGTTCTCTCTCAACCGCCGCGAGGATTTCGACTGGCTGATCAACGGAATGAGCGGGCCGCTCGGCGCGTCAGGGCCTTGACCGGTTTCGTCGTCACTGGCGACCGACCAGCTTACGCCGCGCGCCGTCAACGCGCGCGCCAGTTGCGCGCAAGCCTCATCCAGAATCTGCCCGGACGTTTCGCGCGTGGCGATCTTCTGTGAAATCTCCGCGCGCAGGGCTTCGTAATCCGTCCGCCGCAAAACGACCGTGTCAACAAACCAATCCACGCCGCGCCTCAGCCAGGGATAAATCAGCGCCGTCGCTACCCACAAACCCAGCAGCAGTCCGATTGCGACCGGATGAGCGCCTCGGCGATCAAGCGCCGGCGCGGCGACGCTCAGATACAACCCGAACGCAAGCGACACCAGCAGCACCAGCGACAACGCGCGTTTGAGAAAAATGTCAGCCAGCGCGAACCGATAATCCTGATAGAGAATCGCCACCACCAGCGGCAGCGACGCGTGATGCCCGGCCAGTTCAATCCACCACGAATACTCTTTGCCCTCGTGATGGCTCAGATGCAGCGCCGAGACCGCGAAGACCGCCAGCGGCGCCACCCAGCCCGCTCGTCCCCATCCGGGCTTCCCGCGCGTAGCGACCAGCAACGCCACGATGAGCGCGCCAAAACCAATCGTCAGCACGTGCAACGCCCAGTGCGACGGGGCCGATTGCAGATTGACGGCCTGATAAAAATTCAACGCCGCCGCCGCTGCGCTGAAACTGTAAGCGGCGATCAGCATCCACATCGGCGCCGGACGCCGCCACGCCTCGCCCGACCGCAACACCGAATGCACGACCACCGCCGGCAGAAAACCGAGCGCGGTGAAGGCCACCGCCGCGAGTAACGCCGACGAACGCCATCCGCCGATGTCGTGCAGCCCGAAATCCAGCAGCGCGCCCAGATTCCACGCCAACCCCAGCAGCGCCGTGAGCAACGGCAACCGGTCGGCCTTGTCGGAATCCGCGCCTACAGATGACGCCGCGCGAGGCCCGTTCAGCAACATCGCCAGCAGCATCGCGTAAAGCGACAGCCCGGTGATGTAACCCAGCAGATTGAGCAGGGCGGCGGCGGCGGATGTCGTCATACTTCCTTTCTTTCTTCCGGTGATTCTTTCAAGGCGTGGATGAAATCTAACCGCAAGCGGCTATGCGCGGCAATTGTTGTCCGGCGAGTTGTAGTCTACTCGTGATGAATGGTTGATTTCCACCGGTCAGCGGCGCCGGCGTTATTCCGTCGCAGCGTATTCTGTTTGGAAGGCGCATCAAGGTTGGATATTCGACGGGCACATGGTACTTTTCGCCCGTCGTGAGCGAAACTCGGCCCCGCGCCGTGAGAGTCTTCAAGGTTCCTATACTCACGATTACGCGCCCGCTTCCGCCGACCCTTTCTTCAAGCGTGAGCGGGCGTTGCGCTGCAAAGCGCCTGCAGAGTGTTAAATGCCCCTTGATCAAGGAGCAAAGTGGAACTGTGGCCTACAACGAAGCCGAAACACGTTATCAACTGATTGATCCGGTTCTGCGATCTAAAGGCTATCGGGAGTGGCGCATCAAGCTGGAAACGCCGGCGCCGGTGGAACCGATTGGCGCCAAGGGACGCCGCCGGGCGGGGGCTGGCCGCACCGACTATTTGCTTTGCGTTCAGGCGGGCGATATGCCCAGGCCTTTGCCAGTTGGGGTCATCGAAGCCAAAGCCGAAACCGAAGACCCGCTCAAGGGGATGCAGCAGGCCAAAAGCTACGCCGATTGCGCGCGCTTCGACGTGCAGTACGTGTTCGCCACCAACGGACACCTCTATGGCGAATTTGACAAGACACGGCAAATGCCTGATGGCCCGTTTCCGCTCCTGAACTTTCCCAGCCACGACGATCTGACAGCCCGTTACGCCAAAGACAAAGGCATAGACATCACTCGGCCCGAAGCTGCGATGCTGTTTATGGCCGACAGCGCGGCGTGGGCCAAGCCTCGTTATTACCAGGATGCGGCGATCCGCGCCGCGTTTGAAAAGATGCTGCGCTGTGAACAAAACGGCGATGATTCACGCGTGTTGCTTTCGCTCGCTACCGGTTCAGGCAAGACGGTCATTGCCGCCAATCTGCTGTGGCGGATGCACGAAGCGGGGCGGTTGACCAAACCTGCGCTCTTCCTGTGCGACCGCGACGAATTGCGCGAGCAGGCTTACGACAAAATCTTGAAGGCTTTTCCGAAAGGCAGCGTGCGCATCGTCAAGACCGAGCGCGGCCAGAACGCCGCGAAAAACGCCAAAGTCCACATCGCCACTTATCAAACGCTGGGGCTGGACGATGACGATCAGGGCTACGCCAGCTTTCTGACCGAGCATTACCCGCCCGATTCATTCAGTGTCATCATCATTGACGAATGCCATCGCTCGGCCTGGGGGCGCTGGTCGGAAGTTTTGAAGCGCAACCCGCAGGCCATCCACATCGGCCTGACCGCGACGCCGCGTCAGTTGCGCGAATCGAAACATCAAACCGCCGAAGACGCCGACATCACGGCGAACAACCTCGCCTACTTCGGCGAGCCGGTTTACGAATACACGTTGATTCAGGCTCAGGAAGACGGCTATCTGGCCGCGTGCGAGATTGTGCGGCTCAAGCCTTCGATTGACTGGAAGATGTTCACGCGCGAAGAGGTGCTGGCCGCGCGTCCGATTGACGCCCGCACGGGCAGGCCGGTTCAGGAAGAAGACCTGAGAGAGCAATACGAAGCGCGCCATTTCGACGACGAATTGTTGATCCCGGCGCGCATCAACGCGATGTGCGCCGACCTGTTCGTGCGGTTGTGCGAACACGGCGGGCCGGAACAGAAGGTCATCATCTTCTGCACCCGCGACCTGCACGCCGACCGGGTGGCTATGCAAATGCAGCGGCTTTACGCCCAGTGGTGTCAGGAAAAAGGCGTCACGCCCAAAGACCATTACGCGTTCAAATGCACGGCTGACGGAGGCTCGGAATTGATCGAAACGATGCGCGGTTCGGGCGAACGCTGCTTCATCGCCTGCACGGTTGATTTGCTGGCGACCGGCGTGGACATCGAGCGGCTGAACGCTGTGGTCTTTTTCCGCTATCTGGAATCGTCCATCGCGTTTTACCAGATGGTCGGGCGCGGCACGCGCATTGACGAGCCGACGCAGAAGTACAAGTTCTGGCTTTACGATTACACCGGCGTCACCGACCTGTTCGGTACCGATTTCATTACGTCACCACCCAAAACCCGCGCGAAGAAAGACGGAGGCGAAGGCGAAGGCGACAGCGGCGATGGCGGCGGCGACGCCGACCCGCTGCCGTTGCCGGAGATGGTCGCGGGCGAGCGGGTTTCGATCACGCCGCAGGGCCGCTTCATCCTGCAGCGGCGCGACGGACGCGACGTGCCGATCCCGGTCGAAGAATACCGGCAGGAGATGATCAGCCGCGTGCTGGCCGAAGCGCATACGCTGGATGAATTCCGCAGCCTGTGGGTCGAAACACAGCAGCGCCGCCAGTTGATTGATCATCTGCTCGGCCAGCAGTATTCGCCCGAAGTCGTGCGCGAACTTGTGGGCTTGCGCGAGTGCGACAACTTCGATTTGTTTGCGCATTACGGCTACCGCGAACGGGCGCTGAAACGGTGGGAGCGCGAAGCAGAGTATCTGACGATCCACGCGCCGTGGTTTGACGGCGCAGGCGAGAAAGCAGCCGAAGTGTTGCGCGGCATCGGCCATCAGTTCGGCGCGGGCGGCACCGAGGCGCTGGAATCGGAGTTGTTGTGGCAAGTGCCGGAGATTGCGCGGGCGGGCGGATTGGCGGCGTTGCGGAAGTTGGGCAAGCCTGCGGAAGTTATGCGCGAAGCGAAGATGAGGTTGTTTGGAGTGTGATGATATTGGACGGTAGTCGAAGCCGGTTTTCAGCGCCAGCGGCGCGGCATGTTTATAGTTTCAATGCCGGTTCAATTTCCAAGCTCCGTAGGAGCGGAATGTGGCGGATGTCGCTCCTACGGAGCTTGGAGAATATGGTCGTACGCGAGCTATAAACATTGCGCTCCTACAGAGCGAAGAATTGATGCGGAAGTTATGCGCGAAGCGAAGGTGAGGTTGTTTGGGGTATGAGCATTCAGGTCGTCAAATTGGCTGATGTGGCCGAAATAAATCCACGCCGTCCAGCACTCGATTTTGCCGATGATGAGTTGGTGACGTTTGTGCCAATGGAGTCAGTGGACGGTGTTACTGGAATAGTGGTGACTCCATTCGAGCGGAAGTTTGCCCAAGTCAAAAAAGGCTACACAGTATTTGCCGAAGACGATGTGATTTTTGCCAAGATCACGCCGTGTATGCAAAACGGCAAGCACGCGATTGTCCGAAATTTGCTCAAAGGCGTTGGGTTTGGCTCTACAGAATTTCATGTGATTCGCGCTGGCGAGCGCATCACCCCGGAATGGATTCATTTCTTTCTACGGCGACAGGAAACGTTGGACGCTGCGGTTCAAACTTTCACGGGAACGGTGGGACAGCAGCGGGTTCCGTCAATCTTCTTTGAAGAATTGGAATTGCCTCTTCCTACGATTGACGAACAACGTCGCATCGCCGCCCGCCTGAAAGCCCAACTTGCCGCCGTCGAGGAAGCGCGGCAGGCGGCGCAAGCGCAGGTGAAGGAAGTTGAGGCGTTGTGGGCAGCCATTTACCGCGATGCCTTTGCTGAAATTGCGCCCGTTGGCGTTCCGCCGGAATTCGAGACGGCGCCTGCCGAATGGCGCTGGGAACGGATCGCACCGAACTTGGCCCGGCTGGAAAGTGGCCATACGCCAAGTCGCTTACGTCCTGATTGGTGGGGTGGTGATGTCTCGTGGGTTTCGCTGACCGAGATTCGCGCTTTGGATGGCCGTTGGACGGAAGAGACGCAGATCAAAACCAACCCGGCTGGCATTGCCAATTCAGCGGCTCGCATCTTGCCTCGCGGCACAGTCTGTTTTTCGCGAACTGCTTCCGTAGGTTTCGTCACGATCATGGCCAAGCCAATGGCGACCAGTCAGGACTTCGCCAACTGGGTCTGCGGCGATGATCTTGATCCCGAATTCCTGATGCACGCGCTGATTCGCTCGCGCAGCGAACTCCGAGCGTTAGCGACCGGCGCGACGCACAAAACGATTTACATGCCGACGCTGGAATCTTTTCATGTTTGCTTACCGGAGAGAGCAGAGCAGGAGCGTATCGTGCGGCGCCTGAAGCAACTACTTGAAGTCTTTGAGCAACTGCGCATTGCAGCGAAAGCCAGCCTTGAAGAGGTCGAGCGGCTGCCCGCGCGCCTTCTCGCTCAGGCGTTTGAAGGTCAATAATCGTTGCTGATCCGGTTTGAAAGCGCCAGCGGCGCGGAATGTTTATAGCATTGGGCGTAAGAGAATCACCCAAGCTCCGTAGGAGCGACATCTGCCACTCCTACGGAGCTTGGGATGTTTGCTCTTCGTGATCTATAAACATGTCGCTCCTACGGAGCTTGGGGATTTTGCTCTTCGTGATCTATAAACATGTCGCTCCTACGGAGCTTGGGGATTTTTGCTCTCCGTGATCTATAACCATGTCGCTCCTACGGAGCTTGGGGTGTTGGGTCTTCGTGGTTCTATAAACATTTCGCTCCTCCGGAGCTTGGGGATGTGGCGCTCGTTATCCATCAACATTGCGTCCCGCTAGGGCGGTTCGCTTGCTCGAAAACCATTTGAACAGGAGGCGACAATGGCGAACACGTACACTCAGATATACATTCAGGTGGTCTTCGCCGTGCAAGGCAGGCAATGCCTGATTCAGCCAGAACACAAAGAAGAGATCCACAAATACATCACCGGCATTGTCACCAACCAGGGACAGAAGATGCTGCAAATCAATGGTGTGGCCGATCACCTGCATTTGCTGATGGGCATGAAACCCAATATCGCCTTGTCCGATCTGGTCAGAGACATCAAAGCCGGTTCGTCAAAGTTCATCAACGAGAATCGCTGGATCAGAGGAAAGTTCAATTGGCAGGAAGGCTTCGGCGCGTTCTCCTATGGCCATTCGCAATTGGACAAGATCATCCAATACATCCAGGATCAGGAGAAGCATCACCAGCAGAATTCGTTCAAGAATGAATATCTTGCGCTATTGCGGAAATTCGACATTACATTCGAGGACAAATATGTTTTCGATTTCATCGAAGATGAGCCAGACAATGAGTAGCGCGCCTTCCGGCTCCGTAGGAGCCAAATGTTTATAGTAATCGTGAGCAACATTCCCCAAGCTCCGTAGGAGCGAAATGTGGCAGATGCCGCTCCTACGGAGCTTGGGTGAATGATGCGCCGCGTATCCATAAACATTGCGCTCCTATGGAGCGGGAAAACGCAGCGCCTGATAAATATGCCTAAACCCAAGCCGAACAAAACCGCTGGACAACCCCGAGCGATTGCCTCCACGCAATCGCTGTCGGCCTTCGTCAAATCCATCTGCGACATCATGCGCCGCTCCAACTGCGCGAGCGCGTTGCAATACGTGCCCGAACTGACGTGGATTCTCTTCTTGCGCATTCTGGACGCGCAGGAAGAGAAAGAACGCGAAGGCAAAGACGCGGTCGGCCAAACGTTCACGCCAGCGCTCAGCGAACCGTACCGCTGGCAGGATTGGGCTGCGCCTTACAACGAGAAAGACTTTGCCTTCACTCCCGAAGGCAAGCGCGCGGGCTGGAAGCGGGCGGAACTGGAAGCCGCCAAGATCGGCGACTTCTTCGCCTTCATCAACAAAGATCTGTTGCCGTATTTGCACAGACTGGACGTGATGTCCGATGGACGGCCCAACCCGGCGGCGTCGCCGAAACAGCGCGTCATCGGGCGGATTATGACTGCGGTGGAGCGCACGCGGGTGGATTCGGAAACCAACCTGCGCGACATTCTCGACCGTGTGCATCAGATCAGCATTGATCATATTGACGACCAGCATTTCTTCACGCTCTCGCAAGTCTACGAGGATTTGCTGTTGAAGATGGGCGAGAAGAATTCGGACGGCGGGCAGTTCTTCACGCCGCGCGAAGTGATCCGCGCGATGGTGCGCGTGATTGACCCGCAGCCGGGCGAAACGGTTTACGATCCGGGTTGCGGCACGGGCGGGTTTCTGGCGCAGGCGTATGAATTGATGGCGCGGAAGCTGGGAGATGCGGCGGCCTCGACCGATCTGGAAACGCTGAAGACGCGCACGTTCTATGGCCGCGAAAAAGAAAACCTCGTCTTTCCCATCGCGCTGGCCAACTTGGTGCTGCATGGAATTGATCAGCCGAACCTCTGGCACGGCAACACGCTGACCGGCGCTGCGGCTTACGACGCGCTGTTCGAGGGAGCGCCCGCGACGTTCGACGTGATCATGACCAATCCGCCTTTTGGCGGCAAAGAGGGCAAGGACGCGCAGAAGAATTACAGTTTTGAGACGAGTTCGACACAGGTGCTTTTCCTGCAACACATCCTGGCCGAATTGAAACTAGCGTTGGACGGTAAACCGGGTGGGCGTTGCGGCGTGGTGTTGGATGAAGGCTTGCTGTTCCGCACGAACGAGAGCGCCTTTGTCGAAACCAAACGCAAGCTGCTGGACGAGTGCGACCTGTGGCTCATCGTCAGTTTGCCGGGAGGAGTGTTTTCGACGGCGGGTGCGGGCGTCAAAACCAACCTGCTGTTTTTCACTAAAGGCAAGAAGACCGAACGAATCTGGTATTACGACCTGTCGCACGTCAAGGTGGGCAAGAAATCGCCGCTGACGCTGGCTCATTTTGGTTTCGGCCCGAAAGGTGAAGTGTTGGATGACGCAAAATTACCAGCAACATTGGTTGGCGATTGGCGCGAGCAGGGAGGTAACGCCGACAGGCCCTTTCCGAGTTTTGCCAGGATGTTCAGCACGCGCGGAACCGAGGCGGGCGAGAGCGATTTTTCGTGGGCGGTGGATTTCGCCGCGCGCCGCGCCAAAGCCCGCGAAGAGATGGCGCCGCATCTGGCCGAAGTCGAAAAGCGCAAGGCCGAGGCGGTGGTTTGCAAAGACAAACTGGCTGCGCTGCGCAAAGCCAACGCAAGTGAAACAGAACTCGATGCTTGTCGAGAGGCTCTGACGGCCGCCGAGAAGGCCGCTCGTGAAGCGCAGGCAAAAGCCGACGCCATTGATGCGGCTGTCTACGACTTGAAAGCGGTGAATCCGCGTGCGCGCGTCGAACGTGACACTCGCATGCCGTCAGAAATCATAGAATCCATCGCCACACACGGCCACGCCGTCGAGGCTGCGCTGGCAAAACTCCGCGCGCTGACGCAGACAGATGTTTCCGAATCGTCAGCGTCCGAGACTTACACCGCCACTGGCGCCGAAATGTGAGGGTGGGCTTGATAATTCGCAATCTCGAAATCTTCAAACCGGTAATCGAAGATTGATTCCGGCATTCGTTTGATCACGAGCTTCGGCGGCGGAAACGGATCACGGCTCAGTTGCAGTTGCGCCTGTTCAAGATGATTCAGGTAAATGTGGCAATCGCCGCCCGTCCAGATGAATTCGCCAACCTTGAGGTCACATTGCTCGGCGATCATGTTAGTCAGCAACGCGTAGCTGGCGATGTTGTACGGAACGCCTAAAAAAGTATCCGCCGAGCGTTGGTACAACTGGCAGGAGAGTTTTCCGCCCGCGACATAAAACTGAAACAGCGCGTGGCAGGGTTGCAACGCCATCTTGTCCAACTCGCCGACGTTCCAGGCCGAAACGATCAGGCGGCGCGAATCCGGGTTGGTTTTGATTTGATTGATGAC
>JAJVID010000082.1:0-12208 GCA_022072205.1 Acidobacteriota bacterium
ACTATTCGTAACTGCTCAACCCTCTTCGTCGCGTAGCGACGGTTTGATTTTAGGCAGGTCGTTTACGGCCTGCATGAGACGCCATGAAATATATTTCGTCGCGTAGCGACGATTGAATCACACGATGATGGTTTCAACCGTCGCTACGCGACGTGAAAATCGTTTGCCTTTGCATGCAGGCCGTAAACGACCTGCCTAAAATCAAACCATCCCGATGGGACGAAGAACGGTTGAGCAGTTACAACCAATATTCAATTTTTTCTGCCCGCGCTGGCAATCTGCTCCAACCACGCCGCCTCGCGCGACACAGCCGAACGCAGATCGTAATCTTTCAGGAAGCGGTTCCGCGCGTTTGTCGAAACAGCCCGTCTCATCGCGCTGTCTTTCAACAGCCGCATGATTTTTTCCGCCAGCGCTTCGTGATCGTCCGGCGGCGCCAGAAAGCCTTCAACTCCGTCGTCTATCAACTCCGGGATGCCGCCCACGTTGGACGCGATGACCGGCTTGCCGCAGGCCAGCGATTCGATCAGTGTCATTGGGCAATTGTCCGACCGGCTCGGAATCACGCTGATGTCCGAAGCCTTGATCAAATTCAAAACCTCCGCGTGTGACGCGTTGCCCCAAAAGACGCACAAATCCTCGACGCCGAGCGATTGCGCCAGTTGTTGGCAGCTTTCTTTCTGCGCGCCCTCGCCTGCGAAGTTGACCTTGAGATTGGGGAACTCCGCCTTGATCGCGGGCAAGGCTCTGATCAACACGTCCTGACCTTTCACCGGATCGAAGCGGCCAACGCAGACGATCTGATAATTTCCGGATGATGAATTGAGTTGAGCTTGTTCCGGGCCTGCCGGATCGCTGAGCGAATTGTAGAAGACGGAGCATCGTTCGGCTGGGACGCCGAAGACCGAGCACAGGTCTTTTTGCGCCGCGAACGTGACCGGAACGAAGTGCGTGGCCAGCCGGTAAACCATTCGCTTTCTCAAGGCCAGCGCCTTTCGCTTCCACGCGGGCAATTTGTTGTCAATTTTTATCGCCTCGTACAGCGTGTGATACCAGACCACGCGGACCGGCGCGCGCGTGAGCCAGCCGGCGATTGTCATCACATTGACGGCGCCGAAATTGGCGACCAGACAATCGGGCCGGTGTTGAGAAAAAAGCCTGTGCGCGAAGATCGCGTCTTTTATTTTGGTGGGCCGTCTCGAAGGCCAGTTGAAGACGAGCGGATTGCCGATCCGCTCCTCCGCTTCCATCGTCCGACCGGCGACCAGAATGATGACCTGATGACCGCGTCTGACCAATTCATCGGCGAGCGCTTTGAAATGACTCGGCACAGCCGTTCCATCTTTCCAGGAGGAGGTAGCTATGACAAAGACCATGGTTGCTTCGCTTCGACCATTCTCAGCTTCGGCGCGAGATGGAAAAGAGTGTCGGCGGCTCTTCCAGTCGCAGCAAAAATTTCAAGGGCCTCAGCGCGCCTTCCAGAGATTTGCTCGCGGGCAGATAGATTCTGCGGACAAAAACATCGTTCTTCGAGAAGCCGTTGAGCCGGAGGGCCGCGCCTAAAGATTCCTGCGTGAAAAAATTGACGTGAACCGGCGGGGCCGCGCCGACTCCCCAGGAATCCGATCTCTGATAGGCGGCGCGGAAATAATTGGGCGTGCTCATCAGCAAAACGCCGTTCGGAACGAGCGCCTCGCGGATGATCTTCAAATAGCCGGAGACTTCCCAGATGTGTTCGATCACTTCCCAAAGCACGATCAGATCGGCGGAATTCGCAGGCAGGCTGATCCGTTGATTTTCGATCAGCCTGGTTTTCAAACCCAGTTTTTCGGCGTAACTCAGCGCGACTTCGGAAACGTCGTAGTTGGTGTAATCCCATCCGCGCGAAACGGCGATCTTGCCGAAGATGCCCACGCCGCCGCCGATTTCAATCATCCGCCGGCCTGAGCAAATCTTTTCGACTTTCGCCAGCAGACGCTCCTGATACGGACGGTGAGGCTTTCCGCCATTGACGATCTTCTCGAATTCCACACGATGCTGCTCGTAGGCCTGCAAGCCTTCCTGATCGTACAGTTCGTCGTAGATTTTCTTGCTCTCGACGCGGCACTGGTCAGCCAGGATCGTCGAACATTCAGGACACTTGAGCAGCGGGTAGGAACCGTTGATGACCCTGCCGATGGATTGTTGGGTGGAAGACTGGCCACAGACCCGGCAAACAATCTTTTCAGGCATGCGTTTGTTTTCAGATTCTGGGCTGGGCATTGGCAGGTTCCGGTTCGCTTTCCGGCAGTATCGTGGCCGCAGTCATGCCGAAAACGAATGACGGGGCGACCAGCCGCATCGCCGCGCCGATCATAAATAGCAGGCTCCACGCGGTCATCGAACCGGCTACGGCCCGGCCTCTCGCGGTTCGTGAGTGCCTGAAATTCTGAAGCGCCATGAACAGCAGCACGATGATGGCGATCAATCCGAAGACGCCGTGTTCAGACAAGAGGCGCGAGAATTCAGTGTGAGCGGCGGCTGTCGAATATCCGCGCCCGAATTCAGGGTTGCGATAATGGCGCGTTTGCCCCGGCCCGACGCCGAAGACAGGATGATTGGCGAAGACCTGCAGGTCGGCCATCGCCAGATTGTCGCGTCCCGTCAGCCGTGTGTCGCTGAACCGTTTGGACAACGCCCCGCCGGTGAATTCGTCCAGTTGCGGAAGCAGTATGAAGCTGATTGTAAGGAAGAGCGTCACGATCACCGCGAACAACCGGAATCTGGCGCGCCTGTCCTGAATCAGAAAAATCACGGCCAGCAGCGCTCCGCCGCAGGCCATGTACAAACCGCTGCGCGAGAATGTCAGCGCGCTCTGCGCGATCAGCGAGAGCGAAACGAGAAAGAAGATGATCCTGAGTCCGCGCGACACTGCGCGATCCAGCACCAGCAGAAACGCCATCAACGAACCCAGCCCCAGTATGGCCGAAACCTGATTGGGGCCGAAACCGCCGCTCGTCAGCAGGTTCGAATCGTCTATGAAGACCAGCTTCGTAGCGGTCACGATTTTATAAACCGCGATGGTCGCAATGGAGACTACCGGACAGATCAGCGCCAGGAACATTTTTTGTAGCTGCGGCCCGGATAATTTGACGTGCGAAAAGAACCACGCGCTGATCGCCAGCGCCAGCGGCCCCGACAGATTGAAGCTGACCTGATTGCGCAGTTCCGATTCCTCCACGCTGGCCAGCGGCATCACCAGCGACGGCAGCATCAGCATCAGGAAGAAGAAAGGCATGACCGGCCCTTTCAACCGTCCCGTCCGCAGCAACGCCAGGATGAAGACGCCCGCAATCGCGTATTTGCCTGTCTCCCAAAACACGTCTGCGTTCGTCATTCGCCACAACGTCTCAGCGCCGGTGATGTATGCGCCCAGGTACGCCGCCCGCTCCAGGCGCGGTTGCGACAACGCGTACCACGAACCCGCCGCGAGAACGGCGATGACGTGGACGTTGGATATAGATGGCGCGACGCTGAGCGACAATCCCAGCAGGATGTGCGCGACAAGCAGTAATGAAACGCGAATTACGTCGAGCAGAGATTGATCGCTCAACAATCTGCTGACCGCGCTCTGGCGGCGATTGAGATTGACGGGCGTTGCGATGCTTCGATCTATCATTGATGGTATTGGTTACCGGACTGATTGCTCTTTTGTTTAGCGGGGTTGTCGAATTCGACGGCGATTATGCCTCACGCGATTGCGAGTTCAAAATCAAATCATATGCGCGGCAAATCCGCTCGATGATCGGCGCCGGGCTGTAAACGCTCTCGACCCGCCGTCGAAAAGCTTCGCCAAGCGCCTTTCTTCTCTCGCCGGATTCGAGCAATGACAGCAGAGCTTCGGCCAGCTTCGCCGGATCGCGTGGCGGCGTGATGATTCCGGCCTTGCCGCCATCCAACACCTCGGCGCATTGCCCGACTTGAGTCGCCACAGCCGGCAGCCCCGCCTTGCCGTATTCGATCAGGGCCAGCGGTAAACCTTCAGACGCCGAACTGAGCGCGCCGATGTCACAGCCGCGCAGGATCGGCGCGATGTTTTGTTGTTCGTTCAGAAAGGTGACGCGGCCATCGAGATGGAGTTTCGCAATCTCTTCCCTGAGCGCTGCGAAGTGAGCTTGATTGCTGATTGCTCCCGCCAGCAGCAGATGAGCTTCGGGTTCTCGCGCTACGACCAGAGCCATCGCGCGCACGAGCGTCAGATGATCTTTCTCCGGCCGCAGATTGGCCACGCAAACGATTCGCTTTCCCGCCACTCCCGGCAAATCAATCTCCGCTCCGCCGCCGGCAAATTCAGCCACGAAATTCGGAACGTACCAGACGCGGTCGCGTGGCAGTTTCAAGCGATTGACGGCCCAATCAGCCAATTGCTGATTCACCGAAAAGACGCCGCTCACCCGCCGCGTCAACAACCGATAGACGAACACGGAGCGTTCTTCGGTGGCGTATCGTCCGAAATGATCGTGCCAGACGACGCGCGGATGCGGTGCAAAAAGCGAAGCCTGAACCGCGACGAAGAGCGCGGTTGAATGCGCGTGCAGCAGCCGGATGTCGTTCGCCCGGATGAATTCGATCAATCGTTTGATCGCGGCCAGATCGAAACGCCGCCGCCGCGACAAACAGATTCTTTCGACATCCGGCGCGAGTTGTTCAGCCAATGGCCCTTCGGCCCGCGTCGCGCAAAAGAAAACGCGGTAACGATCACGCGGCGTCAGATTGGCCAGGTTGACGGCCACGCGCTCAGCGCCGCCCAACGCCAATGTGTCGGTCAAATGAAGCGCGCCTGGAAGCGGCATATGAATTAGCCAAAGAGCCACCGAGACATAGAGGAAAACCATAAGGGTCAGCGGCTCTCTTCATCTTCTCTGTGTCTCTGTGTCTCCGCGGCAAAGCCCGTGTCCCACAGTTGTAATCGTTTTGGCGTCTGCCATCGCTCGGCCAGCAACTCGCCAATCGCTCGTTGCAATCCTTCCAGCGAATATCGCTGGCCCCATTCGGCGGCGCGCCGGCTCGTCTCTGAACATTCATCGGGATTTTCAATGACGCGTTGCAGCGCGGACGCCAGCGCTTCGGCGTCTCCCGGCGGAACGACTATGCCGCGCCCTTCGCCCAGCATCTTCGGAATCAGCCCGCGATCCGATCCGATGCAGACGAGACCGAACGCCATCGCCTCGGCAATCGCCTTTGGCCAGCCTTCGGTTTCGGAAACGAGCGCGAGCGCGTCGGCCCGTTCGTAAAAATCGAGCGCACGGTCGAAATCAACGCCGCCCGCGAAATTGACGCGGTCGTTGACGCCTGACTCTTCGGCTTGTTTTTCCAGTCTCGCGCGTTCGGGGCCTTCGCCGACGATGTCGCATTCAACGCTGATCCCGCGAGCTTTCAGAAGCGCGACGGCGTTGACGATGGCGTTCACGTTCTTCGCTGCTGAAAGGCGTCCGACAAACAACACTCGCAACGCCTTCCCGCCGAGCTTTCTGCGAGCGGCTGCGATCCGCGCGCGTTCCGCCTGCCGCTCGTTCAACACCGAAGTGAAGAACGGAACGACGTGCGCGGGCTGATTCGGCCAATCGCCGTAAACCGTCACCGGCCCGCGCCACCAGCGCGATCGAAGCATCGCGCGTTGCCATCGCCAGGTCAGCGGCTCGCCCGGATAGGGAGTCCATTGCCCGGCGTATTTAGCCACGAGTCGGCGCGAAAAGAGCGGCGCAAGCGCGACTCCAAGCAGGCCCAGATTGCCGGGGCAGCGAACGTGAATCGTATCGGCTCGCAGCATCGCGCGGCACAGACTGAAGATCAACGCGGGCAGCGAAAACATTTGTTTCAATTTTGCGCCAAGCGTATCTCCGCCGGTTTCTTTCTGCGGCAGGATCGAAATGTTGGATCGGGAAAAAGGCGAACAGTCAGGCGGCGGCGCAGCTTCGCGGCAGGGCGCGGCGATGATCAATTCGGGGAAAAGATCGGCCCAGAGATCAATCTCGCGCGCGTAGGGCGCGTAAGAGAAAAGTCTGCCGTCGTGGCGATAATGAATCGCGCTTGAGACGATCAGCAAATTTTTCACGCTATGCGTTTCGATGGTTCTCGACACAGCGATGATAAAAATCGGTGTTCAGCCTGACCAGCGTCTCGACCGAAAATTTGTTGACGGCGCGCAACCGCGCCCGCGCGCCGATCTGCCGCCTGAGCGACGGGTCTTTGAGCAACCCCACCACCTTTGCAGCAATTGACGCCGGATCGTACGGGTCGCACAACATTCCCGAAACTTCTTCTTCGACCAATTCAGGGCCGGGGCCGGTCTTGCCGGTCACAACTGCCTTGCTCATCGCCATGCCTTCGATGATGACGATGCCCTGGGCTTCCATGTGCGACGGGTAAACGCACACGCTCGCGCTTGCCAGCGTTTCGGGCAAGCGGCTGTTATCAATGAAGTCGGCGAATTTGACGTGCGGTTGTAGCCGAGGCTCGATCAATTTTTCCATCTGCGATTTGAACGACGCGCCGGTCAGCGGATCAATCGAATCGCGCCCGATGAGCAGCAATCGCGCCTGCGGGACTTCGGCCACGATTCGCGGCATCGCCTGAACCAACTGCCGCACGCCTTTCTTTTCGCACAGCGTCCCGGTGAAGACGATCAACCCGTCTTCTTCGTGAACATCCGGGCGCGGTTTGAATCGTTCGGTGTCAACGGGATTGGGCAGGATTTCTATCGGGCGATTGCCGAGCTTCAACAGACCGCGCGTCGTCTCGGCAATGAATTCGCTGACCGCGCATAATTCGTCGGCGCGCGCAAACGACCGCCGCTCCTGCCATCCGCGCCAGACCGCCGGACGCTGCCCCAGCGTCGTCGTGAAGAAGTGATGCCCGCCGTTCATCCTGATCACTTTCGTCGCGGCAGCGTGCAATCGGATGTTGGCGAAAGAAAGCTCCGGGCCGTCAATCACGTCAATCTTGTGTTGGCGGTTTATCGCTTCCAACTCGCTCGCCAGCCTGCGGCCATTGACTATGAAACCTGCTCCGCGAACGCCAGCGTGCGGCAGGCGGATGACTGCGACGCCTTCATCATCTTCGCGGATCGTCTTTTCAATCGGATAAACGCCGGCCACCGTCACGCGGCATCCGTTGCGGGCGAGCGCCCGTCCGAGCGTCTGAGTGAAGCTGCCGACGCCGCCGTGTCGGCCCGGCGGATATTCGTTACAGATGAAACAGATGTGCATCAGGTGATTTACATGTGAGGGGCAAGTGGTGGGAAAAGAGGCGTGGCCTTATGCGTATACAGAATCACAACAGCGTTAAAAAAGTGTGCCCCGATCCAAAGCATAAACCCTGCTCTCACTTCTTTTTTAGCATGACTATATTCCTCGTCGTCAATCTCCCACCGGCCATGTTTAAAGTACCAACGCACTATCATCCAAAGTGGCAACAGCCAGAACGAACTGAGTCCAATATCAACCCATAAGCCATAATTCACGAAATACCGGCTTACGATCATCCCGATGAAGATTATGACTCCCATATCGAAAGTGCGGATTGAGTTAGCTGAACTGATCGCTTGTGTAATTACGAAATTTACAATAACACTGGGAAAAATTTCCTCCTGATCCAGTTCAAGATCGCAGTAGGGGCAATGTGTCGAGCCAAATAAAACCAACTCGCGGCAACGCGGACAATTGCCGTAAGGAGTAATTTCAGGTTCTAAATGCGGATTGCGTTTCATTCTGCCACTTCCGACACACTTCCGATCCGCTTCAATACTTCAATAACCTTCCGGCTTGATTGGCCAACGGGAACGCCGACCTGCAAATTGACCAACTGCCGTCGAGCCTCGCGGTCGAGCGACGGGTCGTCTAGATAAGCGTTGACGTGTTCCGCCAGTTCATCTCGTGATCGCGCGAATCTGGCCGCGCCTATTTTGACCACCGGCTGGTAATGCTCGAAGCGGTAGTAAAAATCCCAGAGCGGTTTGCCGAGCGGCGGCGGGTCGGCGATGTCGAAAGCGATGTTGACCACCGGGCGGTCGTGGATGGCGAAATCGAGCGTCATCGTCGAAGCCAGATTGACGTTCACGTCGGCGTATCGCGTCAGGTTGGCCAGAAACTGCGCGTCTTCGCGCGACGGGATGACGCGCGACCATTCGCCGGGAGTCGTGTGTATCCACGCGGGCCGCGCGTAAATCAGTTCGGGGAAATCGCGGCGAACCGCTTCGTACCTGCTCCCATCGTCAACCGGCGCGGGGCGCAGGATGACCTGCGGATTGCGTTTGACGCGGCCTTCGCGGATCAGTTCCATCAGCGCGCGAATGTGCAGATGGTCTTCGGGCGCGGTCATCTCGTCGCCGCCCGAATAGCAGAGCAGCGGGCGCGACGTGCCGGCGCCGATGCGCGCAAAGAATTCTTCGCGCGGCCAGATCAGGCTTTGATCAGCGTAAGGATCGAATTGCGGCGTGCCGACGATGTGGATTCGTTCGCGCGAAACGTCGGGATAAAAGCGCAACAACTCATCGCGCATGTGCTCGCTCCAAACCAGGTAATGATCGAACGGCGCGGCGATGCGGCCTTTGCTGGTCAGGTTATCCCAACTAAAGATGAAGCTCGCGGTCGGAACGCCCAATGATCGCGCGGCCAGCACGAGCGGCAGAATGACCGGGGGCCGTTGATGCGAGCAGAAGATCACGCGCGGATTGATCTGCTGAAGAATCTGCCGGTATCGCTCGGTTTCAGGCTGTCGCCCGGCTGTCTGGCAGAGCAATCGGTCGAGCGTTTTGATTCCGCCGGGTGAAGCCGCCGCGCGTCCGGTCAATCGCGCGGCGTATTGCACCGCGCGCCTGCGCCACGATCCGTTGACGGGCAGGCTGCGGATATAACGCATCGCCTGCGTGTCGCCCCAGCGCATGTGCGCGTAGCCCAATGAATATCGCAGCGTCGCCGAAAGCGGCGTTTCTCGGTAAGCGTCCAACTCGCGCCAGTGCGCCTTTTCGCCCGATCCGTTGGCATAAGCCGCGAGCCTGTCTTGCGGGATGTTATGAAAAACATGCGTCGGCCAGTTTTCGCAGGCCAGTCGCAGGAACGGGCCGATCAGGAAGTTGCGCACGCCCACGCCATCGGGAATCAGCAGAACCAGGCTCATCGCGCGCCTCCTGCCAGATTCATCTGCTCGCGATAAAACTCTTCGACTTCGCGCAGCGCTTTTTTGTGATTGAAATTCTGTTCGACGAACTCCCGCGCCGCATTGCCCCGCCACGAACGCGATTTGGCGTCGCGCAGCAGCATCGCCACCGGTTCGACAAAGGCCCCGGCGATGTTCGCGTCCGGCGCGAGCGAAACGACATCGCCCGGATACAACTCCTGCAGGATGACATGATCCGACGCGACGCAGGGCAGGCCGCAGGCCATCGCTTCGAGCAGCGACAGGCCGAAGCCTTCGCCGCTGAAAAGCGTCGGGAAGACGTAAAGATCGGAGGCTTGATAACAGGAGACGGTTTGTTCGGGAGCGACCGCGCCTTCAAGACGAACCGAATCTTCGACCGCGAGATTCTTCACGATGCGCTTGAGATAGCTTTCGTATTTTTGATCTCCGCCACCGACGATCCAGAGAAAGGCGTTCGGGATTTCGCGCTTGATCTTCGGCCACGATTCGAGGATGGCGTGCGCGCCTTTCTTCGGAACCAATCGGCTCAGCCACAAAACGATCAGGCTGTTTTCAGGCAATAGCCACCGCGCGCGCAGGGCTTTCTTTTCAGACTCGGACGCGGGCTTGAACTCTTCGACGTTGATCCAGTTCGGAAGAATTTTGACCAGCGGTTCGTAAGCCGACACGCGGTATCGTTCAAATCGGTATGCCGAGCGCGTCAGCGTCCAGACGGCGTCGAACGAATCGAGGCTGTAAAGATGGCCCGCTTCGTTCGCTGACAGATGGTAAGAAAGTCCGTGCTGGCTGAAGACGAGACGGCAAGGCCAGTCAACGGCGCGCCGCAACAGCGGCCCGAATTTGTAAGTGTCGTAGCAAACGATCACGCTGGGTTTGATTTCGCGCAGAATTTTCACGGCTTGCCAGAGATAGATCAGGCTCTTCCGGTCGGTGATGTTGTTGAATCTTTTCTGAAGCATTTTCGCGGGCAGGTTGATAAGCGCCCGCTCTCGAAGCGAAAGCCCCTTGTCGTCAACTAGCGTCAGCGAGCCGTTGACCTGCGCGCTTTTTGGTATCGGCTGATCCCAGTAACAAATCGCCGTTTGACTAAGGCTGGTGATGTGTTCGAGCTGCATGCCTACGAGGCGATTGTATGATCCGGGCGCGAACGGCGGCCTGAAGCTGAGATGTGCGACGTCAACCTTATTCATCTTTGTCCGAACAGGGCGTCGCGCAGGCGGGTAACTTCGATGAGCCGGACTATCTTTCTTCTGGCTACGACCGGAATCATCCCCGTCCATCTTCGTTGCGCCGCTGGTATCGAGCGTGCCCCGCTCGTTTCTGACACGCCACTTTCGATCAATGCGGCCAATTCCTCGCGCATCCAGTCTTCGGGAATGTTGCCCATGTGATTGACCCAGGCTTGCGGCGTCGAGAGTCGCCAGGAGCCTATCGCGTCAGGAGGAAGATCGAGCCAGCGCAATTCCGATTGCCCTTCGATGGCTTTGAGCGACGGCTCGCTCGGCATTCCCGCCAAAACTTCGCGGCGGATTGTGCAGGTGAAATGGCCCGCGCCCACGCAGGCTGTAGCGCCATTCCGTCGCACGATCAACTGGGCGTTTCTGTGTTCCGGTTTGAAAAGGTCGGGCCGCCCGATGCTGTGCGCGAAACGGTCGAGGTCGCGGTCGTCAACCACTTTTTCATACTTCAACTCTGCGCGCGCCAACGCGCCGAGCAAAGTCGCGGACGTGTGATGCCACGCTCCGGCGGGGCTGGGGAAGGGGCAAACGTAGCCGCATTCGGGGAAGCGTTGAAACAATTCTTCAACGGCTTCGATCCACCCATCTCTGAAAAGCACATCGCAATCGGTGATGGTGATGAGCGGCTCATAGCTCCCTCTGGCGATGGTGACCACCGCGTCAATCTTTCCGCGATTATGGCGGTTCAACACCAATTGATCCGCCCAACCCAGATGCCGTTCCATCTCTTCAATCGCTTCCGGGACACAGCCGTTTGAAACAATCGTGACTGCGGCCTTGTTTGACGCCGTGACGCGCAGCGATTCCAGGCACATGCGCAGGACTTCGATTGCGTGTTGGAAATATCCGTCGAGGCTCGGAATGTAGACGGGGACGATGATTCGATGAAGTCCGTATCCGTCGAGGCCGGTTTGTGATTTGGCTGGGTTAGTCCCTACTCGCATTTCGCCGTTTCATAAACTTCCCAGGGCGCGTGCGCGGCCACCAGCGTGGTCGTGAATTTGCCGGACGCGATTGCGCGCAGGAGTTCTTTTGTCAGGCTGATTCGCTGTCCGTTCTCGTGATAGAGGTATCGAAACGGCAGCGCTCGCAACAGCCGCGCGTGACGAAAAGCGACAAGTAACCGCCGCCGGATTTTTGCCGGCAGGTTTTCTCCGCGCGCTTGCAGCCCCAACATCCCCAACATCCCCAACATCCATGGATGAACGGAAAGGTACAAAACCAGGTCTGGTTGAGACAGGAGTTCGCGCAGATGCGGTAGCAGTTGATATTCGCCGCCCTCGATGTCCATTTTGACGAAGACCCTGCCCGACCGCAGACCGTGTTCGGTGAAGAAATCCGCGAGCGAAATTTTTTCCACTTCCCAGCTTGCCGATTCGCCGGAGAAGAGAACGCTGGTCATTGAATTGCCTCCGCCGCTCGGATTTCCCAGTCTGAGCGTGCCCGCCTGATGATCCACCGCCTGATTGAAAATTTGAATGCGCTGTCTCCACGCGGCCTGATCGTTGCTCTCTAAGTTCCGCGACAACTCCTCGAACGCGACCGGGTCCGGCTCGAAAGCGTAAGACGCCTTTGCTCGTTGCGCGGCGTAAAGCAGCGTCGGCCCAACCCATGCGCCGATGTCAACGTAGGCCGTGTCACGATCAAGGAAATGATCGAAGACCTTGAAAGTCCCCGGCTCCCAGACGTTGTTTTCCAGCCTGCGCCAGAAATCAATCCGGTGATTGATGGCGACGTTGAATTCCAGCCCGTTCTTTCGTACAGCCTTACTGGTTAGCTCTGCGTTTTCCATT
>JAJVID010000082.1:12308-17013 GCA_022072205.1 Acidobacteriota bacterium
GGCAGGGTTTTGTTTTCCGCCGCTTTGCAGAAACTGGTGGCCAGCGCGGTCACCGGATGTCCCATCGAATCTGTCAGCCGAAGATAGAGCGCGATCTCTTCAGCTTTGAAATTTTCCAACTGGCTGGTGTAACCAACGACAATCTTCAGTGGTTCGCCCGATGAAATCTGCTCGATGGATTGGCCATCTTCATCGCAAAATCGCAGCGAGCGCAGGCGGATGACGCCGTCGCCGGTGCGGTCGTTGCGTTCCTGCAGGTCTACCTGCAAGGCCGATTGCTGGCTGGCGTAAAAAGCGATCACTTCCTCCGGAGGGCCGATGCGCGCCACGCGGCCTTTTTCCAGCAGCACGCAGCGCGAGGCCAGATGCGAGATGGCGGTCATGTCGTGGCTGACCAGCAGAACCGTGCGCCCGTGATGCGCGACGTCATTCATCTTGCCCAGGCATTTACGTTGAAAAGCGGCGTCGCCTACGGCCAGCACTTCGTCAACCAGCAGGATTTCGGGATCGAGGTGCGCAGCGACGGCGAAGGCCAGCCGCAGATACATCCCGCTGGAGTAATGCTTGACCGGCGTGTCAATGAACTTTTCGACTTCGGCGAAAGCGACTATCTCGTCGAACTTGTTTTCGATCTCGGCGCGCCGCATTCCCAGGATTGCGCCGTTCAGGTAGATGTTCTCGCGTCCGGTCAGTTCAGGATGAAACCCGGTGCCTACTTCGAGCAGCGAACCGATGCGCCCGCGAATGTCGGCGTAGCCTTCAGTCGGCTCGGTGATGCGCGAGAGGATTTTCAGTAGCGTGCTTTTGCCCGCGCCGTTGCGCCCGATAACGCCGATCACCTCGCCCCTGTTGACTTCAAAGGAGACGTCTTTCAGCGCCCAGAAAGTTTCGCTCACGGAGGCTCCGGCTGAATTGGAGTAACGCTCTTTGCCGTTGCGGGACGCGGCTGAACTGAAGGCGCGGAAAGGCGTCATCATCGCGTCGGTCAACGTGTCGCGCAGCGTTTTGTATCTGGCTCTGCTCGCGCCGAGGCGATACCGCTTCGAGATTTTTTCCACGCGAATCGCGGCGTTCATCGGTTGTTTGCGCCTCTTTTATTTATCACAAGATCGAGGCTGATCCACTGCCAGATATAAAAACTGTTGTCGCTTTCGCCTCGGCAATACTTCTTCCAGGCCGAGCGCACCGCGTCGCTTTCGAGCCACGATCCGCCGAAGCGTTCCAGCGCGGCTTCGATGCGATCCTGCGTCCAGTTTTTCAATGGGCCGCGCAGCCATTCGCGCTGCGGCGTTTGCAGCGGGCGTTTCGGCGTTTCGACTACGCCTTCGGGAATCAGCTTCGCCGCCATCCGCCTCAACATCCATTTGCTGACGCCGTTGTTGATCTTTCGCTGAGGCAATTGCCGCAAGGCAAGCTCGAAGAGCCGGTGGTCAAGAAACGGCTCGCGCAATTCGGTCGAAGCGCGCATCGAGATGCGGTCGTTGTAACGCAACGCTCTGGGAATCTTGGTCAGCCGCGCGTCACGGTATTGCAGATTTCGCAACTGGTCGGGGAACGGCGACGGCGGATCGAGAGCTTCGGCCATCGCGCGAAATTCCGTTGTCAGACAATCCGGCCTGACCGGAAAACCTTTCGTGCCCTGAACCACGCCGGCAGGGCCGCCGTTGAGCGCGTTCACGTAATAATCATAACCGGCCCATTGTTCGTCCATCCCCTGGCCGTCGAGCAGCACGATCACGCCCTGTTGACGGGCTTCCGCGAAGAGTTTCGCGTAAGCCAGCGTCGGTAATCCGCCGAACGGCTCGTCTTCGGCGGCCTGAACCGATTCGGCCAGCGCTGGGATTTCTTCAGGCGTAATTTGGGCGACCGTGAGCGGATGCCGCGTGCGCGCGAGCATCTGCCGCACCCAGGGAAGCTCGTCGTATCTGGAATCGCCGCAGGTGAAAGTGAACGCGCGAGTTTCGCTCGCTTCGCCCTGAATGGTTTTGACAAGCGCGAGCAGTGTTGACGAATCCAAACCGCCGCTCAAATTGACGCCGACCGGAACATCGGAGCGAAAGCGCAGGCGCACGCTGTCGGCGAGCAGCGACAGGTATTCCTCCTGAACCTGTTCAACCGGACGCTGGTCGTATTCGGCGCCTGAACGTTCAGCCAGATCGTACCATCGCGCGATTCCCGTCACGCCGTTTCGCCACGTCAGGCAATGGCCCGCCGGAAGCTGTCGAACGCCTTTCCAGAAAGTCCGCTCCGAATGATCTTTCAATCCGTGAGTCAAATATGTCGCCCACGACGCATCGTCAGGCTCGGCGGGAATTCCGGCGGCGTGCAACGCTTTGATCTCGCTCGCCGCTAGCAGATCGCCGTCAGGGCCGATGTGGTAATAAAGCGGCTTGACGCCGAATCGGTCACGCGCAGCGAACAGTTTCTGCTCGCGCTCGTCCCAGATCATAAAAGCGAACATTCCGACAAGCCTGTCCAGACAGGCCGCGCCCCATCGTTCGTATGCGGCCAGAATGACCTCGGTGTCGGTTCGAGTGCGATATTCGTAATCGCCCAACTCGGCTCTCAATTCCAGGTAGTTGTATATCTCACCGTTGAAGACGATGTGGAGCGAACCGTCGTGATTCGACATCGGCTGCCGGCCCGCCGCCGAGAGGTCAATGATGCTCAAACGATTGTGGCCCAAAGCGGCGGTTGACGATGGATTGAGGTGAACGCCTTCAGCGTCGGGGCCGCGATGCCGTTGAGCGGCGACCATCGCATCGAGTTGTCGCTGTTTCCATTGGCGGCCAAAACAGCCGCTGATTCCGCACATGCTACTTTGAAAAGATGAATCGGTTCTCGCCGACGCCGTATTTGATTTCGGCGAACGGCTCGCCGCGATGGATGCGTTCGATGCGGTCGAAATCGCTGCCGCGCGTCAACCGTTTGATCTCCGTCGCCCCAGCTTCTTCCAGGCAGGCGATGATTTCATCCGGCGTCAAACGGATGTTGATGGGAACCATCACGTGATCGAGCATATAAAAAACGCGATTGGCGGGCGTGCCCAGGCCGCGCAGCGCGTTTCGAGCCGCGTCTCTGTCGAGTCCCTGCGCGATCACGCGCAAAATCTCGATCACGTCCCAGAACAATCCGCCGGGATTTTCGATCAGGTAAAGCCAGCCGAGACCGCCCGGCTTGAGCGTCCGCACGCATTCGGCCACGCCCGCGCGCCAGTCAACGGTGTGGTGGAGCACGCCGTTCGAGAAGACGATGTCGAACGAATTGTCGGGGAAGGGAAGCTTGAGCACGTTGCCTTGCTCGAAGGTGACGCCGTTGATGTTCAACTGTTCCACGCGGCGTTGCGCCGTCGCTATGTTGAGCGGCGATATGTCCACGCCGACAGCCTGCCGCGCGCCGATCAAGCGCCAGGCGGCAGTATAACGCCCGTTGCCGCAACCGGCGTCGAGCACGCGCTTGCGCGGCAATTCGTTCAAGTCAATCCCGTTGCGGTCGAGCCTCAGCTTCAGCAACTGCGCAGGCTCGTCCCAGTAAGAGACGGTGGAGAAATTCTCGAACAACCGCGCGTAATGCTCGCCGGTGATCGCTTCGACTTGATTGGAAGCGTCTTCGTTCGACCTCGTTTCGAGCCGTGACGGCGACGCCAATTCGCCGAAGCCGATCTTCGCGGCCAGCGCGAAAAACGAGGCGAGGTTTTCCAGCGACCGGTTGATTTCCCCCACCGGCTCCCAGCCTGAATTGAAGCCGCGCTCCATGCCGTTGAAGAGATAAGGCACGGCGCAGGCCATTGCGAACGACGCCCAGGGAGTGTCGCCGATATTTCGCGCGGCCAGCACGGCCTCCCTCGCGGCGCCGGCAATCGGGCCTGAGGCAAGGCAGGGGGCGATGGCGATGTCGTTATCTTGAATTTGTGTGGTCAAGTTTTTAGAACCTCGTGATGTTGTCCGGTTACGATCTCTTTCGCGCGACGCCGATCAGATGGTACGTGCCGACGGCCTGATCTTTCACCGCCGCTGGCGCCGATTGAATTGAGTTGATTAGGTTTCCCGCCATGCTCAGCAGCGTCTGTCGCGGTTTTCTCAACGACCATGACTTCAAACCCAGCCCGTGAAACTTGCCGCCGCGAATCGCGTAGTCAACTTCGACGCTGTCGAAATGCCGCGCCAGAAGCCGTCGCAGTTGCTCTCTGGTGTAGTGGCGTTTGTGATCGGGGTTGGTGTTCCGGCAGTAATCGCCATTCGGCGTGGTCATCAGAAAGACGCCGCCCGGTTTGAGCACACGATGCGCGTGGTAAACGAAGCGGTCGTCCTCTTCGACGTGTTCCAGCACTTCGACCGAGACGACCACGTCGAACGAAGCGTCGGGGAACGGCGCGCGCGTCATATCGCCGAGCACGATTTCGCGGATGTTGCTTCGCCGCCGTTGAATTTCATTCTTCCGGTCAGCCGGTATGCCCAGATTGAGTTGATGCTGAATCTCGCTCTCGCGCGGCAGATCAATGATCGTGACATTGCCCGGCGCGGCGATGGTGTAATGCGATTTGCGACCGCCAGCGTCCAGAATCTCGGCTTTATGAGCGCGAGCGCGAGAGAACTCGATCAGGCTTCGGCGCACTTTGCCGTAGAGCGGGGGCAGAAAAGGTTCAAGGCAGACGTAGGCGAATTCAAAAGGCTTCATTGTTTCAGTAGAAGACAGAAGACAGAAG
>JAJVID010000082.1:17113-33749 GCA_022072205.1 Acidobacteriota bacterium
CCAGTCTTCGTGATCGTCAATGTTGACGCTGCGTTCGGCGTTCATCTCGTAACCGAGCAGCCGCGCGCCGAAAAAGCTGTTTCGTTCCATCAGCGTCTCGCGCCGCGTCACGTAGACCGAACCTTCGCGATGGAAGGCCGGAGGCAATTCCTGCCGTCGCGGGATCGGCGCCGCTTCGCCGGTGCTCAGCCGGAGCGTTCCCTGGTCGTCGCGGAAATAAACCCAGTGCGGGTTGTGTTCAGCCGGAACCTGGAGCGTCGTGACTACCGCGTCGGCGCCGCTGTTTTCCAGCAGTTCGATGCAGGCGTCAATGTCATCGGCGGTTCGCAGCGGATTGGTCGGTTGCAGCAAACAGACGGCGTCGAAATGATCTCCGTGTTCTTCCAGCAATCGCACAGCGTGTTGAACCACCGGCAGCATCGGCGTTTCATCGCGCGCCAATTCAGCCGGACGGAGAAAAGGAACCTCAAGGCCGCAGCTTCTTCCGACTTCAGCGATCTCTTCATCATCCGTGCTCAGAATCACGCGGGACAAACGGCGCGACGCGAGCGCGGCTGCGGCGGTGTAAGCGAGCAGTGGACGCCCGCAAAGCAGCTTGATATTTTTTCGCGGCACGCCTTTCGATCCGCCGCGAGCCGGTATCAATCCGAGGGCACGCATAATTGGGGCAGCGAAGAGAGAACGCGGAACACAGGGAAATAACGGAATAGGCGGAAATTTTCGGGCTACTTCCGATCTCCTTCCGTCTGTTCCGTCATTTCCGCGTGTTCCGTGTTCTCTCTTCTTCTTCGCGTGTGTAGCTCAATCGTTTTTGCACGTAAGGTTCAATCTCGCCGAGCGCCTGCGCTATGCGCTCAGAAACGAATCCGTCGCCGTAAAGCGAGCTTGGCGCGTAACGCCCGTGATTCAACTGCGCGATGGTCGCTTCGTGAATTTGATCGGCCAGTGGCTCGACGCGCCTTACGTGCAGGTCGGTTTCGCGGCCTTCCTGGCGAGCGCCGACCAGCGTGATGGGCGTTCCGAAATAACCGGCGTCGCGCACGAAGCTGCTCGAATTGCCGATGGCGCAGGCCGCGTTGGCCAGAACTTTCAGATAGTCCTCAGGCGTCAGATTAGTCAGCGTTCGCAGCCAATCGGGTTGCTTTTTGACGCGGAAGACGCGAATCGCTTTGCTGATGTGGTCGGCGCCCGCGTCAATGTTCGGCCAGAGCAGAATCGTTTGCGTCGCAAGTCGGTCGAGCGCTTCGAGCAGCGATTCCATTTGCGCGCGCTCGCCGCCATATTCGGTCGTCGTCGGATGAAAGAGAACCAGCAGAAACGGCTTCGTCACGTCAATTTCCGCGCCTGCGCCGGTCGTGTTGACGATCTCAGGCGCGAGCGCGCGATCCAACTTTCGCGCGATGTCACTCGACGGGCAGCCGATGGCCAGAATAGTTTCAGGCCGCTCGCCCATTCGGATCAGGTAATCAGCCGAACGCCGCGTGCTCGGAAAATGGAAGTGGGCGAATTTGCTGATGGCGTGTCGCGCGCTCTCGTCAATCGAGCCTGAAACTTCGCCGCCCTGAATGTGCGCGATGCAGATGTTCATGTACGCAGCGGCGATGGCGGCTGAGAGCGCTTCGTAACGGTCGCCGATCAGCAACACCATGTGGGGTTTCAATCGCTGGAATTCGCTGGCGAATTCGACCACGCCGAAGCCGACAGATTTCGCCATCGTCGCGGGCGTCGAGCCTTCGAGTTCGAGATAGATTTCGCCGTCAACGTTGAATCCGTCCTTGCGAACGATTCTGACGGGTTGATCGAATCGTTCGAGCATCATCGTGCCCGCCGCGACGGTTTGCAGTTCCAGTTCGGGCCGGGCGGCGATGGCCTGCATCACAGGTTTCAGCCGTCCATAATTTGCGCGGTCAACCAGCACGACGCAGATTTTCCGACGCTCAGTCAAGATCATCCTCCGAGATCAGAGTGTTGGCCGCGACCGCGCGTTTGAGGCGGCGATTGATTACTTCGTTGAGGCTAGCGGCGGGAATGCCGGAGCCGGGTTTTTTGAAGGCGATGTCTTCAGCGGCGATGCGCTCTCCCGCGTTCAAATCACGCGCCGCGACGATGCTCTTGCCGAAGACTCTTCGCAACTCGGTCATCTCTTCCGCCATCGCTCGTTTATCAACCGGAGCGGCCAGCGCGCGTTCGATGAAGCGAACGCCTTCAACCAACTGTTTCAACTCCGGCGTCGTGATCGAAGCGATCACGTCCGGGCCGAAACATTCGCGCGAGAAAGCCACGTGGACTTCGATCATCTTCGCTCCGAGCGTCACGGCGGCAAGCCCGGCGTAAATTGCGCCGGAATGATCGGACAATCCAACGGGGCATTTGTAACGCTCGCGCAATTCTGCGATCACGTTCAGCCCCAGCTTTTCGGGCGGGCAGGGATAAGCCGTCGTGCATTGCAGCACGGCGACCGATGCGCCGTTTTCGCGCACGCAATTCACAGCCGCGTCGAGTTCAGTCCAATCCGACATGCCGCTCGAAAGGATCATGGGCTTGCCCGTCCGCGCCATCTTCGCCAGCAGCGGCAGGTTTGAAACTTCGCCCGCGCCGACCTTCCACGCGGGAACGCCGACGCGTTCGAGCAGTTCGACGGCTTCCGGCGAGAATGCGGACGAGAGAAAGATCAGCCCGCGCTCGTTCGCGTGTTCAGCAAGCCCGCGCCATTGCTCTTCGGTGAATTCCATCCGCTTCCAGTAATCGTAGCGGGTCGCGTCCTGCCGGCTGAACTTCACGCGCCACGGTTCGCCCGGCGTGCTTTCAGCCGCCGCGATGTGGGTTTGAAACTTGATCGCATCGGCCCCGGCGTTGGCCACGGCGTCAATGTAAGCGTGCGCCGCGCCGAGGCTGCCATCGTGCGTCTGCGCGATTTCGGCGACGATCAGACATCTCGGATTTTCTTCGTTAAACCAGTTCTGCATCAGACTATGTCGGCGAAGCTCCTCTCCATTCGCCGGAAATAGAAAGCTCCGCTGATCAGTATCGCCAGCGAAGCCAGAAACGAGACGATCAGGATCGGGCGCGGCGAAGTGTTCAAGCCGAGCAGCGACCAGCGAAAGCCTTCGACAACTCCGGCCATCGGATTCAATCCGTAAATTGTCCGCCATGGCTCGCCGAGCAGGCTGCTCGAATAAGCTATCGGAGTCGCCAGCATCCAGAACTGCGTGATGAACGGGACGACGTAGCGCACGTCGCGGAATTGAACATTAAGCGCCGATAGCCACATCCCCACGCCCAGCGACGCGATCACCGCCAGCGAAATGAACAGCGGGAGCGCCATAATGTTGCGCGACGGAACCACGCCGTAATAAAGCATCATCACGATCAGCACGCCGAACGCGAACAGGAAATCAATCGCGGCGGATAGCGCGGTTGACATCGGGATGATCAATCGCGGGAAGTAGACTTTGGTGATCAGATTCGAGCTGCCGACCAGGCTGTTTGACGATTGAGTCAATCCGTTCGCAAAAAGCGTCCACGGGACAAGCGCGGTGTAGCAGAAGATCGGATAGGGAATTCCATCCGAAGGCACTTTGGCCAGTTTGCCGAAAAAGACGCTGAAGACCAGCATCGTGAACAGCGGCTGGATGATCGCCCAGGCGACGCCGAGCGCCGTCTGTTTGTATCTGACCTTGACGTCACGCCAGGTCAGAAAATAGAGCAACTCGCGGTATTCCCACAACTCGGCGAGTTTGAGCGAGACCCATCCGCTTGAAGGCTCGATGCGCCAGACGTGCGCCGATTCGTGAGCTTCGGCGCTCTCGGCCTGAGATTTTGTGAAGTCGGTTGTCGTGTTCACTCGTGCAGTCACGCCGGACGGCGCGCGGAGGATTTAAACACACTTCGACCCTGCGAGCGCCAGACCGTAAAGGAAACCTCTGTCGAGGCAGCGTTGAATTGTCAGAGATGCGAATTCGCCCTGGCTGGTCGTCCTCAAAGTCTGCGCGCCACTTATCCACGTTCGGCGCGCGCAGACTGCGTTGCGGCGATGATTTTACAGTCAGCCGCGCCAGTCAAGGCAGTTGAATAAAGATAACCTGCTCGCGGAATCGAGTAGCCATAAGAAACACGGAAATAGGGTGCGGGTGGAGAAGCGTAGGCCATTAGGAACCGGGTCAGAGATTCAGGGCAAAACGCTAATGAGTTAATACCTGCCGATTCACGAGGCGGCATTATACATGCCGGTTTTGAGGTGTAAAACCCAAAAAAAGCCGCGCGTGATCGAGCTTTACTCGATCACGCGCGGCTTCCAGTTTAAAAGCGGTCGAATTGACCGGCCAATTCAACAGGCGGATTTACTGAGACACGAAATTACTGCGTGAGAGCTTCGCGCTCCCCCCGCCCGGATTCGTGACGACGGCGTCACGGTTGCCGAGTGGAGACTTCTGGGTTGTCTTCGCTGTCAGGATGATCGTGTCTTCCTCGATCTTGTTGATCGTGACGGTGATCTGCGAACCGCCCTGGCAGAACGAAGTGCAATCGAAGCGAACCTGCGTGCTCTGGTTGAAGCCGGTTCCGGTGATCGTCATCGTAGTCTGGTTGAAGACCGGAATCTTCGCCGGGCTGGCGCTGATGATCGTCAACGGGCGCGGCAGGACTTCGACAGGTTGAGCGGCGCTTGTGTTGGTCCCGCCCTTGCCGTCAGAAACCGTCAGCGTGATCGAATACTGGCCGACGGGCAGCGTGACATCCGCGACGGCGGTATCGGCGATCTGGTTGCCATTGGCTTTCCAGGAGTAGGTCAACGTGTCTCCATCGGGATCGCTCGATTGCGAACCGTCGAGGTGAATCGTCGCGCCCTGCTTGGATGTTGCCTGAATTGTCGCCGCCAGAGCCGCGGCTTTGGCCACTGGCGGTTTATTGCCGCCGCCGCCGGGATTGCCGCCACCGGGATCGCCGCCGCCGCCAGGATCACCGCCACCACCGGGATCCGGACCTTGTCCGCTGCCGGTGTCGTCGTTTTCAATATCGCTGAGCCTGATGCTGAAAGGCAGTGTGGTGAACGATCCGCCTTGATTGTCGGTGATGAGCACGCGAACATTGGTCGCCGGTTGATCGCCCTGTTGAGCGGTGATAACGACGTTGGCCGTACGCGCGACCTGATCAAACGTGTCCAGTCGCATATAAGCCGGGGCGTTCAGCAGCGTGAACGTGACCGGGTCATTATTGGCATCCTTGGCTTCGAGCAGAAGCGTTTTCGGCTTGCCGGCTATGACGTATTGATCGTTGAGGTTGTTCATGTAAGGCACTTTGTTGCGCGCAACACCGCCATTGGTCGGCAATGTCGCCGTGCCATGTTTTACGTTTACCTCCATGGAGGCGGACGTTTGATTCCCGGCGTAGTCGGTGGCTTTGAATGTGACGACTGTCTTACCGATGGGGAAGACGCTTCCGGGCGTCTTCGACGCGGTGACATTGAGGAAACCGTCAACCATGTCGTAAGCGATTGGCAACGGGAAGTTGAGCGCGACGCCTGCGGCTGAGCCAGTGGTCTTGGTGATGTTCGTCGGCACGCCGCTCATAATCGGGGCCGTCGTGTCGCGGACTTCAACGAGAGTGATTTTCGGTTCGGACGGCACCGCGTTTCCGTCGGTCACGATCAGCTTGATGACGTGCGAACCCAGCCCGAGGCGGAAATCCGAGACGGATGCGGTCGAGATCAGCGTGTCGTTGTCGAACCATGTGAAAGTCAGCGGATCGTCAACGTTCGGATCGGATGAGGAGCGGCCATCCAAGCGAACAATCGTGCCTTTCAACGCGCGCGCTTCGATGTAAACGGGAATCGGATCGAAGTTGGCCGTCGGCGGCAGATTGTTGGGATTGGTCGAAATTGTTTGCAGCGTGTAGCTGTCAACCGAAGAGAGAATGTAAAACGTCGGGCCGCCGTTGAATCCGCCAGTCCAATTGGAGCCGCTTGCCGCGAAAGCCGCGTTGGGCGTATTGGCGCTCCAGGCGAAGATCGGCGAGGTTGTCGGCGAGAGCTTCAGCCAGCCCCGGCGTCCTTTTAAAATCGTGTTGGTGATCGGCGATGCCTGCGCATTGGGTTTGACCGTGCCGATCTTCACCTCGATGCCGGCGATGGTGGCCGTGAACGGCGTGGGCAGGTCGTCGTAAGCCGTCGCCTGAACCGACCCGCGAATATTGGCCGGATCGAGCAGGCTCGCTGGTGGGCGCGCGTACCCGACAGTCGTTGTGTTATCAAGCTGGCTGGCCAGAGCGGCAAGCCCCACCGTTGAAGGGAGACGATCGTATTGTTGATCGTTGAAAATCAGGTTTGAGGTCAGCACGTCGCTGTTGCGAGCGACTGCGCCGGGCGAGTTCTTCCCAATCGCCAGCGCGTTGTAGCCGGCGGAAGCGCCGCCTTGTTCGCGCGCCTGACCGCTGCCGATCAGATAGTTGAAATTGGTCGGCAACGCCCGATTGTCAATCGCCAGCGCAAAGACCCAGCCTTTCTGGTTCGGCGCGAAGTCGAACGGGTTGATCGTGGTGGTCTGATTCGGAAGCAGATTGATGATCGTTTCCGTCGTCAGCGTCTGATCGGCCAGACCGGTGAAAAAGAGGCGGACGCGGCCCTTCTGCGTCGGGTGCGTGTTGGTGATGCTGATGCTCGAATCGCCGTAAGCTCCGGTCGCAAAGCGCGGATAAAGGAGCGCGCTGCCGGCTTTCAATTCGCCTGCGCCGAGCGAACCGCCTGCGGCGTTAGGCTGATCCGATGTTGGCGAATCGCTCACCGGGTTTTGCGGCGTCACAACCGGGAACTTCATCGTGAAGGCGCTCAAACGGCCCAGAGCCTGCATGCTCTGCGCGCTGCGGCTCGGAGTAGCGGTACCGTCGGTCAGGCTCAGTCCGAGCAGCGGAACGGGAGCGCCGTCAACCGTCGTCGCCGCAAAGCTGCCCCAGCCCGGACGTCCGGGCGTGATGAAACTGTTGAGCGACGGATTCGTCCAGACGCCGCTGACCGGGCTGTTCAGCGCGCAGTTGTTATCAATAACCGTCGGAAAAGGACGCGCGCTCTGGTCGTAAGCGATGGCGGTGATCCTGGTCACCTGCGCGCCCGCGCCGCTCAGGTCGGCCAGCGGACTGTAAACCATCACATCGGTGCGCTCTGCGTTCGTTCCGGCGTTCGGATCCTGATTTTGGATATTGTCGAGCGCAATCAACTGCGGCAACCGGTCATAATCGGTGTCGTCGAATTTTATGTCAGCGACCGATCCATTGACCGAGGCGACAGGGCCGCCCGTGCGCTTGGCGACGCCGACCGCGTTGTAAGTCGCCTCGTGCCCTTGAGCGTCACGCAGGCTGGCGCTACCGATCAGCCAGTTGAATTGCGCCGGAATGCCCTGCGAGTTGACGGCGACGGCCACCAGGTAACCGGTCTTGCCCGGGTCTTCGGCGCTGGCTAACAGCGTGCGGGTTTGGTTGGCGGCCAGATTGACGAACTGGCTGTTCACCGTGCAATCGCGCACGAAAAAGATGCGCGCTGTGACCGGGTCGCGCGGATTGGTGTTGGTCAGCGTGATGAGCGTGTTGACGCCGCTCGGATTCGCGTTGTTGCTCGTGTATTTGTGGAAAAAGAGAACGCTGCCGGCTTTTGTGTTGCTGATGGCGCTCTTCGGCGCATTCGATCCGACCTGTGGAACGCCTGGTCCCACCTGAGGCTGATCGCTTTGCAGCGTCATAGCAAGAGCTGGAACCGTAGGAGCCGGATTGGATTTAATAATGCCATTGGCCGCTGACGCCGAGCGGAGCAGCGTCAGACCGGAGGCGATAACCGCCAACGCCAGCGCAGCGGCAACAGCCTTGCGAAAGAGCGTAGAGTGGGTGTTTGACAAATTCATTTTCGTTTTTGTGATCTTGTGAGGGTTAGACAGCATTTTAGTATCTCCCCGTTGGCAATCGTTCGGACGGGCGTCCGAGTATGGATCGGGAATCGCCGTCCTGCGAATTAAAAATCGAGTGACCTGGTAATATGGGGTCGCGGATTCAGCGAATGTAATGACGCCTGAGCGTCGAATCAAAAGTCGCCGGAATTTGGACGCCTGGATTTGCTGCGGAGCGCAGATTTGAGCACGGCCAGTGAGGCCAAGCGGCCATTAATTAAACAACAGACTCGCCGCGGGGCGCGGCAAGCGCGATATTTTCAGATCAGCAAATTTGGGGGACGAACGATTAATTCAGAGCGCCTGCGGTTTGTGATTACAACAGTGAGGCGCGCTCCAAGCGACGCGGAGAGTAGCATAACCCACCCAACGCGGCAAGATAATTTGTCTTCAGCGCTTTCCGGGATTTTGCAGTCTGCTTCGATCTTTCGATGCCGGTATTCGCGCCAGAATCAGCGCGGATTTTTCGCGCTTCTTTGTTGCCTCATCTGCCGATTCGGTTGCTTGGTGAGGAAGCGCGATCCCAGCCGTACCAATGTTTTGTGTCTCAATTTTGAATTCTGACGCGATTTTACGAAGCGGCCCGCGTTCGAGCGATGGCGGCGGCAGGAGGTACTGATCCTCATCTCATTTCACGCTGAAATCCATCCACTGCTCCGCGCGGGCGAATTTCTTCTTCGCCAGACCGTCGGTGACGATCAGACGCAGCAGGTAATCGCCCGCAGGAAAATTGCTCAGCCGCAGATGGCCGACATAATCGAAGCGCTTCGGATTCGCGCCGGGCGAAAGTTCCAGCGAGCGGACGGGGAACTGATAAGCCGGTTTGCCGTCGCGGTAGATTTCAGCCCGTACAGTGATCTGCGGCTTTCCAGTTTTTTTGTCGGCGGTGGCGTTGTAGATGGCCGCGCCATATTGAATCCACCCGGTTCGCGGAAATCTTCTGACGTACGCCGTCGCTTGCAGATCGCCAGGTTGCAGACTTCCGCTGGCGTCTTTCCCGGCGTGTTCGAGCGAAGCGTTGACGGCGACGGCTGCGTTGTTGCTCGACACATTCTCGCTGGTAGTTGGCGCCGTCCTGGGCGCTGTCAAAACCAGGCCGGAGAGAGCCAGGCGATTCTTGCTCAGATCGGGCAGCCGGATGAATTGGCTGGCCGATCCGATGTGGCCTGTCTCGCCATCCCGCAACACTGCGCGGAACTGATAGGCGCCGGGTTTTTTGAGTTGAAAATCCGCGCGATACGACAAGCCGCTGATCAACGCCTGCCGATACTGCTTTTCGTCGAGATTGAAGTCGAGGCGGCGCGCGGCCATGTCAAGCGCCGTTCCATTTTCATCAAAGGCGAAAGCGGCCAGATCGAGATTGATGCGCTTGTGGCCATCCGGCCCATCCTTGAAGGTCAGCTTCGAACAATCAATGTGGAAGAGCGCTCGCACGAAAGGGCCTTCTTTGCCGGAGTTGAAGAAATATGGCGTCATCCGCAGCGACAGATCGCGCATACCCAGCGGCGCGAGCAGCCCCGCAAGAATCTGTTGCCCGCGCGTCCTGGGCTGTTCGTTTTTTCGCTCGATTTCATTGACGCCGAAGAACCCTGATCGCGTGCGAACTTTCAGGCCGGGGCGATTGACCTTGACCGCGATCGAATGATGGCGCCGGTCGAACATCTCGTTTTCGGGATCGAAGCCGAGCAGGTAATAACTCTGTTGATCGTAAAGCGCCTCCTGGATTCCGATGTTCAGGTCGTTGGTGTTTACGACTGTGAATCCGCCGGTTTGCTTCGCCAGGAATGACGGGCCTTCCAACGCCGCCTGAGCCGATTGCAGCGCGTCCGAATACGAATCGGCGCTGGGCACGCCGCCGGTGTCAGCGCCGGGCATGTACGGCTGCAAGCCTTTTGCGTCAATCGAGTAGATGACGACGCTTGAACGATTGGCCAACTCGATCAGGCTCCGCAAATTCTGATAAATAATCTCGGTGGTGTTGTCGTCGTTATTCTGGCTGTTGATGCGAAAACCGTCGGAAAGCAGAATCACGCTCTTGCGTCCGGGCAACTCGCGCAAACTGCGCACGACGAAATTGATCGCGCCGAGCGTGCCGGTTGAATAAGTGGTTTCGCGGAACTCATCAATCTCATTCATCGTGGCCTGTTGATCCGCCGCCGCGTCGTCTGTTTCCTGGGCGCTGCTGGAATCGGCGAAGGTCGGCATCATGTCGCGGCTGAACGGATTCCAGATCAATTTTTCGATGGCGGCGTAAAGGATTCGCTTGTCGCTGGTGAACTGCTCCAACATCCCCATCCCGGCGCCGGTGCGGATAATGGCTACAAGATCGCCGTCCTGCATTTGTTCGCTGACGAATTTTCTGAGCGTCTCGCGCGTCAGTTCCATGCTCGAAGGAGACAGCCCCAGATCGTCCACGATAAAAGCCAGGGTTCGCCGCACCTCTTCCGGCGCAATCTGGCGCGTCGGCATTGAGTCCGGAGTGAGCTTCGTATCCGTTTTCTTCTTCGAGGGAAGCTCGCGTTTCATTTCCCCAGGCAAATTGATGTGAGAGAAGTGTGTGAGCGTCTGCTTCTTTCCATCCACCAGCAACTCGAAATCGGCTTCGGTCAAATCCTCGACGTGCCGGTCTTTTTTGTCGGTGACGACGACGTCCACTTGCACAAGCTGCGTGTTGATGCGCACCACGTCCTGATTCGACTGGGTCGCGGGAGGAGGGTTTTGCGGCGGTATCGCCTGCTGCGCGAATTCGGAAGCGGGCGAGCCAGCGAACAACAACCCGGCGGCGAGAATAAAAATGATTGAACGTTGAAACCTGAGCATGGAGCTTCCTTTATCAATTGATCTCTGCTGAACACCAAGACGTTTTATCTTCGCTGATTGTCACGGAATTTAACTAAATCAGGCCACGCAAGATTGGTAAAGTGCCGCACGCCGGTGTTCCTAAGCAGCAATCCCGCCATTGCGATTCGAGCCAAAAGTTGGGTCTGCTGTGTCTGCCGGAGGCGCTTTGCGGGAGCGTTCCCCGCGCGGTGAGCGAGCCTCTTTTATCTTTTTGTTACTGACGGCGTTTGCTGAAGAATGTCAGTCAGTCGCCCTGAAAGTTCCAGAAATTCCTGGCGCTGAATAATGGCCGATTATTGCCGTGACCGCCGGCAAAGTGTTAATGAGCGGGAAAAGAATTTGTAAGGGATGTAGATATGCCGTAGGAAACGAAGGGCCGGCAATAACCGGCCCTTATGAAGTTGGGGAAGGAAGCCGCCGAATTATTCGACGGCTTCCCGGAGCATTACGCAATTGCTACCAGCGAGGGTAAGCGCCAAAGCGTCCGAATCCACCATAGAAGCCGAAACGACCGGAGCGCGGATAGCCTCTGAATCCCCATGGATTACGACGTTGATAGTAGCGAAGCGCGGGAGGATTACCATACAGGTATCGCTCTATTTGCTGGCGCCGTCTAAGCTCTCTTCTCTCCTGCCGCTGGTAACGATCCAGATAATTACGTCCGTAATCATAATTCCGGTGATCACGATATTGATCGTGATAACGTCCCTGCGCTTTGGCCACCGATCCGCCATCAAGGGAGGCGAAGGCCACGAAAGCCACGGCGAAAACTGCAGTGGCCAGCAATTGTGAAAGTCTTCGAACTAACATTAAGTACTCCTTCGACATGAATTTTTTCCGACAACTTCAGATCGGCTGATCGTGGCTACCGGAATGTAATGGATGAGGCGAACGTAGGCAGATTGCGTGCCTGACAGTGATCAATAAAAGTAAGCGACTGAATGTGGCCGGGATGTGGTTTTTGCGGCGACTGAATGGTTGGCGGCGACAACGCCGGGTTCATACGATGTCGAATGGCGTTGGTAGCAAATAGTGTGACGCCGATTCCGGAACTGAAATAAGTGAGTCAGAATTTAAGGCGCCAAGCTTGAGAAGCGCCTTAATTACTGCGTCGAACAAGGCGATTGACCGGCTCAGCGAGCGTGTGCTACGGTTCACGCGCTGTGTTCATGCAATCGAGATTGATGTCCAATTTGATGAAGCCGAATCGCCTGCGCCGAGGGATGGCGATTTTTCTACTGGCGTTCGCGTTTTTCGATCTAACAGTTGTTGACATGTTTTCCCCGGAGTTTTGCGACGATGAGCAAGTGTCGCTTTCTCTCGCAAATCCGGATGAGGCGCCGGAAAAGATCGCCGATGGGTCATGGGCAATCAGGAGTCACGACTCAGAGCCAGGTCGGGATTCGCGTCAATCTCCGATAGATGAAGATTGCTTTTGCTGTTGCTCGCATATCATTCCCAGTTCATACGCATGCATCGCCACCTTGAATTGCACGCCGCAGCCGGACGCCCTGGCGGCTGCGTCACTCCCGTTGGCGCCACCGCGTGACGCATTTCACCCTCCTCGTTTTTCTTAGTCTCCCAGATTGATCCCGAATCGGTTCACTCGCTCAAGGTGTATCCGTGTTCAGGCGCGCCCGCATTCGCGGCGGCCTTAAAACGCGCTGTCCACTAGCAGCTTGAACTTGCGTTGCAATGCCTTCGCCGTCTGCGCGGCGCGGGCAGCAGACCGCCAATGGAAAGGAACTATGGCGCTGACTAATTTTTTGACTCCGTTCTTATGCCTAGGAGTGGCGCGGGCATTTACGCGCGCGCTCATTCAATCTCTTTCAATCGTTGTCATCAGCCTTGCCTCTTCATCCGCCGGTTACGGGCAAGTCTCGCCGACGGGCAATGGTTCAAACTCCGGCAGGGATTTGCCGATTCCCACTGCTGAAGTTCGAGCCGCGAATGGTTCAGGCGCGCCGGAGAATTGGATTGCGGCTTACGTTGATCCGGTTCAGGGCTTGTCATCAATTGAACTGGCTCGCCGCGCGCTCAGCTCGAACACGCAACTAGCCGCCGCGCGTCTGGAGATCTATCGCGCCAGCGCGCGTTTGCGTCAGGCCGGATTGCGCCCGAATCCGACGCTGGATTTTCTGCAGTTGAACGGCGTCATCGGCACGCAGGGAGAGCGGGGGACGACAGTCGGATTTACCCTGCCTCTGGAATTGTTCGGCCAGCGAGCGCGGCGGATTGAGCTTGCGCGGGCCGAGCTTGAAGCCTCCGTAGCCGAGGTCGCGGATCGTGAGCGGCGGCTTACCGCCGAAGCGCGCGCGGCTTATGTCGAAGCTCTGGTCGCGCTGCGCGACCTCGATGTCACTCAGAAGCTGTATTCGCTCGACACCGAGACGGCGCGCATCGTCGAGATTCGCGTCAAGGAAGGCGACGCGTCGCCCCTGGATTTGAATCTGTTGCTGGCGGAGAGTGAACGCCTGAGCGCGCGGCGCGCGTTGATCGAGGGACGGCTCGAAGCGGCGGCGATCAAGCTGAAACAGATCGCGGGCATGCCGCCGGACGAAATGTTGCGGTTGCGCGAGGCGCTGGATGCGCCGTTGCTGCCCGCGCCTTCGGTATCGCTCGACGCGGCGATTGAGATCGCGCTGCGCACGCGTCCCGATCTGCGGCTGGCGCGACTCACGGAAGAAGTGGCGTTGGCGGGCTACAGGCTCGCGAAGGCGGAGGCCGCGCCGCAGGTTTCGGCCATCGTCACTTACACCGACGTTCTCGGAACGTTCGACGTTACGCCGATTGGCGTACTGTCGGACCGCGACAAATTAATCGGCTACGGCTTCTCGATCACGCTGCCCATCCTCAACCGCAACCAGGGGGCGAAAGAAGCGGCCCGCCAGGCGATCACTCAGGCGCAACGCCGGCGCGAGTTCACGGAATCGCTCGTACGCGCCGAAGTCGCCGCCGCTTACCGCCGCTACGAAGCCGCGCAGGCTTCAATCCAAACTTACGAACGCGGCGTGATCGAACGCTCGGAGAAAAACGTCCAGACGATGCGCGCGGCCTATCAGGCCGGAGCTTTCCGGGTCACCGAATTGCTGGTTGAACAGCGCCGCCTGGTTGATTCGCAGCGCGAACTGATCGAAGCGCTGGCCGAACGTTATCGCGCGCTGTCCGACCTGCGAGCGGCGATGGGGATAATTGATTAACGATAAGCGGAGGAACGATGTTTACTGAAGGAACTGAAACGATGAATCAGAATCGCGCGCCACGTCTCTATCGCTGGTTGGCGTTGATTGTCGCGGGGGCGCTGGCTTTGGGCATTGCGTCAGGGCTGTATTTCCGCCTGCGTGATCAGAGCGTGAAGTCGGATGAAAAGCCCGCCGTTGAAGAACACGCCGATGAAAAAGGCGGAGTCGAGTTGTCGCCGGGGGCGATGGACACCGCGAAGATCGAATACGCCACGGCGACCGAGCGACCCGCTGTCGAGATGCTGCGCGTGACCGGCGCGGTCGAAGCCAATCAGCAGCAAGTGCAGCAGGTGACGCCGCTTGTCGGCGGCCGCGTCGAACGCGTGAATGTCGCGCTTGGCGACCGTGTGCGCGCGGGCGCGCCGCTGGCCGTCGTCTCAAGCCCGCAGATCGCCGAGATGCACGGCAAGCTGCACGAGGCCGAGACGCGATTGCAAAACGCCGAGCGCAATCTGGCGCGCGTGAAAAAAGCCGAGAACCGCGCCGCCGCGCTTTCGGCGAAAGCCCGGCTCGACGAAGCCGAAGCCGCCTTGAAACGCACGCGGCGGTTGATCGAACTCGGCGCAGGCGCGGGCAAGGATTTGATCGCCGCCGAAACCGCGTACAAGACAGCGAAGGCCGAATACGATTTCCAGAGCAACATCTCGCTCAACAAGGAACTGGCTGAAGCCCAGGCCGATGTGGACACAGCGCGCGTGGACGTGCAACACACCCGCGACGGGTTGCGCGCGCTCGGCGCTCCCGTGTCATCGAATGAACAGGATTGCCACAGTTGCGACATCTCGCTCGTCACGCTGCGCGCTCCCGTTTCAGGCACGGTCATTGAACGTCTGGTCAATCCGGGCGCGGGCATCGAGGCAGGAAAGCCGATTTTCACTGTAGCCGATATTTCAACGCTCTGGGTCATCGCCAACGTGCCCGAAGCGCAAGTCGGCAGCCTGAGCCTGGGCACGCCCGCCGAAGTGCGCGCGGCGGCGCTCGGCGATAGCGTGATCGCGGGGCGCGTGACTTACATTGATCCCGTGCTGAACACGGAGACACGCACGGCGCGCGTCCGCGTGGAAGTGGCGAACAGACAGGAACGGATCAAGGTCGGGATGTTCGTCGAGATCGGTTTTCAAACCGGCGCGCAAGGCCAGGCAGCGGCCGCGAATGAACTGGCCGTCCCCGACGAAGCCGTTCAGCGCATCGGCGAACGCACAGTGGTTTTCGTTCCGAAAGAAGGCGAAGCGGGACATTTCGAAGCGCGCGGCGTGGAAACCGGCGGCGTGACCGGCGGGCAGCGGCGAATCATCAGCGGATTGAAGGCGGGCGAGCGTGTCGTGACGCGGGGCAGCTTCGCGCTCAAAACGCAATTGTTGAAAGGCGAACTGGGAGAGGAGCATTGATGATCAACGGACTGATCCGCTTTGCGATTTCACAACGCCTGATCGTGTTGCTGATGGTCGCTCTGCTCATCGGCGCGGGCGTCTACAGTTTGCGAAGCCTGCCGATTGACGCCGTGCCGGACGTGACCAACGTGCAGGTGCAGATTCTGACCGCCGCGCCTTCGCTCGCTCCGCTTGAAATCGAGCGGCAGATCACCTTCCCGGTCGAGGTGGCGATGAGCGGACTACCCGACATCGAGGAGATTCGCTCGGTGTCGAAGTTCGGGCTGTCGGCGGTGACGATAGTCTTTGACGATTCGATCAACATTTACTTTGCGCGGCAACTCGTGCTCGAACGCCTCTCGCAGGCGCGCGAGCAGATTCCGCCGAACATCGGTTCGCCGGAGATGGGACCGATCTCGACCGGCCTCGGCGAGATTTATCAGTACGAACTCAGGTCTACAAAAAAGGGCGAATACGACGCGACGGCTTTGCGCACCATTCAGGATTGGAGCGTGCGGCGGCAGTTGCTCGGCGTGCCCGGCGTCACCGAAGTCAACAGCTTCGGCGGGCTGGAAAAGCAGTATCAGGTTCGGCTCGATCCGAATCAGTTGCAGGCTTACGGGCTGACCTTGCGCGATGTCTTTGAAGCCGTCTCGCGCAACAACGCCAACGTCGGCGGCGCGTACATCGAGAAGGGCGCCGAAGCATATCTGCTGCGCGGCATCGGCCTTGTCACCTCGATTGACGACATCAGAAACATCGTTGTCAAAACCGGCAGGGAAGGCATTCCGATTTACGTGCGCGACGTGGGCGATGTCGTTACCGGCGCGACGGTCAGGCAAGGCGCGGTGACGGCGGACGGCAAGGGCGAAATCGTCGCTGGGATAGCGCTGATGCTCAAAGGCGAGAATTCGCGCGCCGTCGTCGAGCGCGTCAAGCAGCGCGCCGAACAGATCAAAAAGACTTTGCCCAAAGGCGTCGAGCTGCGCGCGTTTTACGACCGCACGGAACTGGTTGACCGGACGATCAAGACCGTCGCCAAAAATCTGCTCGAAGGCGCGGCGCTGGTCATCATCGTGCTGATTTTGCTGCTCGGCAATTGGCGCGGCGCGTTGCTCACCGCGACCATCATTCCGCTCTCGATGCTCTTCGCGGCGATCCTCATGCGCGTCTTCAACGTGTCCGGCAATTTGATGAGCCTGGGCGCGCTCGATTTCGGATTGATCGTGGACGGCGCGGTGGTGATGGTCGAGAACGC
>JAJVID010000082.1:33849-48041 GCA_022072205.1 Acidobacteriota bacterium
ATCGCGCGGCTGCCGAGCGTCTCGCTGACGCATTCGGTCAAGATCGCCACCGACGCCGAGAAGGTCCTGATGAAATTCCCCGAAGTCACGACTGTGGTTTCCAAGACCGGACGCGCCGAGGTAGCCACCGACCCGATGAGCGTTGACCTCAGCGACCTTTACGTCGCGCTCAAGCCGCACGAAGAATGGACGAGCGCCGGGACGCGCGAAGAACTGGTTGAGAAGATGTCGAAGGCGTTGGAGGATAGCGTGCCTGAAGCGGTCTTCAGTTTCTCGCAGCCGATTGAACTGCGCGTGGCCGAGTTGATCTCCGGCGTGCGCTCCGACATCGCCATCAAACTCTTCGGCGACGATCTGGACACGCTCAAACGGACTGCCGATCAAATCGCCGCCGTCGCCGGCAAAGTGCGCGGCGCGGTGGATGTCAAAGTCGAAGCTGTCGCCGGATTGCCGCAGCTTCAGATCAAGCCAGACCGCGCGGCGATTGCGCGCTACGGCCTGAACGTCGAGGACGTCAACACGCTGATCGAATCGGTCGTGGCCGGCAAGGAAGCCGGGCAGGTTTACGAAGGCGAGCAGCGATTCAATCTGGCCGTGCGTTTGAAGGAAGAAGCCGGGCGCGATGTCGAAGCGATCAAGAGCCTGCTGCTGCTTGCGCCTGCGGGTGAGCGCGTTCCGCTGGCGCAGGTGGCCGACATCGCGGTAGTCGAAGGCCCGGCGCAGATTTCGCGCGAAGCCACGCGCCGCCGCATTGTGGTCGAACTCAATGTGCGCGGGCGCGACATTGGCAGCTTCGTCAAAGAGGCTCAGGCGAAGATTGGCGAGCAGGTGAAATTACCCGCAGGCTATTACCTGACCTGGGGCGGACAGTTCGAGAATTTGCAGCGCGCGAGCGCGCGTTTATTGATCGTCGTGCCGCTGGCGCTGTTCCTGATCTTCGTGTTGCTCTTCACGACATTCAATTCTGTGCGTCAGGCGTTGTTGATTTACACCGGCATTCCGTTCGCGGTTGTCGGAGGCGTGCTGGCTTTGGCATTGCGCGGGATGCCGTTCTCGATTTCGGCTGGCGTGGGCTTCATCGCGCTCTTCGGCGTCGCGGTTTTGAACGGCGTGGTGATGGTCAGCTACATCAACCGCCTGCGCGACGAAGGTAGAACGCTGGACAAAGCCGTGAGCGAAGGCGCGATGACGCGATTGCGTCCGGTGCTGATGACGGCGCTGGTGGCCAGCCTGGGCTTCATACCGATGGCGATTTCCGCTTCGGCCGGGGCTGAAGTGCAACGCCCGCTGGCGACGGTGGTGATCGGCGGGTTGATCACTTCGACCGCGCTGACACTGCTGATCCTGCCCGCGCTCTATCAGTGGTTTGGCGCGCGAGGGAACGGCGCGCGAACCGGAGAGACGGATGACGCCTGAAATGTGAAACGTGTTATTCGCCGATCCCGGCGCCCGGTTTGCCAATCAAAAGTTCGGAGCTTCCGGGCGGCTTAATGAATAATTCTAAAAACGGCCCCGCGCCATAGGAGGAAATATGCTTACAAGAGAAATCCCACGCGAACAGTGGGGCAAATACTTTGATGATTTCAGCAAGAAATACGAAGGGTGGGTTGTTGATGTGGAGGAGCTTGACTCTGAGATCGGTGATCAGAAAGAGGCTGTCGGGCTGCCGCTGGTGGGCATCAGCGCCGACCTGAAAGATCGTGAGAACCGTGTTGAGGTTATCATCGGCGGAAGGCCGGACGCTGACGTAACGCGCATCATCAACGCGCCTAAACGCGTCTGGGTTAAAGAACCTCAAGCAGCGGGAGACGAAGTGATAGAGGTCGAATCCGAAGACGGAACGCGGACGCTGATCACGCTCCGCCATGTTCCGCCCGAAGAAACCGAGCGTCAGTTACCGGCGAACGCCTAAGGATTGGGTACGGAATAAAACTACCAAACCACGGGGAAACGGGGAACACGGGGAAGTTGGGGAAAGGTGTTGAAATGATGATTGGCAAAGTCTCTTTCGCAAGTTTTCCCCTCTGCGTTTCCCCGTGATCCCCGTTTCCCCGTGGTTGATTTGTTTTCGATTCGTCCCTAAATCGGAACAGCAAAGATTGGCACAACCCACCGCAGAGTGAGCAGAGGTACGCAGGGGAGAGACCTGTCCGGATCGTTCTCTGCGTTCCTCTGCGGCTCTCTGCGGCCCTGTGCGGCTCTGTGCGGCCTTCTGGGGTTGGTTTCTTTGTACCAAAGTCGCGAGGTCTGATTTAGGCTTTCAATTCTTTCGGCTTGTCTTTGATCAGCGCTCCGCCTTTGAAGCGCATTCGCAATTCGAACTCGAACGAAATTTTGACCTGGTCTTTGCTGATGTCCAGGGCGAGCGCGAGCATCGTTTTGAGTTCGTCTTTGTTGGCCGAGAAGGCGAGTTGAATTTGAACCTTCGGCGACGGCCCCGCCGATGAAACTCTGACCAGAAAGTTGAGCGTCCCGCCTTTGTAAACGAACTTGCCTTCGAGTTGCAGATCGTAATTCAACGCGCCGTTGACGCTCGAAACCGCCGCTCTGAAGATCAGGCGGTTCTTGTCGTCAAACGCGTACGAGCCTTCGATGTTCAGGTCGAGATCCGTGCCCGCGCCATCTTCGTGTTTGATTTTGACGCTGCCGCCGAGGACGAACTGTTGGCCGCTCGCGCCCTTGCGCGCAATGTTGCCGCTGAAGTCGGCGAGGAATTTCTTTTCTGTGTGGCCGAGCGACAGTTCAAAGCTGGTCTCGGTCGCATTCCATCGGTGGCTGCCCTGAATGGTGAAAGCCAGTTGCTCGCCGTGCTTGTCGGCGAAGTATGCGAATCCGACCGTTACCGCCTTGAGCTTGCCGGCGAAGCCGATGGCCACGTCGGGTTTGTTGATATCGCCCGCAACTTTGCTGACGAAGATCAGCCCGCCCGTGTTCGGGTCAACGTCCCATTGGCCGAGAAATTTGATGTCGGCTTTCGTCGGAATCCTCGATGTGAGTCCGGCGAAATCGTTGCGCGTGCGCGCGACGAAACGGAGCAGGTCTTGCGCGTCGAACTCAGCGACCAGGTTCTTTTCAGCGGTCAGCACAGAAATGCCGTTTGCGGTCTTCTCGCCTTCGATTGTCGCCTGCCCGCCGCGCGCCAGATCAATCACCAGGTCGGCGGTGTCGGCGGCGAAATGGAGTTTGCCGTAAACCGTCAATTGATTGTTGAGCGCCGAGCCGTCGTCGTTGAGCAGCGAGTAATTCAGGTCGCTGGCGTCGTCAATGTGTATCTGGCCGAGCCACGCGCACGGTTCGGAATCGGCGCCGCCGTTGGCCGCCGCCGGAATGACCGAAACGAGCTGGTTGAATTTGTTGAAGCTGTAATTGACCGGAACGGGAGGCTGATCAACGTTGTCAATCTGGTAGCGGATTTGATTGTCCTGCGGCTCGCCGCCTTGCGATTGCGCGCGCCATTTGCCTTTGACAACCGGCGCGCCGCCTTCGATGACGGCGACCGTGCCGTCGGCCTGGAACAGACGGGTTTCGCCGTTGTGGTTCAGTTTCAATTGCCTCATGGCTTCGTCTCCTTTGGTGAGTGATCAAAAGTTGAAAGTGACCGCAGTGAACATGGTTCCGGAACGATGCAACCGCGATTGCGGCGAGCGGGCGTAACCAATCGAAAGATTGAGCCGCTGTCCGCCCGCGCCCGCCGGCAGGTTGCGCAACTCGAAGGCGAAGCCTGCGCCGTTCGCCCGGCGATCCAGAAAGGATCGAGCGGCGCCGGGAGCGGAACTGAAAGAAGTCGGGTCAGTGATCCGCGCGTGATCAAAGAAGGTTTTCAGATAAACGTTCGAGAAGTCGAACCCTCCGCCCGTCTGCCGCTCTTCGCCGGAATTATTCGAGGCGGCGTTGTCCGCCTGCGGTTGAGATTGCGCCGCACGGCGGCCACGAATGAAATGCCAGAGCGAAAGCGCGCTGACGCCGAACTCGGCCTGCCCGAAGCTCAATCGGCGTCCGATCAATTCGCCTTCCTCGACGCCGCGCAGGTTCTGCGGCCCGCCCAGCCGGAAGAGTTCAAAGACCGGCGTTCGATCACTTCCGCGTCCGATGCCCTGCGTGTAGCGCAGAAAGAAATCCTGCGCCGTGAGCCGTCCGAAGAAGACTTCGCCGCGCGCGCTCAGCCACGCTTTGCCGTAATCGTAATCACCGCCGAAAACATTCATCCCTCGCTGCAACCGCGTGTCGAGCGAGAGCGCGATCAGGCCGAGTCCGGCGCGGCCTGATCGCCGAAAGTCGCGCGTCACGCCAGCGGTAATCGAGAGAGCGAGATTCGTAATTTGAGTGCGCGCCGCCGGCAGCAGGATTCGATCAAGGCCGGTGATCGTGAGCAGCCGGTCGCTGGCCGGAATGTTGACATCGCGGTATTCGAGCGCCACGTCGCCGAGCATCGTCCAATGCGTGCGCTTGCGATCATCGGACACAAACTCCGCGTTCGCCCGATCCTGCGCGGAAAAAGAATCGTAGCCGAACGTGTACTTCGCCTGTGAGCCTGCCTCACGCGCGGCGATTTCTTCGGCGGTCAGATTGCCCAGCCGCTGGTCATTATCGCGGAAGTATTGAGCGCTGACGCTGACGGATTTCAACCTGAAGCCCGCCCTGCCGGTCTCGGCGAACTGACGCGAGAGCGTGAATCGCGCCTTCTGCGTTTCAGGCCCGCGCGAGAAATCGAGCGCCGCCTGTTCGCCGAGGCGTAGCATGTTTTGCTCGTCGAGGCCGATGTTGGCGGTGAACTTTTCTTCGGGCGAATAGCCGCCGCCGCCTTTCAATCCAATCGCGCGGTCGGCGGGCAGTTTGCGCAACACTTCGTAAATCAGATTGGTGTTGGTCGTGAAGTCCGGTTTCCTGGTCGAAGCCGGAGGCAAATAGGGGCGCGAGCGGAGGCCCTTGAATTCCTTGATCTCGTCGAGCATCAGGCGCTCGTCGCTTCCAACGTCCTGAATGGTCACGATGTGGCCGGGTTTTGCGGAAAACCTATCCCGGAATTTTTCATTCAACTCGGCTTCGGCTTCCTTGCGTTTGCGGTAAAGCGAACGCCCGGTGGCGGTGCGCGTGAATTGCCGGTCAATTTCATCGGGCGCCGCTTTGACGCTGACGCTGCGGACGATTTGCAGCCCGCTGATCAGGATGATCCAGGCAGGCTGTTGTGAATCGCCGCACAGATTGTCGCATCCGGCAGTTTGCGGGGCCGAAGAACAAACCGAATCAATGTTGCACGGAAAAACAGCCACGCCGAATCTGCCCCACGAGACGCCGCTGTCGCGCCGGTTCAAATCGTAAACGTCCCGGATCGCAACGATGACATTCTGCGCGACCTGTTGCGCCTCCGGATCAGTCGGGCAAGCAATCAGCGCCTTGCCGTCCGCGTCAATCATCCGATTGGCGGCGGCGATGTCGAAGGCCCGGTCGGCCACCGCGAGCAATTCTTCAGTGACGCGCCGACGCGCGTCTTCGTCAGAACTGATCTGCGGGTCTTTCTTTGCGTTCTGTACGTCTTCATCCGCAAACGCCAGTTTGACCGCGAGCGCGCGCGCCGCGCTGGAGCGATTCGCTTGCGCCGGAGCCTGGCCGAGCGTCGCGCAAGTTTTCTGGGTGAGCGTTGCGCCCATCGCCGTTTTGACGTGAATTTCGACTCTGAACGGTTGCGAGGGCGCAACGCTGGCCGGGCGGTACAAGACGCAAAGCGAGCAGTCAAAAGTTTGATTCGGATCGGCCGGCGCCTCTTCCAGTTCCGGCGGCAGGACGACGCTCAGATCAACATCGTTGTTCTGCCCGTTCAGAATTTCATCGAAACGGCAATTCCCGCCGAATCCGCAAGCTGGCCGCTGACTTTCGAGCGCCGCAATCTGATTCCTGATTTTTTCCCTGAGACCGGCGTCCGCAATGCTGATCTGGTCATCACGCGGGTACTCTTGCAGGACCCACTCCAGCCTGCTGGCCGCTGTGTTGAGTTGGGCTTTGACTCGCACGGTGATGAATCCGAGCTTTTTGCCCTGCGCGGCGGCGAACGATTCAGGCACGGAGCAGCGGCACGCCGCCTGTTGATTTTCCTGCGCGATGGTCGTGACGGCTGCGAAGGCAAGCAGGAGCAAGCCGCACGGCGCCATTTTTAGTCCCGGAGGGACAGCGGATATTAGCCGGTGGTAAAACCACCGGTATTGGATGCGATGGGAATACGCGCCCTGGAAGGACGCTGGACCGGAGCTTCGTTCTGCCGCCCTTTCAGGGTTGGGGGAGTTTTGGGCGCCGATATTCCGGCGGATTCTCCACCGGCTAATATCCATAGCGCCTCCGGCGCAGAAGAAGATTTTCTTGAATGCCAGAGTGTCTCTTGTGAGGTAAATCAGGGTTCAATCTCCTTTGCCCCAGGTCAACGTCAGCCAGAGGTCGTCCATCGAGTTGTCGTCAAAATAGAGAGTGAATTCGCCGGTCGGCTTCGCCGGGAGCGGAATATTTTTCAGCTCGCCTCGGCGAATGTTGTTCAGCGATTTGTCTTTGGTGAGTTCATCCTTGGGGCCGGCGCCGCCGGGCTGCGTGAACAGGGCTATCGTATTTTTTGTGTTTTTGGATGGTTTCGCAAGAAGCTCTATCGCCTGCGCCGTGATTGTTTCGTCAAAAGGTTTGCCGTCGTCGCTCCTGCTCCAGAATGGATAGTGTTCTTCACGAAGCGTGAGCGTGAGTTTGGCGAGTTGATTTGCGGGCAATGGCCGGGGGCTTGTGAATCTCGCCCACTCAGTCGGGAACTCGTGACGAACGGAGAAGAGCCGAGCGGACCCAACCGCCTGAGCGGCTTTGATCAAAGTTTTGAGGTTGGCCACCGCGCCGTTGCGCAGCAATCCGCCGCCTTCGCGCGCAGTGTAGCGGAAATGCAGAATGACATCGGAGATGGAATCGTAGTCGAACTGCCGCACGCCAGCGGGCAATTCCAATTGCCACTCGCTGACGACGCCCGATCCCTCGAACGGCAGGTAACGTTCGTCGCGCAAATTCGTCTCGAAAAGTCCGCTGTCGTTTTGCCCCGAACTGGTGACGATGGATTGCAGGCTGCCGAAATGATCGCTGAAGCGGTCGTCTTCGGCGTTCTCGCGCGCATAGACGCCGTCGCGCAACAGCGCGCTCTTGCGAACGCTGCTCTTGAGCAATGTCAGCGTGCAATTGACGCTGGTGTAAGGGCCTGTGACGCAGGGGACGCTGACCGCCACCGATTTGATGCGGCGGAAATAATGGCCCGGCCCGTCCATGTCGAAAATCTCTTCAGGCAGCGCGACCGTGCAGCGCCCCGTCGCGCGTAGTCGCATCAGCGCCAGCGGGTTTACCTGCATCAGGCTGACGTGCTTCGTCAATTCATATTCGCGCTGGTTCAGATCGTGATAGGCCATCTCCATTCGCTTGATGTCGAAGTAAAGTTTTTCGCCCGCCAGCAAGCCTTCCTTGCCTGCCAGATAACCGAATTGAAGGAAGCTCAATTCAGGATTGCCGAGTTCGTGTTGAAGCGCGCGCTCGGCCTTCTTCGCCACGTCGAACGCGAACTGGAAGCACTGGCCGTGGAGTCCCTTCACTTCGCGCTTCATCCAGGCGTACAACGCCTTGTTGGTTTTCTTGCCGGTTTTCTCTGCGCCTTCCTGGTTCAGGAATCGTTCGACCTCTTCGGCGTGTTTGATTTGTTGTTGATGATTCTTCCACTCGCGTTCGGCGACAGCTTCGCGGATTTGCGCCGCGCGCAGTTGCTTGAATATCTGGTTGATTTCGCCGGCGATGGTGTTGCTTTGAAACGCCCAGTCCTGTTCGCGGCGGGCAAAGCCGCCGATCCTTGCGGCGTTTCCGGCCTCATAAGCGCGTTTGTCGGCGTCCGTCCTGGCGAAACTGGCCCAGAACGACATTGCCCGTGAAAGCGCGGAGCCGCCGAAACTGAGATGACCGCCGATGCCCCAAAATTCAAAGTCCACTCCCAATTCCGGAAGCAGGCTCAACCCGGCGCCGATTTTATCCTTGTCTGCGGCGGAATCCTGCAGACTTCGCGCTTCCTTCAGCTTTGCCATTTCCTGCGATTCGTGGCTGCTCACTTTTTTTCCGCCCGCTTCGCCGAGGTCTTGCGCGATGTCTACCGCGATGTTGCGCGGGGTTGCGGACGGCTCCTTCGCTCTGAATTTCAACTTGAGCAATCCTTCGGCATCCATCTCGCTCAACTCAGGCAGGTTGATTTCGTTGTCTTTCTTTCCCAGTTGCCGTTCGTAGTAAATATAGCGCTGAGCCGCGTTTTGCAACGACACCACCAATCCCTCGCGCGTTTTGATCGCTTCCTGCCACTGCGCGTATTTCACGCTTTCCACCAGACTCAAAATCAATTTCTCCTGCCGGGCGCGCAGAATCGCCATCGCCTCGCCGTCTTCTTTTTCCATCGCCGAAAGCAGACTGGCGCCGAGCGTCTTGACCTCCTGGCAAATTTCCGCCGCCTTCTGCGCCAGCAACTGGAATCGCACGAGCGGCAAAGGCTGATTCAATCCGTTCACGACCGCGCCCACGTCCAGCCCGGCGGCTACGGCGCGCGCCAGCATCGCCGGATCAATCGGCGGCTCGAACAGCGGCAGTTGACGGAAGACGCCCTGGATGTTGAGGCTATTGCGAATCTTGAACAGGCGGTCGGCGACGGTGTCCCAATAACTCAACAGCTTGTCGTTGCGCGGGACGCAAAAATAAAGCGCCTTGCCCAGACCGCGCAACACGGCCATCCGTTCGTTGTCGGAGGCTTCGGCGGGATGCGGCGTCAGATCGAACGGCACATCGGCTTCCATCTCGCGCATCGCGTTGCCGAATTTATCCAGGTCTTCGCGCAGGAAGGCGTAAGTTTGCGGGCGCACCGAACCTTTCTTCGGCACAGCTTGAGGGCGCGGTCCCAGAATGTTCGCCGCCAGCACGTAAACGATCATCGCTTCGTTGATGCTCTCGCCGGTATCCTGGCGGAAGAGCGAATCGCCCCACGCGATCAGGTTGTCCAGGTACGCCATCACCGTTTTGAACATATAAGCCTGCTGCCGATAGCGCGCGACGAGGTGCGGGCGGAACGGCGCATCTTTCCACGCCTCGATGCTGCGGATGGTTTCATTGCGCAGTTGCGGATCGGCGCCGGTCGCCAGATTGACCAGAATCTCTTCGACCTTTCTGACGTCGGTGTACTGGAACGGGCGCACCTTCCAGAAACGTTCCGGCGTCGGGCCGTCGCTGTCGTCAGTCGGATCGAAGATGAAATGAAACCATTGCTGCGCCTCGGCGAAACGCTGGTTCTTGCTCAGGTGAATGGCGATGGTCAGCGGGATGTGAAAGAACAATTCCCAGTTGTAAGCCGAATACGCGCCGCTGTAGGTGAAATCAAGGTCTTTAACCGGCCAGGGCTGTTCGACAATCGCCGACGGGTTGTAACGCGCGGGCGAAAAGATGTCGTCGTACAACACCGGCTTGTTCTTGCCATCGGGCAGCTTGACGAATGAGCCATCGGGATTCTTCTGATAATCCGTGTCGGCGGCCTGCAGGCCGGAGACGGATTTCTGGATCAGCCGCCTGACCAACTGCGGCGTGTACGGATGAAAATGCGCGTAGAAGCGATAGCTGACCTCGCGCTCCTGAATGATGAAATGCTTGACCACTTTCGTCACGCCTCCGGTCTTGCGCGGACGAAAGCGCACCAACTCAGCGTCGTAGTAGTTGTGAAAGCTTTTGGTGATTGTTTGAGACATGGCGACAAGACCTCCTCAGGCTTTTCAGGAATAGCTTATAGAAATCAAGAGGAAGAGAGATAACGGAAATAACGGAAATAACGGAACAGACGGAAGCGCTCAGAGTTTTTCCCTTCTTTTTTTCCGTTATTTCCGTTATTTCCGTTTGTTCCGTAATCTCTCTTCGCTTCACCGATTGATCGTTCCGCCGCCTGCCTTGCCCGCGTCGAGGCTGACGTTCTTCAGCAGCGCGGAATTCAACCCGCCGCCGCCGATCACGTTCAATCCGCCTGCGGCCTGGTTCAGCCCGGCCGATTCGAGCGCGTTTTTCTGGGTGGCGACGATGGCGCTGCCCGGCGCGACCGCGCTGCCGGCGTTGACGTTGATGGACGCGGCGCCGTCCGCTGCGCCTGCCTCCGCAGATGGCAGCACGGCCAGCCCCGCGCGGCCACGAGGCCCGATCAATTCGCCGTCGAACTGCACGACAGTGGATTGGTTGGCGATCCAATCCTGCCTGCTCGTCAAATCGAAGCGGGCGCGCGGGTCAATTTCGTTTTGCCAGACAGGATTGCCGGGATCAATCGGTTTGGGAATTTTGTATTTGGGGATCATCGGCTCTATCCGAAGCTCCTTCCACCAATTCGGAGCGTCCCACTCCACTTCCGGCTCGGGCGTGCGCGTCACCCACTCCTGCCATTCTTCAATCGTTTTTTCTTTCAGCGTCGGCTCGACGAAAAATGTCTGGGCCAGGTTGTCCTGGTAAAAGACGGGCGTGACCAGCGACGCGATTTCATCGCTGCCCAGCGTGATGACGTTGGCGCAGGGCAGCAGCGTGAACGCGCCGCCCTGTTGCAGGATGCTGGGCGTGGCCATCGTCGTTTTGGGCGCTTTGCCGTCTTCGGTTTCGATGCGCTGCGCGAACGTGACTTTGAACGCGCCCGCGCCGGTGTAGCGATTGGCCTGCACGCCGGGAGCGTTGTACGGCATCAGCGGCGGCGATTGACGGCTGGCGCGTTCAGGCCGGCTGTTGCGGCTGACCACGCGAAAAGCGCGATTGATCGCTCCTCCAAGATGAACGAGCGCCGCGCGTTCTTCGCCGTTTTCAAACTCTTTCGAGGCGTGAATGAAAACCGAGTCGCTGTTGAAATCGAATGGCACACTGGCGGAAAGCGACGCGCTGAAGCCGCCCGATTCGCGCGTGCTCCATTCGCCCTGGAAGTATTCGCTCCAATGCAATTGCACATCCACGATCTTTTTGCTGGCCGCTGACCGCACGACACTGGCCAGGCCGCCCAGCGACATATCAACGACCTTTTGCGATGAATCGCTGCCGCCGCCGCCGAACTTCGTCATCGCTCCGGAACCCGAAGCCGGCTGCGCTTTGAAATCCGCCTTCACCTGGGCGAACGGACTGGCTTCCGCCGGCCCCGCGTTGGGGTCGGCTTTTTCCAGAAACGTCACCCAGAACAGGTTCAGCCGGTCGCGCCACACCACCGGCGCGATGTGATTGCCTTCGATTTCAGCCGTCACAGGCTCCCACGGCGTCCACATCTGATGCGCGTAGCGGCGGTAGAAATACTTGTGCGGATCGTTGTAGGTGCGCCCGATCACGTGCAATTGGTTCGAGGCCGGATCGTCGTTCTCCTCGCAATACATCCCGACGATGTCGAGCCGGGCCAGCGCTTCCATCTTTTTCAGATAGCCGAAGAACGCGTCTTCGACCAGATCGTTCGAGACATCGCCTTGCAGCAGCGCGCCCTCAAGCTCACGGAACAAATGCGTCTTGTCATCGCGGAATTCCGGCTCAAGCCAGTTTTCGGGGAAGAGGAAAATTTTGCGGTTGGCTTCCCACACGCGGTAACGCTTCATCCATTGCCAGTGTTTCGAGTTGATGACTGAAGGCTGAACCTGAAGTTCCAGGTTGAGCAGGCAACGTTGGATGAAGATTTGCGCCGATGCAATAGCCGCGCGGATGCGCGAGGTTTGAACCACCGGCTCCATTCCCGGATCAATCAGGAAATACTCGAAGAGTTGTTCCAGCCGGTCGAATCCGTGATGGCTCATCACGTGGGCGGCCAGGGCGTCGCGCTGTCGCTGGCGCAGCTTGTCGAAGATGGGTTGCGCGACGCGCTGCCAGGCGTCCGGCTCGAAACGCGCCTTGACGCTGTCTTTCAAATCGCGCGCAATGCGGAACCGCTCGCCGGCGTTCGCGGCGGCGCTCACGATTTTTGTCCACTCGACGATTGAGGCGACGGGCGCGCCGAATGTTTCGACGACCTGCAACGCCCGCCACAATCGCTCCAGCGTTTGTTCGTTGGTGAACGACGGCGCTGCGAACAAGGCTTCAGCCGCCGCTTTGACCGCGTCCTTTTCGCGCCGCGTCGTTTGCGCCACCAGCGCGTAAACGTCGTCGAGCGTCTTCGCCTCGAAGACGCCGATCAGATCGTCGCCGCCTCCGGCCAGATCGCGTTTCAGCCGCGCGTAAGCGGCCAGCCGCAGAAATTGTTTGAACAGCGTGGCGGCCTTATCGGGCGCATCGTCGCTCTCGCGCGTCGGCAATTTGCTCAGCGACACGCCGTCGAAGTCGCCGGGGTTTGCGAGGACGTATCGCAGTTCGCGCTCGTTCAGTCCGAGCGCCTGAATCAATTGCAGGGCTTTGGCGAGCAGCGTCTGGGCGCGGCGGCTGCGTTCGACCACGCTTTCGGCGCTCAGCGTCAATCGCGCCAATCCGTCTTTGGGCATCGTCTCGCCTTGAACCAGCAAGCGAGCCTCGCCGCCATTCAGCTTGCGCAAATCGAGCGTGAAGCGGTAAGGCGCGCCGGGTTTCAATTCCAGAAATTCGCTGATCTCGGCGTTGTCGCTGGCCGCGACGCCGCTCAGCAGCGGCTCCGGCAAATGCGCGAATCGCAACTCAGCCTCCGCGTCTTTTTTACCCAGGGCGATGTGGAAGCGGTAGGCCCCGGGCGCCGGAACTTCAAGATAGCCCTCGAAGCGCGCGCTGTTCGCGCCGGGCGGTTTGAGTTGATTGCCATCGCCGCCTTTCAACGCGGTGTCAACATCGGCGAAGACCAGACTCGCCAGCGGTGGATCGCCGCCGTCAACTGACGCGAAGAAAGTCGCGCTGACGCCGCGCTCGCCGGTTGCCGTGAAAGCGTCCAGCAATGGCTTTGTGTTCTGCGTCGGATCGGCGAGCAGTTTGCTGTCGGTGACGAGCGCTTCGATCAAAGCGGCGTCCGCGCCTGTCGCCGCCGTCATCGTTTGCGCGACCAGTTGGCGGATGAGCCGTTGTTGCAGGAACGGCAGGAACGTCGCCGTCAGCCGCGCGCGCTTCTCGCGCATCTTTTCTTCATTCGCCTTTCTCGCCGCTTTCTTCTGATCTTCAGTCAATTCATCGCCGATGGCCGGAATCGGCTCGAACAGTTTGGGGAAGTCAGCCGCTTCCAGAAAGCCCGTCGTAGCCGTCGGGTTCAACGGCTGCTTCAACAAATTTTTGTCGAAGAACGCGCGAGCCTGCGCCTGCGCCGCGTCCAGCAGTTTGCTGACCGTGTCGCCGGGGAATTGCGCCTTGAGCTGATTCTTTTGCGCGTCGAACAAAACGCCGCGCGCGGTGAGCTTCTGCTCCTGCCGCGTTTCGTTGTAACTGACCTGGCGGATGACATCCGATCCGGCGAACGCCGCCGGGTCGAGTTTGCTGGCTGGCGCGACGCCGCTCAATGTCGCCGTGAACTCAGCCGTGCCCGTCATCATCGCAAACAATTTTTCGACCACGTCCGGCGGCAGCGCGAGGCCCAGTTTCTGCCGCAGCGCGTCGTCGCTCATCGCGCCCGGATCGGCGGGCGCGGCGTGTTCGGCGCGGATGTTGCGAATGCCTTCGGCCAGCGATTTTGTCAGCGTCAACATCGCCTCGGCGTCGGGCCGGTATTTGCCCGCCGGGTCGAAACGATGGCGCAACAGATAACCCAGGTCGGCGGCATTCAGCCCGCTGTCTTTCATCATCGCGGCCACTTCGGCGAATCGCAGCGTTTGCTCGAACGGATGGTCATCCTCCAACTGCGCCAGCGGTTCGGCGCCGAGCGGTTTGAACGGATCGAGGCCGGACAACTGTTTCAACGCGATCAGGTCGGCGACCGAAAGCTTGAGCGCCTTCGCCAGCAATCCGTAACGATAGAGCAACGAAGCGTTGCCCAGCGTCAGCGGCGCGGTGGCCGTTTGCTGGCCGTCTTCTTTCAGGATGCGGCCAATCTCGACCGCCGTCAGGCCCAGCGCGCTCTGCAACGCCAGCAGATGATCTTTGATCAGCAATCCGGCCTGCGTCAGATATTGGCCGAGCGGGTGATCGAACACGGCGTCGTTCTTCAGCGCGCTGCGCGTCAGGAATAACTGCGCGTAAAGCGGATTCGCGCCCGTCGTCGGCAATGGCGACCACAGCGTCAGCAGCTTCAA
>JAJVID010000163.1:0-5210 GCA_022072205.1 Acidobacteriota bacterium
AGAATCGCGCGCGTCACCGGATCAACCGCCGACGCGCCCATCTCGACGGTGTAAGTCACTTCGATGCGCGCGAACTGATCGCGTTCGACTGCGCCCGCGCGCAGCAATTCGGGAAAAACGTAAGCGTCGGGCGGTTCGGCCAGATTGCCCGGCAAGGCGCGGTTGTAAGCGCCTTTTTTCGAGTCGGCGATCAATTTGGTCAACTGCTCGATCTGTTCGTCGTCGAGCGTGACGATTTGTTTGAAGCCTTTGCTGTTGTCGAGCGCGATGCGCAGGCTGCTGGCCAGCGCCTTGGCGTCGCTTTTGTATTCGGCGTCGGTCGTCGCGGCGATGCGAAAATAACGGACGCCGAGTGTCGGCGATTCCGCTGGCGATTGCGCCGATGCGCCAATCGCAAGCGCCATCAGCGCAACAAAGAAAGTGAGGAGTTGTCGGTATTGTTTGAACATGGTCTGGTGTCTTGCATGAGCGGCAGGCCGGACCATATTTCATATTCAATATGCGATATTGAATATGAAATATGGCCTGACCACCTACCAATCAGTGGGAATTTCATCCTCGTCGGTGACGACCTTCGCCTGGAACTTGGAGTCGGTCAGATCAACGCCGCCGATCTTGGCCAGATGCTTTGCGACATCGGTCAGCGTAGCCAGATGCTTCGGGCCTTCGGTGAGAATTTCATTCAGCCCTTTCATTCCCTCGTTGAGTTTTTTGGGCTGCGTGTTCATCAAGCTGAGCGGGCTGTTTTTGGTGCTCGACGCGGCTGACTCAGCGCGGGGTTTGACGTCTTTGGCCGTCTCAATCGCGTCCTGCTCCTGCTTGGCCGCGCCGTAAAGCAGCCGGGCCAGCTTGCCGTAATTTTCTTTGTCCTGCTTGCTCAGTTCTTTCTCGCGGGCCTGTTTGTCGGCGATCTCCTGATCAACCATCGCGCGTTTGTCGGCGCGCTGCTGCTCCTCGCTCTTGAGTTGATTATCAACCTTCTGCTCGGTCTTCTCGTCGTACTTGCTGCTGCCGGATTGGCGGCCAAGATCGGCCAACAGCTTGCGCTTTTCGGCGATTGATTTGTCGAGCGCTTCGATCTCCTTCTGATCTTTCTCGATCTGGCTCTGGGTTGATTTCTTCGTTGTGTTGCGCAGCGCCTGACGGCGAATGATGTCGTCGGCCAGGCTGAGCGTGATGCGAGCGTAAGCCGATTTGACTCGCGCGCCGTCCATCTGACTCAGGATGGTGTCAACTTCGCTGTTGCCGCCCATTCCGGGAATCTTCTTGGTCAGTTTGCCGAACTGCGCCTGGGCGTTGGCCCCAACCGCGATCAGCAGCGCGGCGAGCGCAAGGCATTGGAAAACACGCAGAGAGAAACGATACGTCATGGTTAATCTCCTCCAGTTGGAATGAAAGTAATTAGAGCGCGGAATGCGAAAACTAAAGAACGGATGGGGGAAGGATTTTGTTGCGGGGCTGAGTTTAAAAGTTCAAGTTCGGAGTTGCAAGGATTGCGTCCGCGCTTTTAGGCGTAAGGAATCGGGTCCCGCAATCCCGCCTCACGAAATCCGCGAAGCCGCAGCGCGCAACTGTCGCATTCGCCGCAGGCCACATCTTCGCGCTTGTAGCACGACCAGCTTAAATCGAGCGGCGCGCCGAGTTCGGCTCCGAGCTTCACGATCTCGCTTTTGCGAAGGTGAATGACGGGCGTGACAATCTCGATCTTCGTCACGGGCTTTGTGCCAATCTCAATCGCGCGTTGAAACGCCTCGTAAAATTCCGGGCGGCAATCGGGGTAACCTGAACTGTCTTCGGCCACCGCGCCGATGTAGATCCGATCCGCGCCGATGACCTCGGCCCAGCTTGTGGCGATTGAAAGCAGATGCGCGTTGCGGAACGGGACATAAGATGTCGGAATCTCTTTCGATTCGATGTTGGCCTGGCTGACTTCGATCCGGCCGTCGGTCAGCGACGATCCGCCGATCTGAGCCAGGTGCGCGATGCTGGTCGCCATCTGGAGTTTGGCTTTGTAAAAATCGGCGATGTGGCCGAAGGCTTTCAGTTCGCGCCGCGCCGTGCGCTGGCCGTAACTGACGTGCAGCATCGCAAGCTCTCGCTCCTGCGCCGCAATCGCCGTCGTCACGCAACTGTCCATTCCACCACTCGCCAAAACTACAGCCAGCATTCAAACTCCTTTCACATCCGGGCCCCAGATGTATTTGTGCATTTGCAGTTGCATCCGCCCGCGCGCTCCCGATTCCAAAATCCACGCGGCCAGATCTTTCAAATCAACCGTTCCCCAGACAGGCGAAAACAAAACCTGCGGCTCGCGCTCATCCAGCCTGTATTTTTCGATCACGCCGAGCGCGTACTCGAAATCGGCGCGGTCTTTGATCACGAACTTGATCTCGTCTCGCGGATTCAGTCGTTCGAGATTCGCCCAGTAATTTTTGTGAGCCTCGCCGCTGCCCGGACATTTCACGTCAAGGATTTTGATCACGCGCGGGTCGAGTACGCTCGCGTCCAAACTTCCGCCCGTCTCGATCAACACGATGTAGCCTTCGTCACACAGCCTGCGCGCCAATTCCGAGCATTCGCGCTTTTGAACCAGCGGCTCGCCGCCTGTGATTTCAACCAGCTTGCAGCCGTAGCCGCGAACTTTCTCCAACACTTCATCAACGGACATCTCCGCGCCGCCGGTGAACGTGTATTCGCTGTCGCACCACGAGCAGCGCAGGTTGCACCACGTCAGCCGCACGAAGACGCAGGGCAGACCGGCGAACGACGATTCGCCCTGAATTGAATGAAAAATTTCAGTGATTCGCATCTTTCTTCGCTCGAAAACTATCTTGCCTATCCTGAAAGATGCAGGTGGGAGATGCAAGCGAGGGGAACAGGGAGTGGGGAGTCGGGAGTAGGGAGTGGGAGCGGGAAAATCTTCCCAACTCCCTTCTCCCGTTTTTCTGGCACGAAGTGAAAATCAAAACAGCTTCTCTTGCGGTGGCTTGACGCCTTTCAGTCGCAGATAGATCGTTGTCTGGCCGCGATGGTGCGTTTGGTGCTCGAACGCCTTGTTCCACGCGCCGCCTCGCGTTGTTTCAAACCTGCCGAAAAGTTTGACCGCCTCGCCGGCTTTCTTCAGGTCTACGCCTTTGGCGGCGTTGATCACGAAGTCATAGCTCTCCATCACGAACTTTGTCAGACCGGCTTTGGTCTTAAGCTCTTCCATTTTCGTCACGTCCTTGCCCTGATACGGATTGGCGATCCCGGTCGCGGTCGAAATAAAGCCGAAATTGCCGCCAGCCAGATGAATCATCTGCTCGGCGAAGCTTCGGATGTCGGGCGTGGGCTTGAAATTCATTCCGTCTTCCGGCATCGCGTCCAGATATTCTTTGGTGTAATCCCTGGCGCGAGTCCAGTCGGCCACCAGCGTCGCGATTGGGTCGGCGGCCACGTTCGACGCGACCCGGCCCGAGATCGCTTTCGGCGCGGCCTGTTGCGCAAAGCAGACCAGACCGAGCGCCGCAGTGATGGTCAACGTGCTGATCAAATATCGAAACGCTTTGATGTGCTCTCTCATAGGTTCTCCTTCTGAAGAACCTGGGAGCGCGCGCATCCTTGCGTGCCTGACTTCCATAATCCGGCACGCAAGAATGCGCGCGCTCCCAGGGTGTTTATTGGAACGGCTCAGCCGGTGGAACGACGCCTTTCAATCTCAGGTAGATGGTCGTCTGGCCGCGATGATGAGTCTGATGCTCAAAACCATTATGCAGGACGGCGGCGCGCGACAGACTCGTTCCGCGCATCGTTATCTTTTCATCGAGTTTCGCCACGTCCAACGACTTGATGGCGCCGATCATGAAGTCATAGCTTTCCAGCACGATTTTGTTCAACGCCGCTTTGGTCTTGTAATTCTCAGCGGTGAGGTCTTCGCGCTTGTACGGCGCCGGCTTTCCTGTCGCAGCCGTCGCGTAAAAGAAATTGGCGCTGGCCAGATGCATCATCTGCTCGGCGAAGCTGCGGATTTCGGGCGTGGGTTTGAGACTGAGACCGGCTTCCGGCATCTTGTCCAGGTATTCCTTCGTCCAGTTTTTCGCCCTCGTCCATTCTGCGACGAGCAGGCCTGCCGGATCAGCGGGCCACTCTTTAATCGTAGGCGCCGCCGGTTTCACAGCCCCCTGGGCTTGCGCTCCTGACGCCGCTTGCGCAAAACAGACCAGTGCGAACGCGAGGCTGACCGCAGTGGCGCCGGCCAGATAGCGCAACGCGGCAAATGCTTGCTTCATAGTTCTTCTCATTTCGGATTTCTCCATTTCGGTTGGGTTGATAAGGTTGAAGATGGTATTGACCGATGCCGAATACGTCTCAGGGCGCGGTCAGGTTGCGGCGCCGTCGAATTATAGTCAAGCGGGCATAAGCGGTTTGTAAAACCTCGTACAGTCAGGCGAGGGCGGTTTGTAAAATCTCGTAAAACGAATATCCTTACGGGCAGTTCAAGTGGAGCAGGCATAATCCGAATCGGTACCGCTCGCGGCGCCGTAGAAACAACAACTCGCCGTACGCGGGCTGCGGCCAAACGACAAATGCGAAACGAACATGGAAGAAATTTTTGGGCGCAACGGTCTGATTGCGCGACACCACCCGGATTATGAATACAGGCCCGGACAACTGGCGATGGCCGAAGCTGTCGCTGAGGCTTTGAATCAACGCCATCACCTGCTGGTCGAAGCCGGCACCGGCATCGGCAAATCGCTCGCCTACCTTGTTCCCGCCATCGCCACCGGTCGCCGCGTCATCGTTTCGACCGGCACGAAGAATTTGCAGGAACAACTTTTCTACAAAGACATTCCGTTTTTGCAAGGCGTCCTTCCGAGAAAGTTCAAGGCGACTTACCTGAAAGGCCGCTCGAACTACGTCTGTTTGAACCGCCTGAAACGAGCCGAGTCAAGCCCAGTGCTCGAAGGGTTGGAAGAGGTTGACTATTTCGATTTGGTCAACGGATGGGCTTACAAAAGCGAGACGGGCGACCGAGCGGAGCTTTCCGAATTGCCCGAAAAGCTCTCGTTCTGGCGACACATTGACGCGCGCTCCGACATCTGCATCGGCCAGAAATGTCCGAGCTTCGATCCGTGTTTCATCACCAAAGCCCGCCAGAACGCGCTCGAATCCGACATCATCATCGTCAATCACGCTCTCTTCTTCGCCGACCTCGCGCTGCGCGACAAGGA
>JAJVID010000163.1:5310-9035 GCA_022072205.1 Acidobacteriota bacterium
TGCAAGCCACGCCGATTGACGCTTCGGGCATTTTGAACGACCGAATGTTCAGCCAGATCGAAACCGTCGTGCTGACTTCAGCCACGTTGACCAGCGCAGGCTCATTCAAGTTTATTCGCTCGCGGCTGGGCGTTGATCAGGCGGCGGAACTGATCGCCGAATCGAATTACGATTACGGGGAGCAGTCGCTGCTTTACCTGCCGCCGAAGATGCCCGACCCGCGCGACGCCGGATTTCAACAGGCCGCCGCAAACGAGATCATCAAAATCCTCAACGCCAGCCAGGGCCGCGCCTTCGTGCTCTGCACCAGCTATTCGCAGATGCAGGCGTTGCGCGAGATGGTCGAATATCAGATAGAGTTTCCAGTCCTGATGCAGGGCGAAGGCTCGCGTTCGGGCATACTCGACAAATTCCGCGCGACGCCGAACGCCGTGCTGTTCGCCACATCGAGCTTCTGGCAGGGAGTTGACGTGCGCGGCGAAGCTCTGTCGTGCGTGATCATTGACAAGCTGCCTTTCGCCGTTCCGTCCGATCCGGTGATCGGCGCGCGGCAGCGTTACATTGACAATCACGGCGGCGACAGCTTCAACGGCTATTCGGTTCCGTCGGCGATCATCGCGTTGAAACAGGGGCTAGGCCGTTTGATCCGCAGCGCGACCGATCGCGGCGCGCTCTCGATCCTCGACCCGCGAATCGTGACCAAAGGTTACGGGCAACAGTTTTTGAAGAGCCTGCCGCCCGCGCGCATCACTCGAAAGATCGAAGACGTCGAACAATTCTTCGCCGAATGATTCCAATGATTCTGGCGCGATGTTCTTCCTGACAAAACCTTCAAACGAACGCATTCAGTCGCTGATCAATTCCTGGCGGAACGCGCCGTTCAATTACGCCGAAGCCGGCCAGTCGCTCGGCCCGACGCCTGCCGGTTACGCCGGCAATCACGGGCGCATCAAGCTCGGCTACGGCGAGGCGGTCTTCAACAAAGCCGTCGAGGCGTTGCGCAACTGGAAGATGTTCGACCTCGGCTGGACGAGCGTTTGCTGGCCCAACGCGCCGATTGAAGTCGGAACGACGGTCGCCGTGCTCGCGCGACATTTCGGCTTCTGGTCGCTGCATCCCGCGCAGATAGTTTTTCTGGTTGACGATGACGACGGGCGGATGCGGAGGATCGGATTCGCATACGGCGCGTTGCAAGGGCACGGCGAACAGGGCGAAGAGACTTTCATCATCGAATGGCATAGAGGCGATGACAGCGTCTGGTACGACCTGCGGTCGTTTTCGAGGTCGGGAGAGTTATTGACGAAGTTAGGCGCTCCGATCGTGCGTATGTTGCAGAAACGTTTTGCGCGGGAATCAACTCAGGCGATGCTCAAGGCTGTTAAGCAATGACAACAAGGGCAATGGAATTGGAAAGTCGAGGGTCCATACTGCGATGCGATTTGAGATCGTTGGGGCGATTACGAATCTTGAGGTCATTGCCGTTGGCAGCGGCATCCGGAATCTGGCGTATCTCCGAAAACGATATGGCAGAGGACGCTGGCGCAAGATGAAAGGAATTGCTAAGGTGAAGCTTCTCGATGGAACGATTCACACGGCGGAAATTCATTGGTATGAAGCGCACGGCGTCGGCAAAAGAGATTTCAAAATCAAACCACCACTGCTTGATTGAACAACGCTATGAACAAACATGATGATCTTGCCACTAGGTTTGCTGTTTGCGTGGATAATGAAGGCAACGAGGCCAGCCTCGAACTGGGAAAGTTGTATGAAGTCATTCGCGACGATGAAGCTGTCAAACACGGCTATCTGCGCGTTATAGATGAAAGCGGCGAGGATTACTGGCACGCGGCGAAGATGTTTTATCTGATCGAAGTGCCTTCTGAACTGGCTACGACCTTACACAACCTTTATCGCGCCGCTTGATCGGTCGGCGCGCTTACCTAAACTGACCGGGAGAAATCACTATGCCCTATTTTCGCAAGACCGCATTGTTCGGCCTGCTTATTCTGCCCCTCATTGCATCCTCATCAACGTCCCGCGCCGCCGGAAACGGCGTCAACTGGGACGAAGTTCAAAAAGAAGCTCTCGAACTCTTCATCCAATATCTGAAGATTGACACGACCAACCCGCCGGGCAATGAGATTCGCGCGGCCCGATTCTTCGCCGGCATCTGCAAGCGCGAAGGCATCGAGCATCAGGTCTTCGAGCCGTCCCCCGGACGCGGCGTGATCTGGGCGCGAGTGCGCGGCGACGGAAGCCGTCGTCCGATCGTCCTGCTCAACCATAGCGATGTCGTTCCGCACAGCAAGGAGTTCTGGTCTGTGGACGCTTTCAGCGCCGCGATCAAGGACGGATTCATTTACGGGCGCGGCGCGATGGACATGAAATCGCTCGGGATGGCGCAGTTCGTCACGATGCTGACGCTCAAACGCGCGAAGGTTCCGCTCAAGCGCGACGTGATTTTTCTGGCCACGGCGGACGAAGAAGCGGGCGGTTTGAACGGCGCGGGGTGGTTTGCGAAGAATCATCCGGAGTTGATCAAAGGCGCCGAATTTTTGTTCAACGAAGGCGGCAATAACATCGTGGATTCGAGCGGGAAGGTTTTGTCCGTAGGCGTCGGGCCTTCTGAAAAAACTCCGGCGTGGCTGCGGTTGACCGCAACGGGCGAGCCGGGACACGGTTCGACGCCGCGCGCGAATTCATCGGTCAATCGGCTGCTGCGAGCGTTGAATCGTTTGCTCGATTACACGCCGCCGATTCAACTGACGCCGGTCGTCGAACAATCTTTTCGCTCCGTCGCGCAGTTGATGCCGCCGCAACAGGCGGCGAAATACGCCAACCTCCGCGAGGCCGTCAAAGACCCGGATTTTCTGCGGCAGCTTGAAAGCGATCCGTTCGCGCGCTCGATCATCCGCAACACGATCTCGGTCACTGTGCTGCAAGGCAGCAACAAGATCAACGTCATCCCGCCCGTCGCGACCGCCGAAATTGACACGCGGCTCGTGCCGGGCGAAAAGCTGGATCGCTGGATCGCCGAATTGCGCGGCGTGATCAAAGACGATTCGATCAAGATCGAGCCGATCCTGTCGTTCGAGGCTAACGATTCTCCGACCGATTCCGAACTGGTCAAAACCGTCGCCGCAATCGTCAAACAGAAATTTCCCGAAGCTGTCATCACGTATCCGGTTCTGGCCGGATTCACCGACAGCCATTATTACCGCGACCTGGGCGTGATGAGCTACGGATTCTCTCCGTTCGTCGCGCCGCCGCGCGAACTTGGCGGAGGCTTTCACGGCAACGACGAACGCATCGGCTGGAAGGCTTACGTCGAAGGCGTGAAGTTCTTTTACGAGATTGTCGAGCAATTGGCGAGATGATCACCTGGGAGCGCACGCATCCTTGCGTGCGGGACTTACAATGAAATCAATCGAATTGACCAGACGGATTCGCTGGGCCGACGCAGACGCCGCCGGGCGTTTGCATTACCCGCGCATCTTTGAATATTTCGAGGAAGGCGAGACCGAATTGCTGCGCGCCGCCGGGTTCAATGTTTTCGGCGGCTCCGGCTACGATTTCCCTCGCAAACACGTCGAAGCGGTTTTTCATCGCGTGCTGCCGCTTGACGCGCCGTTCGTGATGCGCGTGACGGTGGGCAAACTCGGCAATACTTCGATTCGATACGACTACCACATCTTTGCTGACGAAGCCTGCGCGCAACTGGCGCT
>JAJVID010000163.1:9135-21318 GCA_022072205.1 Acidobacteriota bacterium
GGTCAGCCGGCTTCCTACTTCGTCCGCCCGCTCCTCTTCAACGATCCTGCGGCGCGCGATGAAGAGTTGCGGCGCGCCATCGCCAAGCTGGTCAAGGCTCTGCGTGGCCAACTCGACGAGGCGGGCAAGAAGATGTGGCATAACGAACTGGCCGGATATTCGTTCGCGCCCGAATTCGACGATCAACTGCTCTCGTTCAACCTCGATCTTAAAACGCGCCGGGCCGCCTGCCGGATGCTCTTCGTCACCTTCAAAAGCCTGGATCGCCGGATTGCCTTCTCGCCGAACCTGCCGCAGCTTTGGTTCGAGATCGAACGCGGCGAGACGCTGGAATCGCGCGCGATGGAAGTCCTGACGCAATTCTTCCGCGGCAAAAACAAGCGCGGCAACCAACACATTTCCACCCCTCCGAACCCCGAAGACGTTTCGATCAACGGCAAAGCCTGGGCGAGCACGGTCGAGGTCGCAATCAATCCGCCGATGGTCGCCAGAACGCGTCGTGAAGAGTTCCGCGCGCATCTGGGCGGCGCCGAAACGCTGGACGGCGAAGATGAATTGCAGGCGGTCGGGCGATGCCTGGACTGGCTCTATCCAGACGAGTTGAGCCGCGTGGTCGCGCGCGAACGCGAGGTCGCCGAATTGACGCGGCTGCTCGGCGCCGACGACCGCCGGCCAGTGCTGCTCTCAGGCCCGCGACTGGTGGGCAAGACAGCGCTGGTCGAAGAATACGTTTACCGCGCGGTGGCGAAACGAAAATCGCAATTCAAGAACAAGAACAACGTCTGGCTTATCGCTCCGCAGCGATTGATCTCCGGGATGTCTTACGTCGGGCAGTGGGAGAACCGGCTGATCGCGATTTTGAAAGAGGCGAAGAAGCGCGACCACATTCTCTATTTCGACGATCTGATCGGATTGTTCAAAGCGGGCGTCAGCCGCGACGCGAACCTGAACGTCGCTCAGGTGTTGAAGCCGTACATCGAGCGGCGCGACGTGCGCGTGCTCGGCGAGGTCACGCCTGAAGCCTGGCGCGTGTTGCGCGAACAGGATCGCGGCTTCGCCGATCTGTTTCACGTGCTGCCGGTTCCGGAACCGAGCGAGGCCGAGACGGTCGAGATGCTGCTGGGATTGATCCGGAGCCTCGAATCGCAATACCGCTGCGTCTTCGGATTGGAAGCCCTGCCGGCGGTTTTGGACTTGCAGCGGCGTTATGTACGCGACGCGGCTTTTCCCGGCAAAGCGGCGGCGTTTTTGCGGCAGCTTGCGGTCAAGCATCGCGGCTCGGCGGTCAACCGCCATCACGTGATCGAAGAGTTCCAGGCGAAGAGCGGATTGGCGTGGTGGATGCTGGTCGAATCGCAGCGGATAAGCCGTGACGAAGTGATCGAAAATTTGCAGCGCGCTCTGATCGGGCAAAAAGCCGCGCTTGAAGCCTGCGCCGATTGCGTCGCGGTGGCCGAAGCGCGATTGAACGATCCCGACCGTCCGCTGGCGTCGCTGCTGTTTCTGGGGCCGACCGGAGTCGGAAAGACGGAATGCGCGAAAGCGCTCACCCGGCTGCTCTTCGGAAGCGAAGAAAGGCTGGTTCGTTTCGACATGAACGAATTCGTTTCGCCGGACGCTGTGGCTCGGCTGGTGGGCACGTTCGATCAACCCGAAGGATTGTTGACCAGCGCTGTGCGCCGACAGCCGTTTTCGGTCGTGCTGCTGGACGAGATCGAAAAGGCCAACAGAGACGTTTTCAATCTGCTGTTGCAGGTAATGGGCGACGGGCGATTGACCGACGCGCTGGGGCGCACAGCCGATTTCACGAACTCGATTCTGATTCTGACCTCGAACCTCGGCGTCAAGGAGGCGTCGAGCGATCTGGGGTTTCAATCGTCGCGCGCCAACGAGTCCGGCATTTACGTTCAAGCCGCCGAAAAATTCTTCAGCCCGGAATTTTTCAACCGGCTGGATCGCGTCGTGCCTTTCGACCGTCTGAGCCGTCGCGACATCGGGCGCATCGCGTACAACCTGATCAATCAAATTTTCATGCGCGAAGGTCTGGCGCGGCGCAAAACAGCGCTGCGCGTTGACGAACGCGCGCTGGAACGAGTGATTGACGCGGGCTTCCATCCAAAGCTGGGCGCGAGAGCGTTGAAGCGGGCGATTGAAAAACAATTGACGCAACCGCTCGCGGTTCGACTTTCGGCGATGACGGCGTCGGCTCCGGCGATGATTGACGTTCTGCCCGGCGGCGGGGGTGTGCAAATCGGCGTGCGCGAATTGATCGAAGTCGAGCGCAGCGAAAGCTGGTCAATCTCCGACCTGCTCGACGATCCGCCGTCAACGCTCGAACGCATTCAGGCGTTCATCGCGCGGCTTGAAGAAGAGATCGCCGTGATGCGGCCCGAAGGCGCGATTTCGATAGACGCCGTCGAACCGCGCCATCAACGCTATTTCGCGCTGACCGAGCGATTGCGCCGATTGCGAAATAACTGCGACTGGCTCGCCCGGCGATTCGAGACGGCGTCGCGCGCGTCGTCGCGGCTGACTTCCGGCAAACCGCGCGTCCCCGAACACAAAGCGGCGGCGCATCAGGATCACGCGCCTCGGCAGATATTGAAACAACTCTTCGCCGCCGAAGACATTCACGCCTATCTGCGCGAACTGGCGTCGCAAATCAAACACGAAGATCATTCGCTCAAAAAACAATTGGCCGACGCCGTGCGCGAAACGGCCTTGCTTGAGATGCTCGCGCCCAATGAGCGTGAGGATGAAACAGGAGACGACGAAGACCGCGCGCTGATCCTGTTGCGCTCGCACGTGGCCAATTACGCGGTCTACCGTGACTGGCTGAAGAAAACTTACGAGGAGTTGTTCGGCGCGCAATTCGGAATGGAGATGAAATCGCTGACCGCCGATCACAAGCTCTTTCTGCGCCTGGACGATTGGCTGCTGGCGCGCGGCGCGGGCGCTTCGCGGCTGGCCGGAACCGAACAAGGCACGCATCTCTATTTCGACGAAAACGAAACGCTCGCGCCCGTGCAGGTCGTGGTCTTCCCGCTCCGCCCCGGGGCCAGGCCGCGCGAAGCGGTGCGCGAAGAGACGCGCGAGCGCAGGCGCTGGATCGAAAAGCTGATGCTGAATGAAGCCAGCGTCAATGACGATCCGCATCCGCTGGGGCCGGTCATTCGGATTTACGATCAGGCCGGTGGGCAAACAAAGGCTACTGTTGATCTGCGTTCGGGAATAACGATACCGCGTTTTCCGGCGATGGATGATCTGCGCGCGTTTCTGGCCTCGTCGCTGGAATTGCCTGCGGAATTGCAGACGATGGAGTAAGCAGGAAGAGAGATTACGGAAAAGACTGATTGAACGGAACAAACGGAAAAATCCCGGAAGGTTCTCTTCTCTTGTTCCACTTGTTCCGTAATCTCTCTTGATCCGTTTTGGAGCGCTTAATGCCAACACATCATTTCCCCATACTCGTCTGGGAAGATCATTCGGGCTATTTCACCGCCCGTCTGGTTGAAGAGATGGACGCGCCCGCCGGTTTCGGCGAGACGGCGGCTGAGGCCGTCTACCAACTCAAAGAATTTCTCGACTGGTCGTTTCAGAAATATCCCTGGCGTTCGACTCCCGATTTCAACGATCCGAAATTGATCCTGCTGCGATTGGAGGTCAGGCCGGAATATCAGATCGGCGACCGCATCTTCCCTTGCGATGAGCCGATGCTGCTGCGGACGCCGTGCGTTCACGGGCGCAATTCAACAGGCTCGCTCGTCTGTTCGATGCCGATGCTCGGCGTCAGTTTTTTCTACAACGAGCCGGGCAAGTTGAAAGACCTGGCTACGCATTACGCGCAGGAGAGCCTCAAAGGAAAATCGCCTGCGGCGTTGTCGCGCTTCCTGCAACCGCGCGAAGCTCAACTGGAACAAATCACGCTGAGCGTCAACAGCAAAGAGACCTTGCCGACTTATTCGCCTACGCTCGATGTTCTGGAAACCGTCGCCGAACCGCTCGGCGACAAACGCTTGAGCCGCCGCTTCTCGCGCGCCTGGGAGCGCGAACGCGAAGTCGCCGACCTCGTTCGCCGTCTCGGCCAGGAGAGAGTCAACGTCATCGTCGTCGCCGAATCGGGCGCGGGGAAAACATCGGCGTTGATCGAAGCCGTCCGGCAAATCGAACGGCAGGCTGAGCAGGAGATCGAAAGCGAAGACGCGGGGCAAAGCGCGCGGTTCAAATACTGGCTGACTTCCGGCGCGCGATTGATCGCGGGGATGCAATATCTCGGCGAGTGGCAGGAGCGTTGCGAGCGCGTGATCGAGGAGCTTTCAAACATCAACGGCGTGTTGTGCCTCGACAACATCCTCGACCTGATCCGCGCAGGCACTGGCAGCGTTGCGGAAAGCCTGGCGATGTTTTTCATGCCTTATCTGCAACGCGGCGAATTGCGGATGGTCGGAGAAGCGACGCCAGCCGAATTGGACGCTTGCAGAAAACTGCTGCCCGGCTTCGTTGATTTGTTTCAAATCGTGAAGCTCGAACCATTCAGCCGGCAGGAGGCGATCAATGCGTTGAACCGCGTCGCCGCGAATCACGCGCGAAATCACAGGATCGAAATCGCCGACGGCGTGACGGCGATGATTTACAGACTGTTCAATCGCTTTCAACCCTACCAGTCGTTCCCCGGCAAAGCCGTGGCGTTCTTGAACGAACTTGTTGATCGCGCCGCGCGGAGCCGATCAAATTCAATCGAGGCCAGCGACGTGATCGCGCAGTTCGTTCGACAAACCGGTCTGCCTGAGATGTTTTTGCGCGATGAATTTCCGCTCGATTACGACGCCGCGCTCGGCGCTTTTCAAAAACAGGTGATCGGGCAGGAGCGCGCCTGCGAGACTGCGGCGCACCTGGTGACGACGTTCAAAGCCGGGTTGAACGATCCGAATCGCCCGCTCGGCGTGTTTCTGTTCTGCGGGCCGACGGGCGTCGGCAAGACCGAATTGGCCCGCGCCATCGCGCGATATTTCTTCGGAAGCGGCGGGCAAACAGATTCAGCAGTTCGCAGCGAAGATCGTCTGGTTCGACTCGATCTGAGCGAGTACGCGGGCTGGGGCGCGGCGCGGCGTTTGTTGACCGGAGCGGACGGCGAGCCGAGCGAGTTCGTCAAAAAAGTCCGGCAGCAGCCTTTCTGCGTAGTGTTGCTGGACGAGATCGAAAAAGCCGACCCGGAAGTCTTCGACGTTCTGTTGAGCGTTTTCGACGAAGGGCGATTGACGGATCGTTATGGCCGAGTAACCACGTTTCGCAGCGCCGTGATCGTCATGACCTCGAATCTGGGCGCGGATAAGCTGGAAGGCATCGGGTTTGAATCGAAAGACGCGCCGTCGTATTCGCGCGAGGCGATGAACTTCTTTCGCCCCGAATTCTTCAACCGCATAGACTCGGTCGTGCAATTCAATTCGCTCTCGAAAGAGATGATGCGGCAGATCACCGCAAAAGAGTTGAGTGAGATCGCCGCGCGCGAAGGCTTACAGCGAAACAACCTGCGCCTGGTCTGGTCTGAAGAGTTGATCGAACGGTTGGTCGCCGCCGGATTCGATCAACGTTACGGCGCGAGGCCGTTGCAGCGAACCATCGAGGCGATGGTCGTCGCGCCTCTGGCCAAGCGCCTGCTGGCCGATCCCGACCTGAAAAACACCTCGCTGCAAATTTCAGTTGGAGAGGATGACTTGTTGATCGCTGTTGGACAGACCGCTTGATTATTCCCTGATCGCGGCTATCACTTCCTGCCCAACGACTCTCAGGACTTCGTTCAACGGCACGTCGGACAAGTTGGCCATTATGGCTATCACCGAGCCTTTCGCGGGCAGGAGGCTCAATTCGCTGCGCGCGCCGGCCTGATTCCCGTTGTGCATTACCAGCTTCATTCCTTCGGCGGTTTGTCCGATGCTCCAGCCTAAAGCGTAGCCGGTTTCCTTGCCATCCTTCGTTTTCTGCACAATCCACATCTGTTCGCGCGTGGCCGGTTTGACCAGTTTGTCGGTGTTCACCGCGATGGCGAACTTCGCCAGATCAACGGCGGTGGAGGCGATGCCGCCGCCCGGAATCTTCATGCTCGTGTCGTGGAGTTGAGCGTTGAGGATGTCCCCCGCTTTGACCTGCGCCTTCAAATGCGGCGGCAATTGAGCGAGATCGTTCGCGCTCAACTTCATATAACCTCGCGCGCGGTTCGGGATGAGCCTGAAATGATCGTCAACGCCCGTCTGCTCCATCCCGGCGGGTTTCCAGACGCTCTCGCGCATGTACTCTGCGTAGCTCATCCCCGAAGCGCCTTCGATGGCGCAGCCGAGCACGCTATAGCCGAAAGTCGTGTAGCTGTATTTCGTCCCCGGCTCGAACAGCAGCGGATCGTCTCTGAAGATTTTCAGTGAATCCGAGATGCTGAAGAAATGCTCAGTGCCCGCCGATTCGCCGCGAGCTTTATAATGCCGCACTCCGCTCAGATGTCCGAGCAGTTGACGCGCCGTCACCGGCCAGTTTTTTTCAGGAAAGGCCGGGCAGTATTTTTGAATCGGCGCGTCCAGGTCGAGTTTGCCCTGTTCGGCCAACCGCATCACGGCCACCGCCGTCATCGGCTTGGCTATCGAAGCCGTGCGGTAAACAGTCGTGGCCTTCGCCGGGATCGAGTTCTCCAGATCGGCCATTCCGAAACCATTGGAATAAACGATCTGATTGCCAACGGCGATGGCGACCGAGAGGCCGGGAATGTTCAGCCGCTTTCGCTCGCTCTCGACCGCCGTCTCGATCTTCCTGATCGTTTCCGGCGACAGAGTTCCCTTCTGCGCCGTGGAAGCGGCGGGGAGCAGCAATAAGCAGATTACGGCCAGACAGTACGCAAACAATCTTCTGTTCATCATGGGATTCACCTCAGTTTCATCGGGGAAGCAAATTACCGCTGCATTTTGATGTCCTGCGCGCAACGCCAGACGCCTTGTTGATCACGCGCGAGCGGGCGGATCGAGAACGCGCTGCCTTCTCTGGCGGCGTCGGAGCGAGTGCGGTCACTTATCAATGGATCGCCTTCAAACAAAATTTCAAAAACTCTCTCCTGGTAGCCCGGCGCGTTGACCACGTAATGGATGTGCGCCGGGATACGATTGCCCGGATACGGCGCCGGTTTGATCGTGCCGTATTCATAACGCCCCTCCGCATCGGTTCGCATATAGCCGCGCAGACGCGGGTTGCGGTTGTCGTTGTTGGGGCCGGGCGTGTACAGGCCTTTCGCGTCGGTGTGATAAACGTAGACCGAAGCCCCGGCCAGCGGCGTTTTACCATCCGGCCCGAAGACTTTACCGGAAACGATCAGACGGTCGCCCGGCTCGTCTTTCGAGTTTATCGTGATCTTCGATGGCGCGTTCTTTTCCGCCACTTGTGGAGCCTGAGCCGAAGTGAACAGCGACAGTGAGATGATGGCCAACAGACTGATGAGTTTCATTTGCGACTCCTCAATTGCCCCGTAGCCGTTGCGCTAAGGGATGGGATTGAACTGCAACAGCGGCAGCGCGATTTTCACCCGGCTGACGTCTTTGCCGAGCAGGAAATCAACGATGGCCTGCCGGACTTGCGGTTTGTCGAGCATGCTTTCGTGCCCGGCGTTGGCGATTACGATGTGCGCGCTCTGTTTGAACGCCCGGCGCACTTCGTCGGCCTGATACGGCGGCGTGTTGTTGTCGAGCGTGCCGCTGACAAACAGCGTCGGCACGTTTGTGTGAATTGGCGAGCGGAACACGTCGCCCAGGTCTGGATTGCCGAAAACTTCGCCGATTTCCGGAAACGGAAAGTTCATCACGTTGCCGAGCAGCGCGGTTTTGGCTTCGCGCGCGATCCGGGCGTCGCGTTCGCGCGTCGCGCCCGACGAGGCGTCCATCACCAGAGTCATCATCGAGATTCCCGCGCTGTATTCATTGAACCGCCGCTCCACCAGCCGCGCCAGCATCGAGTAATCGCCCCGGTCAATTGTGCGCAGAAACGCCGGGAAGTTAGGCAGATCGTTCGTGTCACCCAAATCTCTCACGATCAGCCATTGCAATCCGAACTTGCCGACTTTGACCTCTACCGGCTGTCGCTTCTTGCGGTCGGTGATGGTCACAACGACCGGCTCTCGCTCCAGCCGATCTAAAACCCGTTTCAACATCCCGGCGAAGTCGGGAACTTTGGACCCGACGGTCGGGTCTTGCGCGATCAGCTTCGACAGCCGTTCGATTGATCGTTGCGAACTGCCGGGCAGCTTGCGCGTATGGTTCGGGCCTTCGGTTCCGACCAGCGCCACGCGATTCAGATGCGCGCCGTGTTGGCGAATCGCCGCCAATCCAAGATGCGTGCCGTAGCTGAAGCCGAGCAGGTTGATTTTTTCGACGCCCAGCGCGCGTCGCAAATCCTCAACGTCGTTGGCGCTCTCGGCGGTGTTGTAAGCCTGAAGCTCAACACCTCGCGAACTAAAGTAATCGGCGGCGGCCTTCGCGCGCTCCTTTAAAGCGCGCATCGCAATCTCCCGGCTCACGAAGACATCGGCCGGCAGCGACTCCATTGAAATGCGCGTCAGGTTCGGGCGTGAAAGTCCGACGCCGCGCTGATCGAGGAGGATGACATCGCCCACCTCGCGCAGCTTGAGAAAGACCCGGAAGTAAATCGGTATGCGCGCCAGGTTGATAGCCGACGAACCCGGCCCGCCGTCCAGATAAACGACCGGATAACCAGGCTGCGCCGCCGTGCTCTTGAGCCGCACGAGGGCCAGTTCGATCAACCTCGACTGCGGAGCGCTCCGATTCTCTTTGACTACCAGACGGCCCAATTCGCCTTCGACCTGCTGGTCTCCAGCTTGAAAAGTGTACGGCTCGAACTTCAGGGCGCCCGGCTTGCGCTGATCGGAGGAAGTTTGTGAGACGGCTTGCCCGCTCAGAAAAACGGCGAGCGCCAGTGTAAAAGCGAATCCTGCTGTGTGTTTCATCTTGTGTTCGCCTCTCTGCGTACCGGAAATTCCAGGAAGTAGACGCTCGACGGGAAATACGAAGCGAACGCGCGATGAGAGTGCAATGAAAATTAAAACCGGCCACCATCACACACGATTGATCTGCTCCTCACTCGCGCCGCAAATTGAAGCGGCTGAATTCCCTCCACCCTCCATCTTTCTGTTTGATCGCGTCAATCGCTTCAAGCTGTTTGCCAGCCTCAACTAGACGGTAGGTTGATTTGCCTTCGACTCTGCCCGGAATTCCCCATAACGCGATCAGCGCGCCACCTTCAAGCGTCGCGTTAATCGGGTATTGATTGCCTTGCGAATCGAACCACTGGCCTTCGTATTTACCGTCGCCTTTGGCTTTGTAATAACCATGTCCCTCGAACACTTGAGTCTTACCATCCTGCGCTTTCGTCTCGTATTTCAGACTCAGCCTGAGAAACTTGTCGCCGAGCGTCCATTCCCACTTCTGTTGAACGGTCGCCTTCGATCCAAATGCGGTTCCCTCTCCGCTCCAGGCGCCTTGAAGCTGTTTGAGGAAAGGATCGAAATGGTATGCGCCGCCGCCGGCCATGCATCTCAACTCGAAAAAGCCTATGACGGCCAGCAGAGCGTAGACGGCGATCACAAAGTAGACCGGAGGCAGCAATCTTTTCTTCATGTCCTGTTACCTCACTCGATTGGATTGGATACCTGGGAAATCTTGACCGCATCTTAACCTTGCCGTGTCTTTCTAGCCAGAAGCTAGTCAGTGGCAAGGCCGCGCGTCGGAGTCTTATGACTCGGTTTATTTCGCGCCCGCCTTGCCGATTCAAACTACCTGGAATTCATTCCAAGCATCGAGATCGCCCACGCTCCCGGGTTGAATCTTGACATTCATGCAACTCGCATTCAGTCTTGCGCCGCCGATTAATCTCACCGTTCGGAGGCATTCACTTGAGCTGGCAACCGGAAGTTGACGAGATAAAACGCCGCGTCGAGCTGGCGAAACAGATGGGCGGCGAAGCCAATGTCGCGCGCCAACACGCCAATGGGCGGTTGACCGTGCGCGAACGTATTGACCGTCTGCTCGATCCCGGATCGTTTCACGAAACCGGCGCATTGGCGGGCCGTGGCGTTTACGAAGACGGCGAGATGGTGTCGTTCACGCCGTCAAACTTCGTCTTCGGCGCGGGCCGGATTGACGGTCGCCGCGTCGTTGTCGGCGGCGACGATTTCACAGTGCGCGGAGGCGCCGCAGACGCGGCCATCGGTCACAAGATGAGTTACGCCGAGCGGATGGCCCGCGAGCTGCGGCTGCCGATCATCCGCCTGGTTGACGGCACGGGCGGCGGCGGCAGCGTGAAAACTTTGGAGATGACCGGGCGAACTTACGTGCCCGCGAATCCGGCGTGGGACATCATCGTCGCTTCACTTTCGGAGATTCCAGTCGTCTCAGCGTGCCTCGGCCCGTGCGCGGGACTCGGCGCGGTGCGCGTCGTGCATTCGCATTTTTCGGTGATGGTTCGCGGAGTCAGTCAACTCTTCGTCGCAGGCCCGCCCGTAGTCGAACGCGGCGTCGGCGAAAAAGTCACGAAGGAAGAGTTGGGCGGATCGAGCATCCACGCGCGATTGAGCGGCGCGGTGAACAACGAAGTCGAAACCGAAGACGAAGCCTTCGCGCAAATTCGCCGTTTTCTGTCTTACCTGCCGTCGAACGTCTGGCGCTTGCCGCCGCGAGTTGAAAGCCGTGACGATCCGCGCCGCCGCGAAGAGGAATTGATTTCGATCATCCCGCGCGACCGTCGCCGAGCTTACGACGTTCGACGAATTCTGAATCTGGTTCTGGATCGTGATTCGTTTTTCGAGATCGGCGGCTTGTACGGGCGCCCGCTGGTGACGGGCCTTGCGCGATTGAACGGTTACGCGGTCGGCGTGCTGGCTGGCGATCCGATGCAGGGCGGCGGCGCGCTCGACGCGGAGGGCAGCGAGAAGCTGACGCGTTTCGCTGACCTCTGCGACACGTTCCACCTGCCGGTCGTGAACTTCGTTGACCAACCCGGCTTCCTGATTGGCACGCGAGCCGAACGCGCTGGCACGGCCCGTTATGGCGCGCGAGCAATGGCCGCCGTCTACCAGGCGACCGTGCCCTGGGTTTCGATCATCCTGCGCAGGGTGTTTGGAGTGGCAGGCGCGGCGCACGGCAATGCGCAAGCGTTGAATTTGCGTTACGCCTGGCCGTCGGGAGATTGGGGATCGCTGCCGATTGAAGGCGGCGTGCAGGCGGCCTACAGACGCGACATCGAATCGTCGCCCGATCCGGACGCGCGGCGAAAAGAGATTGAAGAGATGCTGAACGAACTGCGCTCGCCGTTCCGCACGGCTGAAGCCTTCGGCATCGAAGAGATCATTGATCCGCGCGACACTCGACCGCTGCTGTGCGATTGGGTTGAGTTGGCGTATGAACTATTGCCTGCGGAGTTAGGAGTGAAGCGGCGCGGAATGAGGCCATAAGTTATGTTGACTTCCCTGTTTCCAAATCCCAAACCGATCATCGGCGTGATCCATGTCGGCGCATTGCCCGGCGCGCCAGCGAACTGTCAAACCGTGACTGAAATCACCGCTCAGGCTGCGCGCGAAGCGGCGATCTACCGCGACTGCGGCGTTGACGGCATCATCATCGAAAACATGCACGATGTGCCCTATCTGCGCGGATCAGTCGGCCCGGAGATCGTCGCGGCGATGACCGTCATCGGCCACGCGGTCAAAACCGAAAGCCGGTTGCCCGTCGGCATTCAAATTCTGGCCGGAGCCAACATCGAAGCGATGGCTGTGGCTCACGCCGCCAACCTGGATTTCATCCGCGCGGAAGGCTTCGTGTTCGCGCACGTAGCCGACGAGGGATTGATCCAATCATCCGCCGCCGAACTGCTGCGCTATCGAAAAATGATCGGAGCCGACCGCGTGCGGGTCTGGACTGACGTGAAGAAGAAGCATTCGTCGCACGCTATCACCGCAGACATCAGCCTCGGCGCCACAGCCGAAGCCGCAGAATTCATGCGCGCCGACGCGGTGATCGTCACCGGCAGCGTCACCGGCGACGCGCCGAAGCTGGCGGACGTGCAAGAGGTCAAATCGCATTGCCGATTGCCTGCGCTGCTCGGCTCAGGCATTGACCCGAACAACATCGCCGAGTTTTACCA
>JAJVID010000163.1:21418-47757 GCA_022072205.1 Acidobacteriota bacterium
AAAAAAAACGGCAACCCGCCGCTATTCCACTTCGTCTTTGCCGTCGGTAAAATTCGCGGCGCAGTTATCCGAATCAGCGCCGCGAGCGGCAGCGAGTCTTGATCAATAGCCGATTGATGTTGGGACGCTCGCTCCCGCTCGCGGCGCTGATTCGCCGCCTTCCACGCATTTCGATCAACAACCACTTTCGGTCATCACCATCGAGGAGGAAAGCCTTATGGCATCCACACGTATCTTCGCTCGCGCGTCTTTTCCGGCTGCGCTCGCCTTACTGCTGCTGGTCTGGAACCCGGCAGGCCACACGCAGAACGGCAACTCATCAGCCTCTTCCCCGTTCGACAAACTGCGGTTTCGCGAAATCGGCCCGGCCACGCCCGCTGGCCGCATTGACGATTTCGCCGTGCTCGAAAGCAATCCGGCTGTCTTTTACGTGGCCACCGCGACCGGCGGGCTGTTGAAGACCGTCAACAACGGGACGACGTTTGAATCCGTCTTCGACAACGAGGCGACTTCGTCAATTGGCGATGTGGCGATTGCGCCGAGCGACCCGAACCTCGTCTGGGTGGGCACGGGCGAAAACAACAATCGCCAGAGTTCGTCCTGGGGCGAAGGCGTTTACAAATCAACCGACGGCGGCAGGACGTGGAAGAACATGGGCCTCGGCGATTCCAAACAGATCGCGCGCATCATCGTTGACCCGGTTGATCACGATGTCGTTTACGTCGCGGCGCTCGGCAGCCTGTGGGGGCCGGGCGGCGAGCGCGGCGTTTACAAAACGATGGATGGAGGTTTGACGTGGACCCGCTCGCTGGCGACCGATCAATTCACCGGCGCGACCGAATTGGTGATGGATCCGTCAAACAACAAGACGCTCTACGCCGCGACTTATCAACGGCTCCGCGCGACCTGGGGGATGAATGGCGGCGGGGCTGGCAGCGCGATCTGGAAGTCGTCTGACGCCGGGCGCACCTGGACGAAGCTGACGAAAGGATTGCCCGAAGGCGCGATGGGCCGCGTTGGAATGGATGTTTATCGCCGCAATCCGAACATCGTTTACGCGCGCGTCGAACACCCGAAAGAGGGCGGCGTCTATCGTTCGGAAGACGCAGGCGCGACGTGGACAAAAATGTCCGCCACGAATCCGCGCCCGATGTATTTCAGCCAGATTCGGATTGACCCGAACAACGATCAGCGGATCTATGCGCTCGGCGTGCAGCTTCACGTTTCGGACGATGGCGGCAAAACGTTTCGCAATGACGGCGCGAACAAAATCCACGTTGACTTCCACGCGATGTGGATTGATCCGAACAACTCGAATCACACGATGATCGGCGGCGATGGCGGCGTGGGAATTTCTTATGACAAGAGCAAGACCTACGTCTGGTTGCGCAACACGAACCTCGGTCAGTTTTATCACGTCAGCTACGACATGAAGACGCCGTTCACCGTCTGCGGCGGATTGCAGGACAACAACACGTGGTGCGGGCCGAGCGCGGTGCGTTCGTCCTCGGGCATCGGCAATGACGAATGGTTCGTCATCAGCGGCGGCGACGGGTTTGTAGCCCAGCTTGACCCGACCGACCCGAACATCCTTTACGCCGAATCGCAGGACGGACGGATGAGCCGCATTGACCGCGCGACCAACGAACGCAAGACGATTCGCCCCGAACCGCCCGAAGGCGAAAAACCGTATCGCTGGAACTGGGACACGCCGATGCAGATTTCGCCGCACAACCCGGCGACGATTTTTGTCGCGGCCAATCGCGTCTTCAAATCAACCGATCGCGGCCATTCGTGGAAGGCGATCAGCGGCGACCTGACGACCAACACAGACCGCGACACGCTCGAACTGATGGGCGTCAAAGGCAAGGAGATCACCATCGCCAAAAACGACGGCGTCGGCTCTTACGGCAATCTCGTCACGTTCGCCGAATCGCCGAAGAAGGCCGGGTTGTATTACGCAGGCTCGGACGACGGCGTGGTCAGCGTCTCGCGCAACGACGGCGCAAGCTGGGCCAACGTCACGTCGAAGCTGCCGGGATTGCCGAAGAACACTTACGTCTCGCGCCTTGCTCCATCGCGCTTTGACGAAGGCGCGGTTTACGCGACGTTCGACGGGCACCGGTTGAACGACTTCGGGACTTACGTTTACGCCAGCCGCGATTTCGGCCAATCGTGGCAATCAATCGTTGGCGATCTGCCGAAAGGTGAAGTCGCGCGCACGATCACCGAAGACCTGAAAAATCCTGACGTGCTCTATCTCGGAACCGAACGCGGGCTGTACGTCACGTTCGATCGCGGCAAACAGTGGATGCGCGTGAAGGCCAATCTGCCGACCGTGCCGGTTTATGAGATCACGCTGCACCCGCGCGACAACGCTATGCTGCTTGCGACGCACGGACGCAGCATCTGGATTCTGGACGACCTGACGCCGTTCCAGCAATTCACCATCGCGCGATCAAAGGACGCGCATCTGTTCGAGGTGCGCACGGCGACGCAGATGAATCCGGCGGGTGATCGCAGCCGCGATTTCGAGGGCGACATGCAGTTTCTCGGCAAAAACCCGGATGCCGGGGCGTCGTTCAACTACTTCCTGAAAGCTTCGGCGAAAAATTTGTCGCTGACGGTGAAGGACGCTTCGGGCAGGACAGTACGTGAGCTTTCGGGCGCCGCGGTGAAAGACAAGAACAATGCTGGCGTCAACACCGTGCTCTGGGATTTGCGCGTCGAGCCTTTGCCCGCGCCGCGCGTTCAGCAGCAAGGCCCCGGCGGCGGCGGGGGTTTCGGCGGCGGAGGTTTGAACGGGCCATTCGTGATGCCGGGGCAGTATCAGGTCACGTTGAAAATTGACGGCAAGGAAATCGCCACGAACAGTTTCACTGTGCAGGGCGACCGCGAAATCACCATAGCCGATGCCGACCGCCGCGCCGCGTTCGACGCCGCGATGGAACTTCATCGAATGCAGAGGACTTTCAGCGAAGCTTCCGAAAGCGTCACGGCGATGAACCAGCGGCTGACGGCGATGCGGCAGGCCGTAAAGGACAATAAAGACGCCCCCGCCGCGTTGAAAACCAAAGTCGAAGAGTTCGCCAAAAAGTTTCAGCCCGTCGGCCAACAGTTCGGCGTTGCGATGCCCGATCCGATGGTGACCGGCGATTTCTCGGTCTTCACCCGCGCGCTGCGTTTCCGCATCAGCGGGTTGAAGAGCGGCATCATGGCCTCGACTTCGCGTCCGACCGAGACGCAAAGCCGCCAGATTCCCGAAGTCCGCGTGGCGATGGAGAAAGCGATTCAGGACGCGAATCAACTGATCGGCGAATTGTCATCCTTGCAAAAGGAGATGGCTGAAAGCGGCGTCTATCCGGCTGCGGTCAAACCGATTTTGGCCGAGGGCAAATAGTGATGAGAGGGAGCGCGCTTCAACAGCAATGCGAATTTGATTGACTGCGCGGGCGCCAATCGCCAGACACTTGATTGGAACGCGCTCCCTCTCATCCGTCACATTCACAATGCCCGCGAAGCGCGCGGAGAGTTCCAGAAAGTCAGAACCAGTTTTAAACAGCAATCCAACCACGTGGATCACGGGGACTTGAAAAAAAGTCATTGACGTTAAAGAAGTCACAAGACCTCTTCAGTTCAGTTCTGCCCCGTGATCTCCGTGGTTGAATCCTGGTTATTGTATTGACATTGATTATTCATCGTGCGGTCTCCTCATCCTCCGCATCGGAGAGCCTCCGAAAGAGCGTCCCTCTTCGATCTTGTAATCGGCGGGAACTTCGAACAGCGTTCGCGCAGGCTCGGCGCGATTGATGTTCGTCAGCCGGTAAACCGTTTCGCCGAATCGCGGGTCGTTGTGTTTGCTCAGAATGACCGTTTGCAACGCCGCCGAATCCCATCGCTCCGAAACAATATCAATCGGACGGTCATTGCCGATCTGTCCTTCCGGAATCGTGATGACCGAGCGCACGCCCTCGGCTTCAACGCCTTCAATCATCTGTTTGCCGAGCGATTCGGTCTTGCCCTGTGTTCGAGACGGCCTTTGCGGCGGCGGTTCGTTCCGGGGCGGAGCGATCATCTTGCGCGCAGTTCGGTCCCGTTGATCGAGAACGTAATGGACGCCGGCGACCGGATCGTTGATGAAGACGAGACGCGCTGGGTCGCCCGTGTTCGCAAATGGCCCGATGCCGTCCAGCGTCACCTCGCGCCGCGTTCGCCCCTCGCTGTCACGATAAATTGCCGCCGCCGCCTTGCGAGTGATCCGCGTGCCGTTTGAGAGCGTTTGCGAACTCTCGGTAGTGACGGTCGCCGAATAAGGCGCGCCCTTCACGACCTTGCCGTCGAATCGCATCTCCGGCCCCAGAATGTTCATGCCGGGATCAGGCGGGAACGGGCGTTCAGGCCGTTGACCGTATCCGCCCCGGCCAGGTTCGCCTCCCATCGGAGGACCGAAATCGGGAGGGCCTTTTCTCGACCGACGATCCTGCGCGCTGATGACCGCAAACAGCGCGAACATAATGACAATGACCTCGATCAAATGTTTTCTGGCGTTCATATTCAATCCTTCACTCCACGTAGTGACGAATGAATTCATCACTACGCAGGTCTTACTTCACAAAGCGAACGGCGCGCGCCACACCATCGTCGCCCAGAACCACGTCGGCCTTGATCCGCGAATCAGTTTGCTCAATGTTGACCGGCAATCCCATCGCGGCCAGCGCCGAAGGCGACAACTCTACTCGAACGACTATCCCGCTCTCCACAGCGGTCGCGTCCGCCAGATAGGTCAGTGGGATATAGTCCGTTACAGTTTCGATATTGCCTGCAAGATCGTTGGCGGACGTAGCGCGGCGCGGCGCGCGGCGTTTGGTTGATGGCTTGGAATCGCCAGCGACGTATTTCTCGATTTTCCGTTCCCGGTTGTCCGGTACGATGATGCGCGGCGGCGCTTGTTCCGGCGCAGCCGGAGTCGGCGCCGGCTTTACCTCTCCTCCGCTCGACACGCTGTTTGAGTTGAGCGTCACGCCGCGCGAGAAAAACGCGACTGCGCCGGCGAAAAGAATCAGAGCGGCGGCGGCCAATCCCCAACGCAGCCAGTTGCGCGCGCGCGCCGGCGCAAAAGTCAGAACGGAAGCGGTGGAAGTCCTGGCCTGCTGATCGAAAGCCGCGCGCAACGCCAGTTTCAGATGAGCCGGAGCCTGCTCGTTTTCATCACGTTCGGCCAATGCCCGCAACCCCGCGCCCAGCGACCGCTCCGCGTTCAATCGCGCAGCGCACGCGGCGCATTCGGCGGCGTGACGCAGCGCGCGTTCGCGCGTTCCGGCTTCCATCAAACGTTTGGCGGCCAGATCGCTGGCGATGTTTTCAAAATCTCGGCAAGTCATAACCTTATTCCTCCCTGGGCGAACGCCACGGAGTCAGCGGTCTCTTTCACCACGCTCAATTTCCTGACCAGCATTCCACGCGCGCGGTTCAACCGCGAGCGGATAGTGCCCACCGGACATCCGATCACTTCTGCAGCCTGCTCATAGCTCATCTCGCCCAAACTGCACAGCGCCACGACCTCGCGGTAATGTTCCGGCAGGGCGAGCACTGCCTGCCGCACCAAATCAGCCATTTCGTTCCGCGTCAGATCGGCGAACGGATCGGCGCTGGCGATCAACAATTCATCAAAAGTCTCCCCTCCCTCTTCGCCATCTTCAGTTATCGAAACGAAAGTCCGTTCGCGCCGCAATCGTTTGAGCGTCCGGTGACGAGCCATCCCGAACAAATACCCGGCGACGTTCCCTCGCGCCGGATCGAACTGATGGCCGTCGCGCATCAGGGCCATGAAAACATCCTGCGTCACATCTTCGGCGATTTCAGCGGAACCGCTCATGCGCAACGCGAACCGGTAGACGCCTCCCTGCCTCCGGTCATAAAGCTCCTCAAAAGCGTCGCCATCTCCGGCCATCATCAGCCGCAGAAGCTCTTCGTCGCTCTTGTGGGCGCCTGTTTTCGCCATAATTCAGATAAAAGCCGCGAAGACCGAACACTCGTCAAAGCCAATCTCTATTCTCGCTTCTATACTCGTTGGACGCGAAGCGCCCGGAAAGTTCCAGGGAAATTTGATTAAAACAGCAAGGCTCAGTAGCCGCATCCGGGAGCCTGGCCTCCAGCGGCCGTTTGGGGCCAGGCTCCCGGATGCGTTTACTGAGCCTTCATTCAATCAAAGCTGTTTAAAAGGATTCACCTCGCCGCGCCACTGTTGATCAGTCCCCTCATCGGCTTCCCCTCCGCATTCGGAAGCTTCAGTTTGAGTAAAGAGGCGATGGACGGAGCCAGATCAATCGTCCGCGCCAGCGGCAGTTTCGCGCCGCTGCGCGCGCCCGCGCCATAAATGATCAGCGAAGCGCGCATCCGAGGATCGGTCGGCAAATAACCGTGCGTGCCTTTGTACGTCTCGCCCGAATCGCCCACTTCCGTCCCCTTCAGCGATTCGTTGAAGGAATAACCCGGCGCTGCTTCAAGCATCAGAGCCGCCTGCGGAATCGCTTCCAGTTTGCGCAACTCTGCGCGAGTGATGATCTGTTTGATCGGACTGTTTTTCTGCTTCGCCCATTTCGAAAACAATGCGTTGACCTTCGCTTCGGTTTGCTTGTCATTCGCATCTTTCAAAATAATCGCGCAGGAACCGCCCGCCGGCCAGGCTGCGGCTTTCCACGCCGTGGCCTTCCCCGCCGCGTCGAGCGTGATCAAGCCCTCTTTGGCCAGCGCCACGTTCGGCGAGACGCGTTTATCAATGCTGGCGAAACCGTGATCGGAGACTACGAAAAACGTGGTCTTCTCGAAGATGCCCGCCTGTCGCGTCGCTTCGACAATGCGATTGATGTAGGCGTCTTCACGTTCGGCGGTTTCGATTGCAGGTTTGGTGCGCGGGCCATTGCGGTGGTGCGCGCCGTCCAGTTCGATCAGATGAAGCAGCAGCAGATTGGGCTTGTAGTTTTTGATGATGAACTCGCTGACCGAAGTCAGTCGTTCATCCACGGGGCTGCCCTTCTTCAAGTCCGGGCCGAGCGCCTTTTCCAGCAACCCCGGCGTCGAATGTTTTGCCGTCCAGTTCCAGGTCGCCGGATTCTCGGTCGGATCGTAAATTTCGGGCGCGTTGTAATCAATCTCCGCGCCAACCGTCACCGGCCAGCCGACAGCGGCTGTAGTCAAGCCCGCCTTCTTCGCCGCCGTCCATAGCGTCTCCGACTTCAGCGCGTTGGCGAACCAGTACCAGTAGCGCGTCTGCGGCGCGTTCGGCGCTTCGAAGATGCGGTTCTGAACAATGCCGTGCACGGCGGGCCGCACGCCAGTCACCATCGTCGTGTGCTGCGGATAAGTTACTGTCGGGTAGACGCCCTCCATGCCTTCAGCATGCGCGCCGCTCTGTTTCATCATTGTCAGAGTCGGCGCGCGCAACCCCAACTTCTCCGGCGCGGTGTAATAATCCGGCGGCATCCCGTCAACCGAAATCAGGATGACGTGCTCCGATCGAGAGGCTTGCTTTGTTTGGCTGGCGTTTGACGCCTGACTGTAAATTAAGATCGCGGCGCACACGAACAGCAGGACGACTGCTACCGCCCCGCGCGAACGAAATGGTTTGGGCATGACTTATCGCTCCTTATGTTTGCTTTGAAATTGAAGGAGTCGAGATGGTAAGGCATGCCAACGCGGCAGTAAAGCTTTCGCCAATCGCCTCGCGCCGATCAAGTTTGAGTTTCTTGCCGAGAGCACGCCGGAAGCGATGCGCGTCCAGACTCGGCAGCTTCGGATTTTCTCTCTGCCGAATGTTTGCCGAAGCCGGACAGGATTGTTTCCAGCGCCGGCAGCATACTCCCCGCGCGCTTGGCGCGAATGACCCAATCCCACAACGGCTCGAATTTCTTCCAGCCACCCGCATAGCCAATGTGGCGCAACCGTCCGAGCAAGTCGTCTTTCGTCCACGCGCCCTTGATGATCGCTCCCCAGCGATAGAAATCGCGGTAGGCGCGCCAGTAGCCTGCTTCCAAATTCTCCGCTGACATTCTGGCCGGGCGGAAAACGACGTGGCGAGTGTCGAACGAATCCCAGTCGTCGCTGGTCATTCGCCCCTGAGCGGCCATTCGCTGATAAAGGGCCGTGCCGGGATAAGGCGTGAGGATATGAAAAGTAGCCGTCTCGATCCCCTGCTCAATCGCCCATTCGACCGTGCGACCGAAGACCGAATCGTCATCATCATCCATGCCGAATACGAAACTGCCGTTGACCATAACGCCGAGGCCGTGCAATCGCCTGATGGCTTCGGTGTAATCGCGGTTCAGGTTCTGATATTTGTGTTGCTCGCGCAGGTTCGCGGGATTGAGCGTCTCGAAACCGACGAACAGGCTTCGCAACCCGCACTCGACGGCTTTCTCCAGGAGGTCAGGCGCGAGCACGGATTTGACAGTGCCTGCCGCCTGCCACAACCGCCCCATGCCTTTCATTCCGTCAAACAACGCCGAGGCGAAGCGGGGATTGCCGAAGAGATGGTCGTCGAGAAAGTAGAGATGGCGCCCCGGCAGTCGTTCAATCTCCCGGAGCGCGTCGTCCACAGTCTGCGTGTAGAAAGATTTGCCCCCCTCGAAAAACGCTTCCTTGTAACAGAAATCGCAGGTGTGCGGGCATCCGCGCGACACCACGATTGAATTCGGCACAAGATAAAGATGGCGCTTGATCAGATCGCGGCGAATCTTCGGCAGACCGTCGAGCGTGCGGATTTGCGAGCGGTAGATTTTGCCGGGCCGCCTTGCGCGAAAGTCTCGAAGGAAGGCCGGCCAGGTGTCTTCGCCCGGCCCAATGAAGATGGTGTCCGCGTGTTGAGCCGCTTCGCCAGGCAACGACGTAACGTGCAAGCCACCGAGGCAAACGTGCGCGCCCCGGCGGCGGTAATGATCGGCGATTTCGTAAGACCGTTTTGCGGAAGTGATGTAAACCTGAATGACCACCAGATCAGGCTCATCATCCAGATCGAGTGTTTCCACGTGCTCGTCCTGCAACCGGACATCATCGTTTTCATCAAGGTATCCGGCGAGCGTGGCCAGTCCCAGCGGCGGGAACAGAGAATATTTGATCGGACGCCAGAATGGGCCTTTGGCTTCAGTGAGCGCCGGCAAAATCATTTTGACTTTCATTGGTGTGCTCCTTACGTGATTTTTGATGAGATAGCGGCCTTCAATACATAATGCCAAGTAGTATATCTAACAAAGAACTTTATCACATAAAGTCATTATTCACAAAAAACGCTCACAAGGCAACAATCTTGTGAGCGTGAGCAGAACTATTCGTATCTCAGGCACTCAATCGGATCGAGGCTCGCCGCCTTTTTCGCCGGCCAGACGCCGAAGACCAGCCCGACGAAGACCGAAACAGTCATCCCGCTCACGACGGCCCAAAGCGGGATCGAGGCGGGCAGATCAGGCAGGAAGAACATAATCACGTAGCTGACAACGACAGCCACGAGCACACCCAGAATCCCGCCAAGAAAAGTCAGCGTCATGGCTTCAAACAGGAATTGGCGGATGATGTCGCGCTTGCGAGCGCCGATGGCTTTGCGGACGCCGATCTCGCGCGTGCGTTCGGTCACGCTGACCAGCATGATGTTCATCACGCCGATGCCGCCGACCAGCAAGCCCACCGCTGAGATCGCAATCGCGAACAGCCCGACATACATCGTGATGCCGTCGAACTGCTCGATGATCTTGTCCGCCGTCGAAAGATCGAAATTGTTCGGCTCGCTGGATTTCACTCCGCGTTGCCGGCGAAGGATCTGTTCGACCTGATCCAACCCTTCGCGCAACATTCCGGTCTTCGCCTTGATGTTCAGGTTGAGTTCCTTGCTGATTGGCGAAAGTTTGCGGCCCGTCTGGAACGGAACGAAGATCGCGTTGTCTTCTTCGTTCTCGCCGAAGAACGAGTTCTTGCGCTTCTCCAGCACGCCAATGATTTCAAACGTGCGCCCGTTCAACTCGACCTGTTCGCCGACGATGGTGGCGCGGTTCGGGAAGAGCGATTCGACGACGTTGACGCCGATGACCATCACGTCGCGGCGATGTTCGTCGTCAACCTCCGAGATAAAACGGCCCTGCTGCAACGAGACATTGGTGACCGTAGCGTAGCTTGCCGAAACGCCTTGCAGAAAACCCTCTTTGTAACTCTGCCCGCGATATTTGATCGTGCGGTCGAGCCGCCAGAGGTAGAGCACGCTCGCCACTTCTTCAACCGCGTTCGCCTGCTGCCGGATCGCGTCGGCGTCTTCTGGCCTGAGCGGCTTGCGCATGTACTCGCTGCGGTCGCGGTCGCCCATTCGCGGGCCGGTCGAAAGGTGGAAGGCGTAAATGTTGTTGGTGCCGTATTCTTCGACCATCGCGACGATGCGCCCGCGCAGGCCGGTCAGGATCGAAGCGACGGCGATCACGACCGTCACGCCGATGACTATGCCGAGCACGGTCAGGAAGCTGCGGAGCTTGTTGGCGCGAACCATGTTTAACGCCATCGCGATGGTTTCGGTTGGAATGATAGATCGAAGTTTCATATAGCTTGAAAAAGCAGGTGGCGGTAGCCCGACCGTAAGGGAGGGCGCGGATGTGATATCCGCGCCCTCCCTTACGGTCGGGCTACCGCCGCGCTTCAACTCTTGTTTAAAGCCACGATCGGATCGAGGCGCGAAGCCTTGAACGCCGGATAGATTCCCGCGATCAATCCGATCCCGCCCGACACGGCCAGTGACAGCAGGACGTAACCGATCGTGATCGTCATCGGTATTGGCGTCGCCACTCGCACGATCCACGAAAGCCCGGACGCAAGCAGCAATCCAAGCGCCCCGCCCACCGCCGCGAGCAGCGAGGATTCGATCAGGAACTGAACGAGTATCTGTTTGCTCCTGGCGCCGACAGCTTTGCGAAGCCCGATCTCGAAAGTCCGCTCAGTCACGCTGACCAGCATGATGTTCATGACCACGATGCCGCCGACGAGCAACGACAGCAGCGTGATCGGAGTGACCACGAGCGCGATCGTGCCGGTGAACTGGTTGATCTCACCCGTCAGATCGCCGGTGTTGACCAGCCCGAAAGTGTCTTCCTCTTCCCCAACCAGCTTGTGGCGATTGCGCATCACCACCCGCGCTTCTTCGATTGTCGCCGGGAGCGTTTCAATGGCCCCGGCCTTTCCGTGCAATTCCAAACTCTGACGGCGTCCGAACAGATGCCCGAAAGTCAGCAGCGGGATGTAGAGATGATTGTCCATAGACTGCCCCATGAACGTGCCGCGCTTTTCTTCGACGCCGATGACGGTCATCGGCGCATCTCTGATCTTGAGCGTCTGGCCAATCGGGTCGCGGCCTTCAAAGAGCTTCTCTTTCACTTCAGCCCCGATCACGCAGACCATTGCGGCGTGTTCGACTTCGTGCGGCGCGATGAAACGGCCTTCGGCGATATTCTTGTCTTCGATGATCGCCATATTGGCCGTCACTCCCTGAATGCGGGTGAAGAATGTTTCGTGGCCGTTGCGTTTGAGGTTGAGGGAATTGTTGGCCTGCGCGCCGACTTCCGCGCAGGATTTGCAGCGGTCGCGCAGCCATTCGTAATCCTCAATGTAAAGCCGCTTGTTGCGCCGCTGCGCCCGCTCCCATTGCTCCTGGGTTCGCCGCCCCTGATGGGCGAAACGCGCGATCATAAAATGATTGACGCCCAGCATCTTCGAAACGGCGGTCAGCACGTAGCTGTTGAAGCCGCTGATCGAGGCGCCGACGATCACCACCGACGCGACGCCGATGATGATCCCGATCAGAGTGAGAAACGTGCGCAGCTTGTGCGCGAAGATGGATTGAAGCGCGATACTGGCGGCATCGGCATAAAACGAGTAAAGGTGTTTCATAGGAGTAGCCCCACCCCGTCAAACGGCGCTCTCCCGAAAGGATTAACAGCTTGCGCGATTTTTTTACGCTGTCTTTTGCGATGATGATTGCGTCTGATTTAACAATGAGCGCGATGGCTGGGTTGCAAGCTTTCGATGCGGCAGGGTTGGCGGGAAAACTGAGGTTCAGAACTTTTGTTGATCACGCCGCATCCGATGCGCCCGGCCTTTGATCCAGAGAATCATCAGCAGAATTGCCGTGAACACCACCAGTTCAAACAAACACAATTCGAGAATGTCTGTGATTTTGGCGCTGAGAGGATGCGGACGCCAATCGTAAGGAAACGGCGGTTGAAGCCCGAACTTGAAAAGCTTGCCGGAAACTGGCCAGAGCAATTCGACGCCCCTCGATTCCGTGAACAGGAAATCCATCACCGTGTGCGAAAGTGTGGCCAGGGAATACGCCATCACATTCCTGAAGCTGAAACGATTGATTACCGCTGCGGCGATCAGGCCGGCCAGGAAGGCGAAGAGAATGGAGTGAGTGAAATGGTGGTGCCACGTTTTGCCACCGACTCTGAGCCAACTGAGCGCGAAATCGAAATCAGGCAGAATGCCCAGAAAAGCTCCGAGCAGCAAAAACTTCCAATCACGTTTGAGCGAGCCGTGAGACTGAAAGGCCGCGACCACGCTCGCGCCCATCAAACCGTGAGCAATCGGCAATGGCATTCTCTGAATTCTTCCTTCTCCGTTATTCCATTTACGCTTCGGGCAATACCGCCTATCCCATCACCATCACTGACACGCCGCGTTCACGCGCGTCATCAAGCTCCACCAGAAAAATCCTCTGCCAGCGTCCGAGTTGGAGCAAACCGTCAGCGACGTTCACGCAAACCGACATGGGCAGGAAAAGGGCTTTGCAATGCGAATGGCCGTTGGCGGGTTCATCGGGCGGGATGTCAACGCGGCGGCTGAAATCATTGTGCTCATATTCGCCGGAACGCGGCGCCAGGCTTTCGAGCAGCCGCTTCAAATCCTCGTGCAGCAGCGGTTCGTTTTCGTTGACGATGATCGCGGTGGTGGTGTGTTGAGTCTGCACATTGACCCAGCCATGTCTGACGCCCGCGCGGGCGACGATCTCGTCCACATCGTCCGTGATGTCTATGAACTGTAAACACTCGCTGGTCTGCAATCGGATCACGCTGTGATGCGTTCTGATCGCGGATTGACCGACCTCTTCGATACGTGCCATCTGGTACATAGTTTCTCCTGTGTGACCTCTGAATTACGCGGATTGGAATGCGAAAGCGGAAAAGCGTCGGCTTCAACGGTCGCGGGCGGCGCGGATCAGAGCCTCCATATGGTTCAGGTATTTTTCCAGCGCGCGGCGGCCCTTGTCAGTCAGCCGGTATTCCGTCTTCGGCATTCGCCCCTCGAAGGATTTGGCGCACGAGATGTAATCGGCGTCTTCAAGTTTGCGCGCGTGGACGCTGACATTGCCGTCGGTGGTCTTGAGCAGTTCTTTCAGTTCGCTGAAGGTGAGTGATTCATTCGCCGCAAGCGCGCTGACGATGCCCAGCCGCATCCGTTCGTGAATCAGCCCATCGAGTTCAGGCGCTTTTTCAGCGGCGCGCAAGGCCTGCGCCGACCGCGCTGAGCTTCGCTTGGCTTCACGCATCTTGCTATGTTGCGCTCCCTGTTGCGTTCCCTCTTGCATTATGGATCTTGCTGTCTGTTTAGCCACCGTGCCTCCTTGCGATGATGGTTCCGAATACGACGTGTAAACCGCCGAACCCGGCCGCCATCAGAAAATTCCCCCACTCAATGGGAATGAACAGCGCCAGCGCTCCGAATCCCATAAAACACAGCCCCATCACCGGCACGACTCTGACCGAGAACGCCCCGCCGGTCACGACCCCCGCGCCGTAAAGCAGCATCCACGTCCCCGGCAACGCGTCGTAAGCGCCGGCCCGCGCCAGCGCCACCGATAACAACGCGCCGGCCACCAGCGGCGGCGTTAAACTGAGCGTGAATTTGCGCCCCGGCGCCGAGAGCAGTTTCAATTGCGCGACGCCGGCCTTGCGCTTCATCGTCCAGCCGCCAATCAACAACGCCAGCGGCAATTCCCAGGCCCAGACCCACATCCATTCGTGCTCGTCCCGGACGCGCGAAGCGATCAAAGCCGCAATCAAAGCCGTCACGCCGATGGCTACCCCACCCCAACCCGGCACCGCGGTGAAAGACGAAGCCCGCTCCATCGTCTCGCGGATGAAGCGGAGATTATCCATCGCCCGCCCATGCAGCGAAGGCGCCTCGGATTCAATCTCTGAGTCTCTGGACCGTAGTGGGTGGATTGAACTCATATCGTGGGGATCATATTCGGGCATCGGTGATTTGACAAGTACTTTTCTCTGACAAGACCTTTATCCAAGAGAGGGAAGATTTATGACCTGCGGCCGCGGCTCTGGTTGAGTTTGAGCCGGTAATCGTCGCCCTTGATCAGAACGACCCTGCACATCTCGTGCAGGCGCGAACGCAATCGGACGCCGACCCGGTCGGTCAGCGATTCTTCGTTTGGCTGCTGCGGCTCGTCCAGGTAATTTGAAGTAAAGATGGTAAGCTTGCGGTCGTTGTAGCGGGTGTTGATGATCTGCGTCATCGTGTCGCGCACCCAATCGGTCGGCTTCGACGCGCCGAGTTCGTCCAGCACCAGAACCTCGGCGTCGTAGACAGGCTCCAGAACCTTCAGTTCTGTCGCCTGCGAAACCGGGTTGTAGCTGTCCTGAATCTCCTTGAGCAGATCGCGGAAATCATAGAAGAGGCATGAGATGCCTTTGTGAAGCGCCAGCGCGTTGATGATCGCAGTCGCCAGATGTGTCTTGCCGACACCGCAAGCGCCGAGGAACAACAATCCGACTTCAACATTCGGATACCGGTCAACAATATCTTTGGAGCCGTGAAGCGCGATTCTTTGCGATATGCCCGCTTCATCGGCAGCCGCCTTCGGCTTGTAGTTCTCGAACGTGCAGTTTTCGTAGCGTTTGGGAATCTGAGCGGCTGACAGTATCTGGTCGCGGCGGTCCACGGCTCGGCATCGGCAAGGGCGTACGCCTCTCCCTTCCACCGGTTCCCATCCCGTGCCGCTGCAAAATTCACAGATCGTTGATTGGAGTTTGCGCAAATCCGGAGTCATTTGCTGATTCGGGTAAACTGAACTGAGTGACTCAACTCTGATGATGTTTATATTTCTCTGCTAAAGCGGAGGCGCATTATAGGTAAGCGATCAGGTCAATTCAAGAACCTATCCGTGAAAGATTCTTTTTAATTTCAGTCGAAGCTTGAGCGCTCGATAATCACACAATTCGCAAGAGCGGCGTTTTTCAAAAATGTTTTTGAGATGTACAATCCCCTCGTTTCAATCCGTATTCGCGCCCGACGAATTCCCCGGATGAATTTCAAAGATACAGGTGAAACCATGTTGATTCAGAAGCTACGAAGCGCCTTACTCGCAACCTTTGCCGGCTTGCTTCTGCTCGTCTTATGTCAGAACGCGATGGCGCAAAACCAATCACAACCCGCAGGAAAACCGGCGGCGAAGAAGAAGACGAACGCCGAATCCTGCGACGGAGCGCTGGACATCGTCCCGGTCAAATCAGCGACCTTCACACGCAAACGCCGTCCATCAAAATCGGAAGAGTCCAAACCCGCCGACACTAAATCGGAAAATCAGCGGGAGAAACCGGCAAAACAGGAAAAATCGGCAAGAGGATGAAGCCGGAGGCGGCAAATAGCCGAATCGAAGGCGGCGCCCACCCGTTCATTCCAGGCCCTGGCGCCTGATCCCTCACCTCAGTTATGAAATCGAAACCAAACCCGCGTAATAAAAAGACCGGCGTCAGCCTGTTTGAAATCCTTGTTCTGGCTTTACCCTTCCTGGCGCTCGTTCCGAATAACTTCATTCCTCCGCCGCTCGGTTACGAGGGGCTTGCGACACAGGAAGTCGTCTTTGCCATCGCATCTGCGATCTTCGCGGGATTCGGTCTTGCGCGGATAGTTCGCGCGCAGCAGGGCAAGCTTGAACTCAGCCGCGAGGATTTGTTCATGCTCGCCGCGCTGGCGGCATTCATTCTCTGGCAGGCCATTTCGCTCGGCTGGGCGCCGACGCTCTACAGCGGCGTTCGCATCGTCTGCATCTGGCTGGGATTCGCGATCTTTTTTACCGCCGGGATATTTTCCATTCGTGAGCGTTCAGCCGAATGGCTTTTTTACGCGCTCTCAGTTGTCGCGGCTTTGCTCTCGGTCTCCATCGTTTACGAACGGCTGGCCTTCGGTGAAATGCGCGGGATATTTTTCAATCACGGCATCTCGGCTGAACTGCTTGTCACGATCCTGCCGTTTCAGCTTATCACTTACCTGACAACTGAAAGGAAGTGGCTTGCAGCGCTGTCGTTTGTGATTGCAGGATTGAGCGCGATCGGTTTGCTGATGGGATTGCGGCGCGGCGCGATTATCGCCGCAATCGTTATTCTGATCGTCACTGGGATGGCGCTGATGTTCAAACTGATCAAGGCTCAAAGCATGGCCAGAATCGGGATCGCCGTTGCGCTGCTTGCGCTGGCCATCGGAGCGGTCAGCGTGCGTTATCGAGCGGACATCGTTTACCGCATCCAGGGCGCGACGCAGCTTCAATCGGACGAAGGAGGATTGACGACCCGCCTGCGCAGTTGGATCACGGCCTGGGAGATGGGAAAGAGCAACGCGCTGATAGGTGTTGGCGTCGCTGGTTATCCAAGTTTGTACGGCAGCTATCGCAAACTGTTTGTCTCGAACCCGCGCTATTCAAAGATCGCACGGATGTCCGGCCCTGACGATTACGACGAGATTCGCAGTCCGATTGTCCACAATGAATATCTGGAAACCTTCGTTGAGTTGGGAATCGTCGGAGTGTTGTTGTTCCTGGCGTTCTGGGCGCAAGTTGCGCGCGCGCTGTGGCGGCGAATGCGCCAATCAACCGATGCCATGAACTACTGGGCGCTCGGCGCGTTGATGGGGTTGATCGCATTTGGTATCAGTTCATTCACCAGCGGATTATCAATCCGCAACACGCCGCAGGCCTTCATTCTCCCCTGCGTGCTGAGCATCGGCTTCGCGTTCGCGCGAAAGAATCAAGATGAGGCCGACCGGAAGACTACGATCTCTTTTCCGCGTCCGGCGGCTATGGCGATCATTGCGATTGCGCTGGTCGCCAGCGTGATGTTCGTCGCGCGGTCTTACAACGTCTTTGCGAGCCAGCGATTGCAAGGCGGCGCAACCGCGTCCGAATTGCCAGTGGATTTTCAGTTCTACCCTAACAACCAGTCCGGCAACGAAGCCTTGCAGCGCAGATATGAGCGAGTGATCGAACTCGACTCGGAAAACGTGGGAGCGCGACTCGGTTACGCGCTTTTGTTGTTCCAGATGAAACAGCCTGACAAGGCGGCGCGGCAGGCCGAGATCGCGGTCAGGCATGGTTTTAGCCGCCCGTTCGCTTATGTTCTGCTCGCCTTCGCTTACGAGCAATCCGGCGATCTGCCGCGCGCGGAACAGATATTGAATGAATGCCTGGTTTCATATCCGCGCTCACTCTACACCCGCGCCGCCTACGCCGAGATGTTGCGAAAGCAGGGCAAGATCGAACAGACGCGCGAACAGCACAACATCCTGCTCGAGATGGGTAGCCACGAGGGGTTAAGCTGGGAGCTGGCGATGAAGATGAAAGTCGAAGACGCCACGTCAGAAGCTACCCGGCACGGATGGATTCCACCCGACCAGCTTATGCCCGCGCTGGCCAGAGGGCTGGTGGTCGCGCGAGCATTCCATTACCTGAAATAGACTCGTCGTTGACTGATCAAATTCGATCAGGTAAGTTCCCTCTCGCCTTCACGATCTAAGATCGTTCATTAATTGCCCCAACCTCTTTCCTCACTCTTGCCCTGCGAACAAACCTGAAGGAGTTGTCTATGCTTTTCCTGAGCGCCCTGAAACGTTCGGCGCGCCTGCTGTTGATTGCGGCCCTCACGACTGGACTGATCACGACGGCGAACGCGACGATCATGCAATATCTCGACATCGAAGACCTGACCCGGCTCTCGTCGGACATCTTTCACGGGCAGGTAGTTTCGACCAGCGTTTACTGGAACGCCGAGCGCACGAGCATCTACACGGCGATTCGCGTCCGCATTGGCGAGACGTTCAAAGGTTCGACTCGCCGCGATCAGATTGTCACTGTCACTCAGCCAGGCGGCGAGAAAGACGGGATCAGGATGGATTACGCGGGCCGTCCCGAATTCGCGGCGGGCGAATCGGTGGCGCTCTTCACCATTCGCGGCAAGCGGGATGATTTCATCGTGGTCGGATTGAAGCAGGGCAAGATGCGCGTTGAGCGCAGCGAGGTCATCCGAGACTTTTCCGGCATCACTCTGGTTGACGGCGCCGGTCGCGGGAAGAGTCTGCGTCCCGTAAACCTGAAATCAACTCGTCTGACGGTGGACGAACTTCGCAATCGCATCGCGCGCGTTAGGTGAACCATGAAATACCTGGCTCGATTCATCCTGCTGATCGTTATCTTTTCTTTCGCCGGTCACAAAACGGAATCTTACGTGCGCAGTCCGTTGAGCAGTTCGAACGGGACTACGATCTCGTGGAATCTGACTGCCCCGATGACAAATGAAGTCGTCAATGGGCGGATCGTTTACAACCTCAACCCGGCGGGCAGCGACAATCTGCCTTTCTCGCAGGTCGCGCAAGCCATCGCCGCGTCGTTCCAGGCATGGGAGGATGTGCCGACCAGCGCGCTTGCGTTTTCGCGCGGCCCCGACACGACTTCGACCACGACCGGCAACGACAATAAGCTGCAACTTTTCTGGCTTGAAAATTCGACCACCACGCCGGACGGGTTGAACGTTGCGGGAGCGCTGGCCATCTCGCGTCTGACGAGCTTCGCCAGCGGGCCGCGCACAGGTGAGATCATTGACGCGTCGCTGACCTTCAACGGCAATCAATTTCAGTGGGCCGTTGACGGGCGAAACAACGCCGCCGACATCGCTGAAATCACGACTCACGAAATCGGCCACATCATCGGACTCAATCACACGCCCATCGGCGGCGCGACGATGTTCCCGCGCACCGGTGTCGGCCGGATCAGAGGCCGCACGCTGGAACCCGACGATCAGATCGCCGTCTCGGTCGTTTACCCGGCGCCGGGATTCGATTCATCAACAGGGACGATTCGCGGGCGCGTGGCGGACAATACCGGCGCCGCGATCTTCGGCGCTCATGTCGCAGTCGTAGACGGCAATGGAAACGTGATCACTGGCGCGCTTTCGCAACCCGACGGCGGCTATTCGGTTCAGGGATTGCCGCCGGGCAATTACACCGTCTACGCCGAGCCACTCGATACAGTGAACGGAGCCTTCTTCAGCCGCTTCGACCTGCAATCTTTTTTCAGCAACGTCACCGTGGACTTTCAAACTTCAGGCGATTTCCAGGTATCGGCCGGGGCGGGCGCGACGACGGCGCTCGACATCACGGTCACGCGCGGCGCATCGCCGTTCGACGCCTGGATAGTTTACGACGCCGCCAACGGCGCTTTTCTCAACGTCGCGACGATGGCCGCTCAAGGCCAGAACAACCTGACCATCGGCGTGGCCGGGCCGGGCCTGCCGCAATCGGGAACGCCGCTCGCCGTCAGCGGCCCCGGCGTCACGATTCTGCGAACGCATTTCAGAACCACCAACAGCGGATTGCCCGCCGTGATGGCCGACATCAACATCAGTCCCGGCGCGCCGACCGGATTGCGCAACATCATCGTCAGCAACGGCTCGAAGCGGACGATTGTGACCGGCGCGATTGAACTCGTCGCCGGATCGGGCAGTCCGCCTGTAACCACAGTCAGCGCCGCCAGATTCACAAATAACGTCGCCGCCGAATCAATCGTCAGCGCATTCGGCAATTCGCTGGCCGTCGCTCCGGCTGCGGCCACGAGCAATCCGCTGCCGACTTCGCTCGGCGGGACTCAGGTCAGATTGCGCGACAGTTCCGGCAACGAACGCCTGGCGCCGCTCTTTTTCGTCTCGCCGACTCAGGTCAATTACCAAATCGCTCCGGGGATTTTGATCGGGAACACGTCCGTCACGATCACCAGCGGCGACGGCGCGGTTTCAACCGGATCAATGCTGGTCGAGTCCGTCGCGCCCGGCGTGTTCACGATGAACGCAAACGGGCAGGGAGTCGCGGCGGCTGCGGCGTTGCGATTCAGGAACGGCGTCCAGACTTTCGAGCCTGTCGCCGCTTTCAATTCGTCGCAGAATCAATTCGTCCCCGTCCCGATTGATCTTGGGCCGGCGACCGATCAGGTTTTTCTGGTTCTGTTCTGCACAGGCGTCCGGTTCCGCAGTTCGCTGCCGGCGACCGGCTACAACGTCGGCGGCGTCACGGGAACGCCATTGTTCGTTGGGGCGCAGGGCGGCTTTATCGGGCTGGATCAAGTCAACATTCCGCTCTCGCGCGAACTGATCGGACGTGGCTCGGTGAATGTTGTTTTGACAGTTGAGGGTAAGACGTCGAACACGGTGACCGTGAACATCAAATGATCCGGCCTGGAAGCCATTTACCTATTCCAACGGCGCAGATAGAATCGCGCCGTTTTTGTTTTCCGCCAACTTCAACCGCAACGAGGCTCCAAGATGAAACAGAACCGTATTCGTCCCATCGCCATTTGCCTGTTCCGCAACGGCGACCACATTCTGGCCGCAGAGGGTTTCGACAGCGTCAAGCAGATGCAGTTCTATCGTCCATTGGGAGGAGGCGTCGAGTTCGGCGAACACAGCCGCGACGCGCTCGCGCGCGAGATAAAAGAAGAATTGGGCGCCGAGATCGAAGACGCGCGGTTGCTCGGCGTGATCGAAAACGTCTTCACGCTCGAAGGGCGGCCGGGACACGAAGTCGTTTTCGTTTACGACGCCCGATTCACCGACAAGTCGCTCTACGAGCGGGAGACGCTGATCGGCCGCGAAGACGGCGCGGGCTTCTTCACGGCCAGGTGGGTATCACTGGCGGAGGTTCAAAACAACGGCGTTCGGCTTGTTCCGAACGAGTTGATCGGATTGATTCACTCGATGCGATTTCACGAAGCCGATGTTGATTTGTCCTGATCGGGAAACAGCCACAGCAACACAAGCTCGATGATGAACAGCGTCGCAGCGGCCAGCGCGGTATTCACTACCCAGTACTTCCAATAACTCGAAAACAGAACCCAGTGGTTGTAGGCGAAATGCGCCACGTTGACGTTGGTGTAATCTGTCGGCGCGGTCACCAGCCGCGTGATCTGCTGGAGAATCACGAAGTAGATCAGCGACGGAATCCAACTCCAGAGTTTCGCTCCCACCTGCCGAATCGCCACAATCGCCACGATGAATCCGCCAAGGTGCGAGAAGATCGAAACCGGCGTGATCAGATGGCTGCTCACCATATCAATGATCCAGGGCGGCACGCCCAGAATCAGCCAGAAGACTGCGACACGGATCAGGAACGGATTGGCCAGAAACATCCCGAAGGCGAGCAACAGGTTCGAGACGTGGCAGCTCCACAAAATCTGCTCAGGCGTTTTGGCGATTACGGCGTATTCGATTGCCCGCGCAACGAAGAAGAGGAGCGGAAGAACCCCCAGGAGGCGAAAACGCAACGTCTGCCAGGGGAGCGTCAGAACGGCTTCGTTTGCTCTCATCGCGTGGTTCTCCTTCAAAATCTTTTGCAAACATTTTTGTTCAACTTCGCGCATTCCACCATTTCGCAGGCTCGAAACGCAAACGGTTTTACGCTGGCGCAAGGCGTGGTTATAATTGCGTTCCTCACACACACACCTTGCTGCCCCGAAGAGCAAGCGCATAAAAAACGGGCTTATGATCAATACATAAGTGAAGCGATGGCGGACGACTCGACTCAATTCAGTAGCGGAGTGACGGCGAATGGATCAACTCATTCAGTTTTTCTTCAAACACAAATGGTCAACGTTTGCCAAAGGGCAGCTCGGATTCGCCAATCGCCCTTCCTGGCTGTGGGTTGCGGTGGCCGCGCTCGCGCTCGCGCTGCTCGTCTACTTCCTCTACATTCGCCCCGGCTACCGCATTAACTCGAAATCCAAATTCGGCCTGGTCGCGTTGCGCGCTTCACTGCTGGCGTTGTTGCTCATCTTGTTGATGCGCCCGGTGGTCGTCGTCCCCTCAATCATTCCCAAGAGCACTTCGGTCGCAGTGATCGTTGACGATTCGCGCAGCATGCAGATCAGCGATGAAAACGGTCGGAGCCGCATTGACGCGGCGAAGGAGCTTCTCTCGGCAAACAATCAATTCGCGCGCGGCCTGGATGAAAAGTTCAAAGTCGGAATGTACGGCTTTTCGGCCAACGCGACGAAGATCAAAGACGCAAACGAATTGAAGGCTGAAGGCGCGACGACGGATGTCGTCAACGCTTTACGCGAAGCGGTTAAAGATCAGAGCGCATCGGCCCTTTCCGCCGTCGTTCTGATCAGCGACGGCGGGGCGAACACTTCGCGCGACCTGGGCGCGGAACTGAGAGAGTTGCGCGCGAAGAACATTCCCGTCTTCACCATCGGAGTCGGCAATCCCACGCGGTTCAAAGACGCCGAGATGTCGCGCGTGGCGACGCCGCGCCGCGTGCTCGCCGGATCGGCGGTCATCGCCGACGCGCTGGTTCGCCTGGACGGTTACGGCGCAACCAAAGTCATCGTGGCGATCAGCGAAGACGGGCGCGCGCTGAAGACTCAAACGCTGGACGTGAAAGGCGGCGAGGCCGAGACGCTGACGATTGAATTCACGCCGTCATCACCCGGCGCGCATCGTTACACGTTCGAGGTCAAACCGCTCGATGGCGAAATGACCGTCGAAAACAACGCGCAGGATGTATTGATCGAAGTCACGAACGACCATCCGAAGATTCTTTACATCGAAGGGGAGCCGCGCTGGGAATACGCCTTCATACGCAAGGCGCTGGCGAAGAACGAAAAGAATCTGGTTCTGGTTTCCGCGCTTCGTTCCGCCGACGGAAAGTTCTACCGGCAGGGCGTTGAATCAGGTGGCGAATTGACGGGCGGCTTTCCCGTCAGCGACGAGGAGTTGTTCACTTATCAGGGCGTGATCATCGGCAGCGTCGAAGCCAACTTCTTCTCTTACGATCAACTGAAAAACATCGAGCAGTTCGCAGCCAGGCGCGGCGGAGGCGTGTTGATGCTGGGCGGCTCGCGTTCGTTCGACGCCGGCAAATACGCCAACACGCCGGTCGCCGATCTGTCGCCGCTCGTTCTCAACGATCAGGTCGAGGAGTTCGAGACCCAGGTCGTGTCGAATTTCAAAGCCGCGCTCACTTCGCGCGGGCGCACGCACGCAGTCACGCGATTGAACGAAGACCGTAACCTGAGCGCGAAGGCGTGGGAAGAACTGCCGCCGATTTCAATTCCGGAGATGATGACCGCCGCCAAACCCGGCGCGACGATCATTCTCGAAGCCAACAACACTACTGACCGCAGCCGCACGGCGCCTCTGCTGGCCGAAGAACGTTACGGACGCGGGCGCACGATGGCCCTGACCGCTAACGATACCTGGCGATGGCGGATGGAGATGCCTTCGCAGAACAACGCGCACGAAACTTTCTGGCGGCAATTGCTGCGCTATCTGGTCAGCGCCACGCCAAATCAGTACGAGGTCGCGGCTGAACGCGACGTTTACACGAAAGGCGACGCGGTGATCTTGCGCGGCGAGGTCAACGACAAAAAATTCAACGCCGTCACCGACGCGCAAATCGTCGCACGAATCACGAAGCCCTCCGGCGCGAGCGTCGAAGTTCCGCTCAAAATCAATTTCGGCGAGCAGCAGAACGGCTCCGGCGCCGACTACCGCAACGAATTCACGCCCGACGAAAACGGGCTGTACAAAGTCGAGATGACCGCGCGGCGTGGCGGGACGACGCTCGGCTCGGCGCAATCAACTTTCCTGATCACCGACCGCACGCGCGAATTCCACGACGCCGCGCAGAACGTCGAGCTGCTCAAACGCGCTTCTGCTGAAACGGGCGGAAAGTATTTCCCGCTCGGCAAGGCCAGCGATCTGCTGGACGAAATCACCCTGCTCGAAGGCAAAAATTCCGAGCGGGTCAGCAAAGACCTGTGGGACATGCCGATCAATTTCATGCTGCTCATCGGATTGGCAGGGGCTGAATGGTTTTTGAGGAAGCGAAAAGGGCTGGCGTAGCGGCGTATGAAAAAAGAAGGAAAGACAACACAGTTCGTCGTCTGCATCAGGAATGAGGGTTGCGATGACCTGGAACTACGGAAGGTCTATCAGACGCTTCCTGATGAGGAAGCGGCTAAAGATGATTACATTCGAGTGATTGACGAGTCAGGAGAAGACTATCTTTACCCGCAAGATTGCTTCGCCCATGTTGAATTGTCCCGGGCTGCTGAAGAGGCGCTTCGGACGGCGGCTTAATTTTATTCGAGGTGTTCGTTCCATCGTGATTCGCCATCTTGTCACAACAACTATTCTGCTGACGCTGACCGCCGGCGCCGCTTGCGCGCAGGACGTTCCCGTCGCGCCCAACAAGCCGGTCGCCGCCAAACAGGACCCCCAAAAGGCCGCGCCAACTCCGACGCCGCGCCTGCCACCCGATCCGAGCAAGTTCGCGGTCATCATCAGCGGCATCGGCGGCGAAGAATCTTACTCGGCTCAATTCGCCAAATGGACTTCCGAGTTGCGCGCGGCGATGATCGGGCGGCTGGGATTCGCAGAAGAACAAGTCATCACGCTCGCCGAAAAACCAGCCGAGAACGAGCAACGATGCGCCGCCGAAACGGTGCGCGACGCGTTCGTCAAATTGCGCAACGCAGTCAAGCCCGACAATCAGGTCTTCATCTTCTTCATCGGTCACGGCAGCTTCGACGGCAAAATCGCCAAATTCAATCTGATCGGGCCTGACCTGAGCGCCGCCGATTACGCGCAATTGATCAATGCTCTGCCTTCGCGCAAGGTTGTCATCGTGAACATGGCCAGCGCCAGCGGCGAATTCATCAAACCTCTCTCCGGCGCTGGCCGTGTGGTCATCACCGCCACACGCAGCGGACAGGAGCAGAACGCCACGCGCTTCGCCGAATACTTCATCGCCGCATTGAGCAACCCCGAAGCCGACACCGACAAAAACAGCCGCGTCTCGGCGCTCGAAGCGTTCAATTACGCCAGCAAGTTGACCGGCGGCTTTTACGAACAGAAAAAACTTCTGGCGACCGAACACTCTCTGCTCGAAGACAATGGCGATGGCGTAGGGCACGCGAAAGAAGAAGAGGGCGACGGCGCGCTGGCCAAAACGACCTATTTCGATTCCCTGCCGCTGCAACAATCCGGCGGCGACGCCGAACTTGCGAAACTGTTTTCCGAGCGGCTGCGTCTTGAGGGTGAAATCGAACAACTCAAGCTTCGCAAAGCGCAGATGAACGAGGATGAGTACGACGCGGCGCTGGAAAAGCTGCTGGTCGAGCTTGCCAAAGTCGGCCAGGGCATCAAGGCCAAAAAGAAGTAGGGGCAGAGAAGATCACGATGAAGTGAGTTTGAGGGAGAAACCGAAAATGCTGTTTTCCGACTTTTTCAGTAAGTTTACCTGCCGCCGTTTGAATTTCGTGTTCTTCGCGTTATTCGCGGCTTGCCTTATCACGCTCACGACCTCCTTCTCCTGCGCCTCGGCGCAAGACACTCAAAGCGAATCGCCCGAAGACGAACTCAAACACGGCAAGTATCAATCGGCCATCCTCTCGTTCACCAAACTGCTTCAGGCCAATCCGAAAGACGGGAAGGCTCAAAAGGGCTTGCTGCAAGCTTATCTGGAAACCGGGCAGTATGCCGAAGCCGAAACGAACGCGAAGAAGTTTCTCGGCGCGCGCGAAAACGAAGCGCAATCGCGATTGACGCTCGGCGAGGTTTACGCCATCACGGGGCGTTACGCCGAAGCGATCTCCGAATTTGAAAAGGCCGCCCAGCTTGTCCGAAAGCCCGCTCAACAGTCCGAGCAAAAATCTGATGAGCAATCCGAGGAAGACGCCGCTAAAGAACTGATCCGGCTGCGCGCCGATCTGCGCCGCGCTGAAATCCTGAATCTCACAGGTAAGGAAGAAGCCGCGCGGGAGATTTTCGAGTCGTTCGTCAAATATTACGAAGAGGAAGACGTTGACACGGCTGAGGCGCTGACGCTGGTGGCGCGCGCGCTGACGCATCTGGAAAGATACAAGGACGCCAACGACGTTTACCTCGAAGCCATCGCCGCTGATGAAGAATGCATCGAGGCTCAATTGGGCGGCGGCGAACTTTACACGACGAAATACAATTACCAGGAAGCCGCCGAGTTCCTGA
>JAJVID010000155.1 GCA_022072205.1 Acidobacteriota bacterium
GCGATGGTCAGCGTCGGATTCTTCTCTGAAAACGTGGTGAAGCAACTGCCGTCAACGACGAACAGGTTTTTGATTTCGTGCGACTGGCAGTAGGAATTCAAGACCGAAGACTTCGGGTCTTTGCCCATCCGGCAGGTCCCGACTTCGTGGCTGGCGAAACCGCCCGGCCTTTCGTCGCGGTTGATCACCATCTCGGCGCCGCACGCGTCCAGAACTTCCATCACGCTTTCGCGCATATCCTTGTAAAGCTTCAGGTCGTTCTCGCCCCAGTTGAATTGAACAATAGGGATCGGGATGCCGAGCTTATCAACCTTGTTCGGATCAACAGTGACGCGGTTGCCGGCGCGGTGTTCGACCTTGCCCCATCCGCCGATTTGGAACATCGCCGGTTGCAGATCGCGCACGCGGCGTTTGTAGCTCGATCCGAATCCCGCGACCGATTTCGCGTGGTGCGGCCATTGATACGAAACGTAATTCATCTGCATTCCCCAGCCGCCGATGTAATCTCTCCTGCCGCGCGTGTGGTTGAAGCGCGGGATGTAGGCATGATCGGTCGCGCCGTCGCCGGCGAATGTCTCCTTGCCGATCAACTCTTTCAGGTAACCGGTAGCGCTTGTATTGATGTGGCCGCTCAGATATCGCCCGACCAGATCGCGCTCGTTGGCCAGGCCGTTCGGGTATTTCTCGCAAACGGAATTGAGCAGCAGGCGCGGAGATTCGATTGCGGCGCAGCAAACGACGACGATGCGCGCGTGAATCTCTTCCTCCTTGCCCGTCGCGCGATCAACAACCGCAACGCCGGAAACGAGGCCGTCTTTGTCCACTAAAATTTTTCGCGCTGGCGAATTCAATCGCAGCGTCAGCTTGCCGGTGGCCATCGCTTCGGGAATCACCGTGACATCGCTCGACCAGACCGCGCGCACGTCGCACACGTCCATGCAATGACCGCAGTAATGACAGGCTCCGCGCCCTTTCCGGCTTTTCAGCAAAACCGCTTTGCGAACGGGAATCAGCTTGATCCCCGACTTCGCCAGCTTCTTTTGCGCGATGGTTTCAGAGCAGCGCAGGCGCGGCGATTCGGCCACGAAGTCGCCGTCGGGCAGTTGCGGCAGGTTTTCGCGCGTGCCGAAGACATGCATCTCGCGTTCGGCGTGGCTATAAAACGGCGCGAGTTCTTCGTAACTGAGCGGCCAGTCTTCCTCGATGCCGTTGAGCGAGCGTTCGCGGAAATCGTCAGCCGAAAAACGCAAGGTCACCGCGTTCCAGTGAAACGTGCGCCCGCCGAGTGTGCGAATGCGGTCAACGCTGATGCGGTCGCCGCGATATTCAATCGCGTTTCTGATGTTGTCGCCGTAAAGCGAAGCCTGTTTGAAAAGCCCGAAGCCGCGCTTCGGCAGATCGTAGGGCCAATCGTGAATGTAGAGGTCTTCCAGCCGGCCTTTGCTTCCGGCTTCGATCAGGATCGTGTCAGCGCCAGCGGCGGTCAACTCTTTGACCATGAAGCCGCCAGCCGCGCCGGAGCCGATGACGCACACGTCGTAGATTTTCTTCCTGGCGAGTTGCATAAAATGGCTTTTCCTGTGATCGCACACGCCCTCGCGCGCTCACAGGTTATCTCTGCTGAATGAAAACGTGAACACCCTTTTTGTTTGAAGTCACGATGTCCGGCAGGCGGTCGCGGCTGATGTCGGCGACGACGAATTGCGTGCCCACGCCCGAGTCGTTATCAACCTCGTGCTTGATCCATTTCACCTCGCGGCCTTTGCGTTGAAGCTCGAACCAGACGACTACCGCCGGGTCGTTGGGATTGATGTCGCCAGCCGGCCCGTGCGCCCAGAAACGTTTGCCGGTGACGATGTCTTTCAACCCGTCGCCGTTGATGTCCGCCAGTTCCAGCGAATGCGATTGCGAGAAGCTGCTGTCAATCGTATGCGTGACGAACTTTCCATCCGGCTGCTGTTCGCGCCACCAGACGCCGATCTTGTGCGCGGCGCTGCTGATCACGTCGTTGCGCCCATCGCCGTTCACGTCGTAAACATGCATCTGCGCGCATTCATCGCCCAGGTTGGCAGGAACGAATTTCCAGTTCGGTTGTCGCGGGTCGGCGGGAGCTTCCCAGTAACCGGTTCTGACGATCACGTCGTTGCGCCCGTCGCCGTTGATGTCGCCCACGCCGAGGCCGTGCGAGTAGCGAAAGACACCGCCGTCCTTCGCCTGTTCCTTCGCAAGCTTTTCGCTGATCGTGCGCGCGATGAACTCCGCGTTTGAATCTTTGTCCGGTTCGTACCAGGCCATCTGCGAATCGTCGAACGCGAAGATCAGCACGGGATTTTTGCCCGCGCCGGACAGCGTGGCGAACGCCGGGCTTTCGTTGCAGGCGTTGCGAAACAGAGTGTGTTCGGGCCAGTGAACCGGCTTGCCTTTCGGGTTTTCATGCCAGACCACGCGATGCGTGCCTGGCATGTCAATGCGGATTTGATCGGGCCATCCGTCGCGGTTGATGTCGGCGGCGAAGTTGATGAAGCTGTTGCTATACGCTTTCGCCGCGTCGAACTGTTTGACGGGCTGAATTTCATGCGGCGTCCAGTTCGGCGCTTCGTACCACAGATTGCCCGCGATCACGTCCGTTTTGCCGTCGCGGTTGACATCGGCGACCGCGACGCCTTCCGAGCGAAATTCGCGGTCGAGCGTGATTTTTTTGAACCGAACGTCTCTCGCCGGTTTTTGCGCGTGAAGCTTTTGCGCCGCCAGCAAGGCCATCAAAGCGAAGCCGAGCGCCAGAACGCCGTAAACGCATCGGCGGTGAAGCGTCTTGTTCATCTATCATTCTCCTGGAAACGATTTAGACTGCGAACTTGCCAGGAACATTTACAGCCTTTATCTTTGCCGCGCAAGCTTTCGCGATCAATTCACGCGATCAAAGTTGGAATCATCACTTTTCACGGGAGTCGTTCATGCCGTTCGTGACGACGCCCTGAAACAATGAAAAAGGGCATGGAGTTCAAACTTTAGTTTGCCGCTTTGGGCCGCTCGAAAATGGATGCTACAAACTAAAGTTTGAACTCCATGCCCTTTTTCGGAGAAAGTCATACATGCGGAATATCGTCTTAGTTTTTTCGCTCACGCTGCTCTCGTTTTTCCACGTGACGGCCAGCCCGCAATCGGACGCGACCGCGCGTTCGTGGAATCAACCGGTCAAACCTTATCGCATTATCAATAACGTCTGGTACGTCGGCGCTTCGGGCGTCACTTCGTTTCTGATCACCACGTCGAAAGGCCACATCCTGCTCGACAGCGGGTTGCCGGAGACCGTGCCGCAGATCAAAAAGAACGTCGCGCGGCTCGGCTTCAAATTGAGCGACATCAAAATCCTGCTCAACAGCCACGCGCACTACGACCACGCGGGCGGACTGGCTGAACTGAAAGAAATGACCGGCGCGAAGCTGATAGCGACCGAGGCGGACGCCGAATTGCTGGCGCGTGGCGGCAAAGGCGATTTTCAATGGAACGATCAGTACGCCTACAAACCAGTCAAAACCGACCTCACGTTGCGTGACGGCGATCAGGTCAAACTCGGCGAAGTCACGCTGACCGCGCGATTGACGCCCGGCCACACCAAAGGCAGCACGACGTGGACGATGAAGCTGAAAGACGGTGGCAAGCAATACAACGTGGTTTTCGCCAGCAGCATTTCGACGCCCGGTTACAATCTGGTGGACAACGATAAGTATCCAAACATTGTTGATGATTACCGCCGCACTTTTCAGATTTTGAAATCGCTTCCGTGCGATGTTTTTCTTGGCCCGCACGCGGAGTTCTTTTCAATGAAAGAAAAGATGAAGCGGCTGGAGCAACGAGCGGAACCGAATCCGTTTATTGACCCGGCGGGTTATCGCGCGTATCTGGCCGGCGGCGAGAAAGACTTTCAGAAGATTGTCGAGACACAGACTCAGGAGCGGAAAAAGGGAGAGGGCAAGTGAATCGTTCGCTCAACGAAAGAGGCGTTCACTTCAGTTCGTCTCAGCCGTCGGCGTGAAATAAAGGAAAAGCAAACTCGTCACCCAGATGAACGCGGCCAGCGCCTTGCCATAGAGCGGCGCGAACGCTCCGGTTATGACCAGCGTCAAGCTGACCAGCGCGGCGATGCGCCATTTTTGCGCCCGCGTCAGCCCGCGCTTGTCGCGGAAGGCCAGGATGTAAGGACTCAAGGTCGGATGCGTCATCAGCCAGTTGTACCACCGCTCGCTGCCGCGCGCGAAGAAGAACGTCGCAAGCAGCAGAAACGGCGTCGTCGGCAGCAGCGGCATCGGAATGCCTATCAGCCCCAACGCCACGCAGGCGAAACCAGCCGCGATGTAGATTCTGGATTTCACGGACATGCCCCGCACTCTAAGCCAGAAGCCGCCGCTTGCCAAGTGGCCGAAACGCTGAAGCAGCGGCGCCTCAGCGCAATTCGATGACGTGTTTACCGACCAGATCCTGATAAGATTTATAACCGCCGCTCGCGTGTTCCCTGACGAAGCTATCCATCGTTTGCAGAAGCTGCGTGCTGTAATATCCGCTGACCGATTGCGGGTGTTCGTATCCCCACGTGCCGTTGAAATAGCTGCGGATGATGACGCTGCGTTCATCGCGCGGCAGGCGGCTGACGTTCTCGGCGAATTTATCGAACTCGTCATCCCTGAAACCGCGCATCAGGTAGAACTCCACGTTTGAGGTGTAGAGGGCCGAAACGCGCTCGCCTCTTTCGTTCAGGAACTGCGCGATGCTCTTCAACGCATGATCGCCGGCCAGATTGGCCACGACGGGAATGATCAGGTTGCGCTCTTCGAGCGATTGCAGGAAACGAAAATCGTCTTCGCTCACCAGGTAATTGCACTGTTTGCCCGTCAGGTCTTTTTCCAGCAGCAGGTCGCGGTAGCTGGGATAGTACCAGCGCGGCGGGCGGTTGCGGCTGGTGAATTTCAGATCGGGGCCGGCGTCGAAAAACGCGGTGTGGATGCGGCTGATGGTTTCAAGCTCCGCCGGATCGAGCTTCACGCCAAAGCCTTTTACTTTTGTCTGAACATCCGCTTTCGATTTTTCAAACAGTTCGCGCTTCGACGGCGTCTTGTCCAGATAAGCGACAATCTCCTGAACGCTGCGCGCGTCCCACGATTTCAGGTCTGATGGCACGGGCCTGCCAAAAAGCAGGCAGAGGTATTCCAGCCGGTTGCGCGAGAGAGCGAAGAGCGATTTGAAGAAGAGATGCTGGAGCAGATTGTCGCGCCGGATGTCGGTGATGAAGACGATGCTGGGCCGAATCTGAGCGATGTAAGAGAAGCTCTGGTCAGGCCCGACGCCGATGTAAGCGCCGCCGCTGACCTTCATCTGGCGCATCTTGCCCATCACGTGCAGGTACGACGTTTCGTTCGAGATCAAATTGTCGGAATCGAAATAGCCATTGGGTTCGGAGAACTTCTCGACCAACTGCCCGAACTGCTGTGTGGTGAACGCGCGTTCGAGGGATTTCGCGGGCGCGGAGGCTTGATTTGCCGGTTGCTGTTTCCGCTGCGATTCGGCGGGCGGCTTCTGCTGCACTGAAACCGATTGTGTGAGAAGGCCGAATACCAGAGCGGCCAGAAAGAGCTTTCTGAATAATTGCATTGTCGAGCCTCCTTCTCAATCTTTGGCGATTTAAGTTATATTCCGGCGCGGGCGATTTAATCACAAAGCCGGTTGTACAACAAACCTCATACATTTCAGGAGAGATAATGGCGGCAGCGAAAAAGAAAGTTAAGAAAAGCGCTTCAAGGAAGAAATCAGCCGCAGGGCTGAAAACACTGGCGTTCGACATCGGAGGTTCGGGATTGAAAGCCTCGTTGCTCGATGAGAATGGCGAAATGATTACTGAACGCGTGCGCGTTGACACGCCGAAGCCCTGTCCTCCCGCGCTGCTCTTGCAGAAGCTGAAGGAATTGACGGCGCAGCTTCCGGCGTTCGATCGTGTGTCGGTCGGTTTTCCAGGGCCTGTGCGTAAAGGCAAAACGCTGTCCAGCGCAAACCTCGACGCCGATGAATGGAAACGTTTCGATTTGCAGCGCGCGATAGCCGAGCAAACCGGCAAGCCCACAATCGTGATCAACGACGCCGATATGCAGGGACTGGGCGCGATCAAAGGCGAAGGCGTCGAACTGGTGATCACGCTCGGCACTGGCGTCGGTTCGGCGCTGTTTGAAGACGGACGGCTGGCTCCCCACATCGAACTGGCGCACATCCCGTTCCGCAAAGGGCAGACTTATGAAGAACAACTCGGTAATCCCGCGCTTAAAAAAGTCGGCAAACGCGTCTGGAACAAGCGGCTGGCGAAGGCCGTTGAAGTCTTCCGCACGCTGACTAACTTCGACAAGCTTTACATCGGCGGAGGCAACGCCGCGAACGTCTTGATCAACCTCGGCCCGGATGTCGAAATCGTCCCCAACACGCTGGGAATGCGCGGCGGCATCTGGCTGTGGAAAGACACCGATCTGAGCGACGGCGTGCAGAAGTAGTGTAAACTGCGAATGGGCGTTTATGAGGTAGTTTATGCGCAGTGTCAAAATTTCTGAGTTAAAGAACAATCTTGACAAGTACCTGAACGAAGTGAGTGAGGGCGAAGAGTTGATCATTCACAATCGCAACAAGCCGATTGCCAAACTCGTTCCCTTGCAATCGGCTGACGATGAGGAAGCGCGGATGGAATCGCTCGTGGTTGCGGGCAAGATTCGCCGCCCTCAGCGAGACACGTTGCCTGATTCGTTCTGGGAAGAAGACGGCCCGAAGATTCCATTGAAGAAGATAGTTGCGGCCGTAATAGCTGATCGTGATGAAGGTTGAAGCGGCATTTTGGGATACGAGCGCTGTCGTCCCGCTCTGTTGTCATCAATCGGCCAGCTTGCAGGCGCGGCGCCTGGCCCGGCGATATGATCGAATGATCGTTTGGTGGAGCGCATCTGTCGAAGCTTACAGCGCTTTGTCGCGATTGTTGCGGCAACGTGAAATCAGTCAAGGTGAATTCGAGTGGGCTGTTAAACGGTTGGAGCAGATGGAGTCAACATGGTGGGATGTCGCGCCGGAAGAGGATGCGCGCAAGACGGCAAAAGAGATGCTCAATCGTTACGACCTGCGCGCCGCCGACGCGTTGCAACTGGCCGCCGCAATGGTTTGGTGTGATCATAATCCTCGACGCAGACCGTTCATCTGTTTTGATCAGCGTCTGGCGGAAGCCGCTCGGAAAGCGGGATTCATCGCCCTGCCGTGACCTTTCAACGAAATGCCTCTTTTTTTAGTTTCCACTCCGATCGGCAATCTCGAAGACATCACGCTGCGCGCGTTGCGCGTGTTGAAAGAGGTTGATTTGATCGCCTGTGAGGATACACGGCATACGCGGCGACTGCTCGATCATTTCGGAATCAGCAAACCAACCATCAGTTACCACGAACACAACGAACAGCAGCGCGCGGAAGAGTTGGCTGAACGTTTGGCGCGCGGCGAATCAATCGCAATGGTCACGGACGCGGGCACGCCGGGGATTTCCGATCCGGCTTATCGAATCGTTACTGCGGCGATTGAACGCGGTGTGACGGTTACGCCCGTGCCCGGCGCGACGGCGATGATCGCGGGACTTGTCGCATCGGGCTTGCCGACCGATTCGTTTTTGTTCGCGGGGTTTTTGCCGAGCAAAAAACAGGCGCGGCGCGCGCGGCTTGAAGAATTGAAATTGGAGCGCGCGACGCTGGTTGTTTACGAAACGCCGCATCGGATTCGAGAGGCGCTGATTGATGTCCGGGAAATTTTGGGAGACCGCCAGACGGCGGTTGCGCGCGAATTGACCAAATTGCACGAGCAGTTCATTCGCGGCGCGGTCTCCGACATCATCGCGCACTTCGGCTCCAACGAACCGCGCGGCGAGATGACGCTTGTCATCGCCGGAAACCGCGATGATAATTTAACGCCTGTTGAAGACGCTTCGATCAGCCAGCAGGTCGAACGATTGATGCGCGACGAAGGTTTGAGCCGCAACGACGCGATCAAGCAGGCGGCTCGTTCGAGAGGATTGTCGAAGCGCGAAGCCTACCAGTTGATGCTGGAAGAGAAGGAGTCGAATGAAGATGAAGAAGGAATTGGTTGAGAGTTTGATTCGCCGCGCGCTTCCGGCGCTCGCTTTCGCGATTGTTTTGTCAGGCGGCGTTCAAGCGCAGCTTTTGAAAAAAAACGATTACGGCGTCGGCGTCACAGTAGCCATTTATCAGTTCGACGACATCAAGTCGAAAAAGTTTCCGCTGGTCAGCAAACTCAATCAGACCGCTTCGACGCCTGAGGAAGAGATTGAGGTGATCACGCGCAGTTTCGGCGCCGAAGATGTCAAATTCCGCTACGTCCGATCCATCGGTTTGAAAGAGGGAGAAGCCTTCACCGATTCGCAGCCGATGAATGACCGCCAGTTCACTTTCACCCTCACGCCCCGCGTCATCACTAAAACCGATGTGAGCTTTGATTTCACCGCGAAATACGCCGACAAGATTCTGCTCGAATCGAAGAGCGTGACTGTCGGCAGTTACGAAACCGTGATGTTGCGCGGCGAACGCGGCGAATTCGGAGTGCGCGAATTTCAGGGGCCGGACGGCGTTGAAAAAGCGCCGGAGACGCGCGCGTTGCTGGTGACCATCACTCCGAGCGTGACTACGGCGCGCAGCCTGCAAAACAAGCCTTCGGACATCTCGCGCCCGACCGACCAGTTCGGGTCGAGACTCGAACTCACCGAGAGCGATATTTTCGTGATGCCGTCGGTGCTCAACCGCGCGCCGGTGAAATTTCCGCCGGGAGCTTCGGTCAAAGGCTCGATCACGCTCGAAGGCATCGTCACGCCCGAAGGACGCGTGACAAATGTGAAAGTGCTCGACACGCCCGACACGGCGCTCAACCCGAAAGCCATCGAAGCCTTCAGGCAGTACCACTTCAGCCCGGCGAAACTGAACGGGCGCGCGACGTATGCGACCTTCCGCGAGACGATCATTTTGAGCAAGCAGGGGCCGCTGTAATGATCACGTCGCAGCTTCAAAACGCGCGGCTTCTTCGCTGGCGAGGAAACCGCCGGATTGATGAGACCAGAGCGACGCATAGATGCCGCCCCGGGCCAGCAGCGCGTCATGTGATCCCTTCTCGACGATTCTGCCGCGATCGAGCACGACCAGTTGATCCATCCGCTTCACTGTCGAGAGGCGGTGCGCGATAACAATCGCTGTGCGAGTGGCCATCAATGTCCAAAGAGCGTCCTGAATGAGGGTTTCGCTTTCGGAGTCGAGCGAGCTGGTCGCTTCATCGAGGATCAGCACCGGCGCGTCCTTGAGGATCGCGCGGGCAATCGCGACGCGTTGGCGCTGTCCTCCTGAAAGCTTCACGCCCCGCTCGCCGACCAGCGTCTCGTAACCCAGCGGAAGCGCTTCAATGAATTCCGCAGCGTGCGCCAGTTTGGCGGCCCGGCGAACTTCGTCATCAGTCGCTTCAGGACGTCCGATCCGAATGTTATCGGCAATCGAGCGATGGAACATCGAAGGGTCCTGCGGCACATACGCAACCGCGCGCCGCAACGCCGCCTGCGGAATCTCGTCAATGCGCTGTCCACCCAGGAGAATGATGCCGCTTTCGATGTCTACGAAACGCAGCAGCAGCCGGGTGATCGTCGTCTTGCCTCCGCCCGAATAGCCGACCAGTCCCACTTTCGCGCCGTGCGGAATCTCCAGCGAGAAATCTTCGAACAGCAACGGTTGAGACGGCGCGTACCGAAAACAGACCTTCTTCATCTCGATTCCGTAATGCGCCGGAGCGAACGGCCTGGTTTCATCCGCGTCAACCACAGCGGGCGGATCGAGCAGCAGTTCGGTGAATTGAGCGGCCTCCGTCAACGCGCCTTCGAGATTGCGGTAAATCCGATTGAATTCCCACATCACGCGCGTAATGCTGGCGTAGTAACTGAACGTGATGAACACGGTCTGCAAGCCGGCGCCGGTCGCCAGCGCGATGACAAGGCCGAGCGCGTTGGTCAGCACGTACATCGGCGCCGTGATCGTGTCAACGCGGAGATTCTGGTAATCCCAGGAACGCAGAGCCTTGGAACCGTAGTCCTCTACGTTTAGCGCGTGAATCCGCGCCTCTTCCGGCTCTCTCGCAAACGCGCGCACCGCTTCGGCGTTGGAGATCGAATCCGCCACGTGCCCGGCAAGCCTGGTCGAAGCGGCCTCGCGGATGTCAACCAGCTTTCGACGGCGGCGAATGCGCGGCCAAATGATGATGAACGTAGCGGCCAGCATCCCAACGAGCGTAAGAATCAGCCAGGGCGAGTGCTTCCACAGCACGAACGCGACGAATCCCAACGGCAGAAGATTCGCTATCACCTGAAAAGACATGACGTCGAACACGTCTTCAAAACGGCGCGCGTATCCCAATGCGCGCTTGGTCAGCGAACCGACATAGTTGTCCTGGAAGAACGACAGGTCTTTCGCCAGCAGTTCATCCATCGCTTCAATGTACAGATCCTCCAGTCCGCGTACTTCAGCGCGGGCGAGAAGAAAGCCGACAACTCGCCAAATCGCTTCGCCCGCAAGCCAGACTCCGGCGAAAGCCAGCACATACGGCGTTAGCTCGCGCAGGCTCGGCCTTGCGTCGCCTGCGAATTCGCCGAGCACCCTGGCGATGATCAGCGGCGGCGCGTAAAAAATGAAGATGTTGCCAATGCCGGGCAATAACAGCGCCGGGATCGCTATGGCCGGATGCCGGCGGATTTGCGAGCAGTAGCGCCGCACGACCAACCCCAGCGCGGCAGTGAGTCGTTTAGGGTCTCGATCATCAGTTTCATAAGTCATGGCCGGAAAAAGTCAGAGGTAAATTGAAATCTTTCGGTAAAGGAAGGCAAGTTATCACAACACTCGACGGATGCCCAGTTGGGCGCCAGCGCGTTACCTATTGCACGCTTGAATGAGCGCATGATTGAATAGCGCGGCTGAGAAAGGATGCCTAATTTGCCGCGACGATTGCTGGAATCGGAGAAAATCTTCAGAGGAGCCGTGTTCGATATCGAACGTGACCGTTTGCTCGAAGAGAACGGAGTCGAGATCGTTCGGGATGTCGTCCGGCATCCCGGAGGCGCCGGCGCGTTGCCGTTGTTTGGCGATGGGCGCGTGGCTTTGGTTAGGCAGTACCGGCATCCGGCGCGGCGCGAACTGCTGGAAATTCCGGCGGGGAGGATCGAAACCGGGGAGACTCCCGAAGAGTGCGCCGCGCGCGAGGTTGAACAGGAGACGGGGTTTCGCACGGGCCGTATTGAAAAACTGGCGGAATTCTATTCGACGCCGGGATTTTGCGAAGAGCGGCTTTACGTCTATCTGGCGACCGATTTGATCCCGTCTTCGCAGAATCTGGATCACGACGAGTTGATAGAAATTGTCTGTCTGCCGCTGACTGAGGCGGTGAAGATGATCGAGCGCGGCGAGATTGAGGATTCAAAAACAATCGTCGCATTGTTAATGGCTGAAAAACTGAAATCGTAACCGGCTGCCGGCGACTAACAAATTTATGTCATCTTTAACCACCTATTGCCCTTCCTGCGGACGGGCGCTCAGTCCTGAACAGGACAATTTTTGCCCCCAATGCGAGATCACGATTCAACCTTCTCCCCTTCCGTCGCGAGAGTCCGGGTCGAAGTGGTTGGACTTGCTTTGGGCGTTGATAGTCTGGGGCGTCAGCGGCGGGTTCCTGCTGATATTGGATTTTGTCATTCGCATCGCTTATTGGTTTGTATACCGTCATGCGCCGGAAATTCAGGTCACGCGTGGCGCCGTTATAGCTTCACTCGTGGTTACGCTGATTATGCACGTGGTCGGGTTTGTGGCGGCGTGGCTGGTCGTTACGAGAATCGGACGAAGACCGTTCTGGCAATCTCTGGGATGGGGCTGGATACCACAGTTCAAACTGGTTCACGCCATTGTGCTGGCCTTTTTGATGATCGGCGTTTCAGTGTTGTTGGAGCAGGCATTGCCTCATAAAGAGACTGACCTGGAAAAATTTTTGAAGATGGGAATGGCTATACGGGTAATGGTCGCGGTGCTCGCTGTGGTGACCGCGCCGCTGATCGAAGAGATCGTCTATCGTGGCGTCGTCTATTCGAGCGTCGAACATCTGGCGGGAAAAAAAGCGGCGGTAACTTTGGTCACTCTGCTCTTTGCGCTGGTTCACGTGCCGCAATACTGGGGAAGTGTCGCCGCCCTCACAGCCATTCTCTCGCTGAGCCTGGTGTTGACGCTGTTGCGCGCATGGACTGGGAAATTGCTGCCCTGCGTCGTAACACACCTGGTGTACAATGGAGTTCAGGCTGTGGCGCTGCTTGTCGCCGGGGATAAGGCGGTCAACAATCAACAAACCCAGACTGCGTTGATGACCATCTGGCAAGGCCTGGGATTGAGTTAATGTCGCCTCAGGCGGTGGTTATCCAAACGCCGCCTGGTGAAAAACATCGTGCCCTCGTTTTGATCGAAATCAGCGAATTGAGGAAGGAAATATGGCCGTGAAGGATTTTTTCTCGATGATGGAAAAATTGCAGGGAATGTTCGATAGCGACGATGTCGAAGTTATCACTAACGACGGTCAGAGCGTGCGCGGGCGAATTGACAATCTGCGCAGCACGCAGCCTTTCAGCAAACCCGCCGTCAAAATCACCGGTTCAGACGGCAAGATCACCAAAATTCTTTTCGCCGACATCAAAGATGTGATTGATCACAGGAAGAAATAGCGCCGGACGCGGAGCATGGCTCTGGCAAAGCCGTTCGCCCGGCGCCGGAAACCTATTTATCGCTCCCGGGGCGCTTGAAAGTGTATTTGACGTAGCGGCTGCTGGAGAGCAGTTCCTCGCCTTTGTTCGTGCGATGAACCGCGTAACCATCAACGTAAACGCCCACCAATTCCCATCCGTCTTGTCCGAGCGAATTCAGCCCGGCGTCAACATTGGCGTCAATGAAGTCTTCGCCGGTGACGCGGGAGCCGATCTTGCGAATCTCACCCCAATCCACCGTTTTATATTCCCACTTCATCTTTATCACCTCATCCTTCTTTCAAGTTGGCTACGGAGACCGACGCTGCGATCCGTGGGGAATCGCAACATCGAGGATAAGCTGAGAGACTCCCTCTGGCGCGATTGCCGTTCGAACCGGTAATCACGCTTCCAGGGTGAACAGTCACTCTGCTTCGTCGTGAAAGAGCTTTGGGGGGATTAGTTGCGAGAGCTATTCTACTACAACCTTTGCGGGTTTCCTCAAACGATATGCTGCGCTAAGCCAATAAAATCGCGCCTGATCGCGCACGCTTCCGGCGGGAGCGCAGGCTTCCAGCGTGCCGCTCTGGGAGCGCACGCTTCCAGCGTGCTCAGCTATCGAATCTGCGCTTCGATTCTCGGCAGGCTGAGCAACACGACATCGCCGACGATCTTCAGGCTGCGCGGGCTGATCTTGTCCAGCGTGTCTTCTTTCGTGTGCCAGTAATCGTTTTCTCCGGGGGCGCTGCCGTACTCGAAATCAATGATGTCAACCGCCGGGACGCCTGCGCGCAGAAAAGGCATGTGGTCGTCATCGCCTACCGATGACGGGCGGCTGGGAAATTCCTTCGCGTGGCCGAGTTGTTGCGCCGTACCCCAGATCGCCTCGACCAGCCATTGCGACGAGCCTTCTTCGCGCGGGATGGTCAAATCCTTATCGCCCATCATATCGAGCAGGATCATCGCCTTGACGCGGCTGAGTTGTTTCTCCTTCTTCAGCCGATTGGCCATGTAGCGGCTGCCGTATGTGTTGTCTTTGCCGTCCAGGCATTCGCTCCACTCGTGGCAGAAAGCCTCTTCGCCGTCGAAGAAGACGAACCAGTAAGTGAACTTTCTTTTCTGCTCCTTCTCTGACGCCAGGACGCGGGCGATTTCGAGCAGCGCGCCCGTACTCGACCCGCCGTCGTTCGCGCCGACGAAGGTAAATTCCTTGAACGGCTTGGTGTCGAAATGGCTGGCGATGATGATCACGTTCGGACTTTCGCCGGGCAATTCCGCGACGACGTTTTTGAATTTCACTTTGCCGCGCGGCGTGTTCCCGGTGAACTCTTCGAGCGTCGTTTTCAAACCGTAGCTGTTAAGCTCGCGGACGATGTGTTCACGCGCCTTTTCGTTTGCGGCTGACCCGGCGGGACGCGGGCCGAATTCGACCTGCGTTTTGACGTTGTTGAAAGCGCGCTCGCCGTCAAAAGCCGTCGTTTTCGCCATCGTCTTTTTGGACGTGTCGGCCTTGCTGGATTGATCGAGTTCAACCTTCTGGGCAGGCGTAGCTTCGATTGCGGGCTTCGGCGGATTGGAGCCGTCAGAGCAGGCGAATGTGAATGCGGCGGCGATCAGCAAAATCAGTCTCATTGGTCAGGTCCGGTGAAAGTCAGAATGTTGATCAGAAAATCGCGCAACTCCCGGCGGTCAACCACCGCGTCGAGCATCCCGTGTTCGAGCAGGAACTCTGAACGCTGAAATCCTTTGGGCAATTTCTGCCGGATCGTCTGCTCGATCACGCGCGGGCCGGCGAAGCCGATCAGCGCGCCCGGTTCGGCGATGTTGAAATCGCCGAGCATCGCGTAGCTTGCGGTCACGCCGCCGGTCGTCGGGTTGGTCAGCAGAGAAATGTAAGGCAGCCTGGCGTCGTCCATCCGCGCCAGCGCCGCCGAAATCTTCGCCATCTGCATCAGACTGAGCGCGCCTTCCTGCATCCGCGCGCCGCCCGAACACGAAACGACAATCAGCGGCAGGCGTTTCTCGATGCAGTATTCAATCGCCCGCGTTATTTTCTCGCCGACTACCGAACCCATGCTGCCGCCCATGAAACCGAATTCCATCGCGCAAATTACGATGGGGCGTCCGGCCATTTTGCCTTCGCCCGTCAGGAGCGCGTCGAGCATCCCGGTTTGTTTTTGCGATTTGCGCAGCCGGTCAACATAAGGCGCTTTATCAACGAAGTCGAGCGGGTCGGTTGGCGCGACATTCACGTCACGTTCGGTATATTGGCCATCATCGAAGAGCATCTGCAAACGCTCGCGCGAATTGAGACGGAAATGATAGCCGCAGGACGGGCAGACGTTCAGATTCGCCTTCAGGTCTTTGCGGTAAATCGTCGCGGCGCAATCTTCGTTCTCGCACTTGACGAAGATGCCTTCGGTTTTGACTGTGCGTTCTTCGGGTGGGGCGACCTCGCCTATCTTGTCAGTTTGGCGTTTGAACCAGGCCATATTTGTAAGGGGAGAAGCAATGAGCAAAAGGCGAAATCATCAGACTGATTCGCCGTTTTGAATATGCCTTAATTATTTCGATTATTTATCAATAGATTAACTCGTCAACGGCTCGCCATTCTACGCAGCGGTTTTATTGGTGTCAAAGAATGGATCGAAACAGGCATTTAATTTCACTGCAAGAAAACCAACCATTTTGTGCTTTCTATGCTCCGGTTTCACTAAGGTACGACGCCAACTTTGTTAAATCCACATTGCCGCCTGAGAGCACGACACCGACGCGCTTGCCTGCGAAATCGAATTTGCGATGGAACACAGCCGCCGCTCCCGCCGCTCCCGAAGGTTCAACCAGGATTTTCATCCGTTCGAGTATGAACCGCATCGTCGAGATCAGTTCCTGATCGCTGACCAGCAAAATATCATCAACCAGTTCGCGGATGATCGGGAAGGTCAGTTTGCCCGGCGCCGTGACCTGCAAGCCGTCGGCTATGGTTTTGGGAACGGGGATTTCTACGCGCTCGCCCTTGCGGAGCGATTGCCACGTGTCGTTGGCTGTTTCTGGTTCGACGCCGAAGATGCGGATTTGCGGGCGCAGGTGTTTGGCGGCCACTGCGCAACCGGCTAGCAGTCCGCAGCCGCTGGCCGGCGTGAGCAGGAAGTCGAGTTCGGGAACGTCTTCGAGCAATTCCAGAGCCGACGTGCCCTGTCCGGCCATGATCGCGTAATCGTCGAACGGTGGGACGAGCGTCATTCCACGTTCGCGGCAGATTTTTTCGCCAGTGTCTTCGCGGCTTTGAGAATAGCGGTCGTAGAAAATTATCTCAGCGCCATAAGCGCGAGTCGCAGCGACTTTGATTTGCGGCGCGTCCTCCGGCATGACGATCACCGCCGGGACGCCGAAGAGCTTCGCGGCCAGCGCCGTCGCCTGCGCGTGATTGCCTGAAGAATAAGCCAGCACGCCGCGTTTGCGCTCTTCGGGGTTAAGCGAAGCGAGTTTGTTGTACGCGCCGCGAAATTTGAACGCGCCGACACGCTGAAGGTTTTCGGCTTTGAAAAATACTTCGCAGCCCTCTTGCTCGTTGAATTGTTTCGAGGCCAGAACCGGCGTTCGGTGCGCTACACCCTGCAATCGTTCGCGGGCCTGGAGGATGTCGTTGAAGTTCAGCATAAAGTTAGTTATTCCTGCGAAGTTTGATCGGTTTCAGCGTCTTCCTCGGTTTCGTCGTCTTCGCTGGGGAACGCTACACTGTAATAGATCTCAGAGAGTTCGATCCGGCAATCAATCGAAGGGATGTGGAGGCTCGACTCCGGGCCGCTGGTTGCTGACATCAGCCATTTCCCGTCAGCTTGCCGGGAGAAATGTTCGATCAAAGGCCTCTTTTGCGAAACGAGAATGTAGTCGGTCAGAGTGTCGTTATGAGCGCGATAGCGGATGAACTTTTCTCCGCGATCAAAGGCTTCTGTTGAAGGAGAAAGGATTTCGATGATGACTTTGGGATTGAGAAGTACGTCGCGGTGTTTATCGTGAAATTCTGGCTCACCACAAAAGACGATCGCATCAGGGTATGAAAAGAGGTCTTTTGGCCATTGCCTGGATTTAGGATCAGGCCCACAACGAACTTTCATGTTCTGAGTGCGCCCCTGACAAGGAGTCCCTTTTAACTGATTACGTAGTTCCCCTGCCAGATTGAAACAGATAGCGCCGTGCGCATCGCTTTCGCCAGCCATCGGGCGAATCTGGCCGTCAAGATATTCGTGACGCTCTTCATCCGCGCGCTCAAGAGCCAAATATTCTTCAACAGTGTAATAACGTTTTCGCTGTGCTGTTACCATAAGGTCTCCTTGCGCTCAGCTAAAGATTTTTGAGATCGAATCCGTGTCGAGATTCGCGCCGGTCAGCACGTTGACGACATTCTGGCCTTCGAGCCTTTCGCGCAATTTGATTGTCGCAGCCGTCGCCACCGCGCCGGCGCCTTCGACCAGATTGTGCGTCGTTCGCCAGAGCAGGCGGATAGCGCGGATGATCTCGCTGTCGCTGACCAGCACAACCTCATCCACGCCTTCGCGCCCTTCAGAACCTCGGATGATGTCGAAAGTCAGCCTGGCGGGAACGCGCGTCGCCACGCCGTCGGCGAAGGTATGCGCGTCTTTGGTTTCGACAATACGGCCCTCTTTCCAGGAAAGATAAATGCTGGGCGCGCCCTCGGCCTGCACGCCGATGATTTTGGTTTCGGGCGACAGCGCGCGGAACGCCGTGATCACGCCGCAGACGCCGCTGCCCAGACCAATCGGGACAAAGATCACATCGGCCTTTTCGCCGCGCTCCCGCAGCGATTCGATGATTTCGAGCGCGTAAGTCCCGACGCCGTTGATCAAATGCGGCTCGTTCGCCGAATGGATGTAACGCAGATTTTCGGCATTCGACAGGCGTTGGACTTCCTCGCGGGCTTCGTCGAAATCGCGGCCATACTCGATCAGCCGCGCGCCGTAAGCCCGCATCGCTTCGTTTTTTTCCGGGTTGTTGCCGAACGGCACGACGATCGTGGCGGGGATCGAATGGATGCTTGCGGCCAGCGCAACCGATTGGCCGTGATTGCCACGCGTGGCGGTAATCACGCCGTCGTGTGTGCGCTCTTGCGCGAAATGGCTCATGAAATTCAATCCGCCGCGAATCTTGAATGCGCCGGTCACCTGATGGTTTTCGTGCTTGAGGAAGACGCGGGCGCCGATCTCTCGTGTGAGCAGCGGATATTCGATCAACGCCGTCGGTTTCACCGTGCGATAAACGACCTCGCGCGCGGCGCGGATGTTTTCAACTGAAACCTGAGATTGCAGAATGGAAACCGGTTGCATAAACGAGTCCTTCTCCGAAAGGAAGAGTCGAGCCGGAAAGTTTAAGACGATGGATTATTTCCATCTTGCTCTTTGGCTTTGTGATCTTAGCATTGTGTCGGGTAGAATGCCCATCGCAACCCCAAAAGATGATTGCGGATTGCGGATTGCGGATTTCAGCCGCAGACGCCGCCGCGTATCAATCCGTGATTCACAAGGCTGAGAATCAGTAACCCCAATTATGATTACCATCGGAATTCATTACGTCGGGACTATCGCCTCGCTGGATATGCGCGGCAAGTTCATCAAAGGACAGGGCGGTTTTCAATTGCAGATGCTCGTTGACAAGGTTTTGCAGGCGGGCACGAGCAAGGTTCTGCTCAACCTGACCGAAGTGCCGATCATTGACAGCATGGGCATTGGTGAAATCGTCCGCGCTTTCAAACGGGTTCAGGAGGCCGGAGGGACTCTCAAACTCGTCGGCGTGACCGACCGCGTCTATGGCGCGTTGAAAATCACGCAACTGCTCGAGCTGATCGAAAGCTTCAATAACGAAGAAGAAGCCATCGCAAGTTTCGGGAAGGGAAAGGGCAGGAAGAAGAAATCAGGTGAAGAGGCTGAAGAATCGGGCGATGACGAGAGCGGCGCCGAGGAGTGAGACCGGCTATTCAGTCTCACTCCCATCTGGATTACCGCTCAGCTTTGTTGGCAACCGCGTAATAACCTTCCTTATGCTGCACCCTCAGATTGGATAATCCTTTCGGGCCTTTAACGCTGACCTTGATCTTATGCCATTGGCCGTCGCGCTTAATGTTGGTCGGGTTATAGCCGATGCTGTATTGATGACGGAGTTCGAGCGCGATGCGAGTCGTGGCGTCTTCCAACTCAGCGGATGAACGAGGGAAGAATGCCTTGCCGCCAGTGACCTGCGAAATCTCTTCCAGAATCGCCTGTCCCTGCATATCGAGCGTGCCACCCGCGCCGCCACCCATTTCGACAATTCCGATGCAGTAAATCTGCACGCCGGCTTCCTTGAGCAGTTTGCGCAGTTCGCCGTAAGTGTAGCGCGAAGAGTTATCCTGCCCGTCGGAGATCAAAAGCAGCGCGTGGCGGTTGTGGCGGCCCTGTTTGACTTTCTCGATGCCCAGGTAAGCGGCGTCGTAGAGGGCCGTCTGGCCCTTCGTATCAACCAGCGTGAGTTTATTGATCAGCGTATCGCCATCAGTGAATTCGGCCAGCAGGTTGGCGCGTTGATTGAACCCGATGAGGAAGAAATCGTCGTCGTTGTGCGAGGTTTGAGTGAAAGCTTTCAGCGCATCCCTGGCGCGGTCAATCTTGCCTTTCATGCTGCCCGACACGTCGAAGATGATTCCCAGGCTGACCGGCGCGTCATCGTCACTGAAAAAAGAAATGTCCTGTTTAACCTTGTCTTCGAAGACCTCGAAGTGTTGTTTGTCCAGCCCGGTCACCAGGCGGTTGTAAGCGTCAGTCACCGTGACAGGCAGCGAAACCAGATCCGTGCCGATTCTGACGCGGTCCTGATCTCCCTGGTCGCTCAATTGAGAGCGTATTTGTTGCAGCGGGTTTTGTTTTCCCGGCGTCGGAGTCGGCTTCGATACCTGTTTCTGCTCAGGCGATTGACTATTCGATGCCTTGTCGGCGGATTTATCCGATTGCGGATTTTGTTGCGCGGCCTGCTCGACGCGAACTGCGACGAAGCACAGGAACAGCGCGAGCACGGTAATGATTGTCGGACTAGAAATTCTGTTCTTAAACATCGTGTCCTCCCTTCAAAATATCCCAGCATGCGAGGGGAGTTGAACGATTCGGGAAATCAGGCCTGAGCCTGCTACAGTGGCAAAGAGATCATCGCTCAATTCCGGTAACTCGACTTCCCGGCGCCAAACCTTGCTGCCAAATTGTTAAAGTCAAAAGGTTGGTTGATGGACGACGGGCGCATTTTAACACACCGGGCGTCACGCGCAATCACTCTATCTCTGATATGCGATATTTCATCTGAGACTTGAAATAGTGGCGGCGGTTACGGGCGGCGCTTTGCATCCTTCACAGGGATTTCGCGTTCGCCGGAATCGGACATCAACCCCGTTCCGTTGTCGTAAATCTTGAACTCGAAGATGACCGGGGCGGTCAACTCGCGCGCCAGTGTGAGAACGAATGCCTGTGTGTTGATCGGGTTGTTCGGGCCGCTCTGAATCTGATCCTGGAAGATAATGTTACCGTCGCCGTCTCTGGTCTGCGCTTCGAGTCGGAAACCGTTTGGCGATTTGCCTTCGAGCAGAACTGTGAGTTGGACCTGGTCTCCGGATTCATACGACGCTTTGTCGGTTCTGATTTCCGTGACGGTGACGACGTCTTCGGCCATCAATTTTTCGATGTCCAGTTCGCCTTTGGCGATCACGCGGCCATTCTTTGCAGTCAACTCGTAGCTGATGCGCTCGCTGTCCAATTGATCCGGCAGCTTAAATTCGACCGTCAGATTCTGTTTTATACTGACCGGTTTTTGATCTTTGAACTTGCCTGACGAGACGGAGAGCGTCGCCGCCTGAATCGGGCGAGGCGCGGTCATTTCAAAGGCGAGGATGAACGGATCGGTCTCCGACTGGCCCGCGAGCAGGCGGCTATTGATCGTCACTTCGGCGATGACAGGCGCCGCATCGTCCCGATTGATCACCGGCGTTGCGCTGATTGCGGAAGATTGGCCTGATAAAGCCGTCGCGTTTTTCCTCTTTGAAGTTGGGACAGGATTGAGAGTGACGGCGACGCCCGGAGTCGGGTCGGAGACGTTTTTGATCGGAGCTATTTTGTAAAAGACCAGCGCGCCGTTCAGATCGAATATCCTGATCGAGAATTGATTGCCGGACGCGGCGACGCCGCTGAATTGCAACAGTCTGGTTTCATGTGACGAGAGCGAGAGTTCCAACTGGCCGATCTCTCTCTGCTCCGAATCATTGCCGATCCCGATGATCGCCGCGCCGCGAAATTCGCGCGATGAATTGTTGGTCAGATTCAAACGAAGCCGCCCGTTGTTGTTCTCGATTGCGCCCGACAGCGCGATGTGGGTTTGGGTTTTAGCTAGGGCGGACTGCGATCCCGTTGCGAGAGCAATCAGGAAGAGCAGAAGGATATGGAATCGCTTGTTCACGAAAAGTCGCCGGTAAAAAGATAAATCGGCAGCCAGCGTTGATGATTGGCGGGATTCGCGGATCAACTAATGAGCGCTGACCCCGCCGATCAATAAACTGCTGACTGCCTTATACAGTTTCTTCAGGTTTTACGGAAGAAGCCGGAAAACGGATTCTTCAAATTCGCCGTAGAATTCCTGGCGGTTTAGTTGTCGTCTTCACCGGCGATCCGGCGGTTCATCGCCGCGATGACGCCTCGGCGCGAGCGGCCATTGAGAATCTGCCGCGCCCAGACCGTGAAGAGGGCTTCCATCTCGTCGTTCGAGAATTTCGCGCCGCCGTCTTTGGCGGAGACGTCCAGCACGATGCGGTTGAAATGCACCTTCGCGCCGACGATGTCAACATCCATCGGGCTGATCTCCAGATTGATGATCGGAGGAGCGGTTGCTTTCTGGAAACCGGCGACCACATCCTTGCGAGTGATCGAGGACGGAACGCTGTTGAGCGGCTTGCCGGTCACCGCCGCGATTTTCTGCCGCGCGTCGTCCGGAATCGTGTAATTGATCGTGCCCGCGATGGTGTCATCGGAGTTGGCGGCGGTGACGGTGAAAGTGATTTTGCCGCGCACGTCATAGGTTTCGGTCTCGCTGGTTTTCAGCTTCGCGACGGTGAGTTTCGCTCCGGTGGTGTAAACGACCGGCTTGGGCGTCACATTCTGCGCGAAAGCCGCAACGGCGGCGCCGAGCAGAAAGATTGTGGTCAAAACAATTCGTGTAAGTTTGGTGTTCATGTCGGATCTTCTACCTCCAAAAAGAATTTGGTTTTTGGTTCAAGGGTTGGTTAATGATCAATACTGATCGGATGATAGCTTGCGGCAGCGTGCGATAACTTGCGGATTCGGCGCCGCGATTCAAATCCGCGAAAAACGATTGCCAATGATTGCCGGGTATATTGTTCATTGCTCTCCGGTGATCAAGCGATTGAGCGACGCGATGATGCCCCGGCGCTGGCGTTTCGCGTTGATCTGCCGGGTCCAGGCGCAGAAATGTTGCGGAACTTCGTCCGGTGTTTCGATGACATCGGCCACCACGCGATTGAAACTCAACTTCACTCCGGCCACGTCCAGTTCCATTGCGCCGATCACGATGCTGATCACCGGGCAGGCCGCGCCGTCCTCGAAACCGGCGGCCACATCTTTTTTAGTCACGGTCGCCGGAATTGAATTCAAAGGCTTGCCCGAAACCTGCGCGATTTTTTGCCGCGCCTCGTCGGGAATCGTGTAAACCAGAATTCCCGCCACGGTGTCATTATTGTTGGCCGCTGTAAGCGTGAATGTGACTTTGCCCCGAACTTCGTAAACTTTCGACTCGTCCAATTTCAGTTTAGCGACAGAAACCTTTGGCGGGGTCGTGTAGACAATCTGATTGGGCTGCTGTGTGTTCGCCATCTGTGCGCCCGGCTGTTGCGCAGGCGATTGCGCAAAAGTCGTGGCGCCAGCGACCAATAGGGCGAAAACAGGGATTACGCTTGAAAGTTTCCAGTTCATCTCGCAATGTGAAGTCCGCTCGTGGGTCGGGATGCCGGAAACGGCCAGGGGCGGAATGACGAGCGTGGATAGATTCTCCGAAGCGATTCAGCCTATAAGCTCATACGGTGTTTTGAGACGGGGTATGCGATAAAAACTTATCTGATGTCCTGATCTCTAACGAATCGAACCGAAATACGTCAACTGTGAAGTTGAGGAATGACGCTTTCAGTATTACCGGATAATTTGATAAATGTCTGGGCCGAAGTTCGCAATCTGGCCACGTTTTCAATATCCTGCGCGATGCGCTCGCCGAAAATTCCCCAGTGAGTTCAACTTTCGCGCCGAGCGCATCACGTAAATCCAAGCGTCCTAAACGCCTGAACCAGTCTTTGGTTTCATTATTTCTCAGGAATTTTCCTGACGCCGAATTGAACAGAATCGAATGGGCAGAAATCACAGTAAATCGCGGTCACGCGCTAATTCTCATTTACGCATCGGGGTGGACACGGGCGGCACTTTCACTGACTTCATCGTCATATTCAAAGATCGCCTGAGCGCATTCAAAATTCCTTCAACGCCACACGCGCCGGAGCAGGCCATCCTGACCGGGTTGGCCCGCGCGTTCGGCGAGCTTTCCGATGAGCTTGATCTGGCAAAAGATGTATCATCGAATCCGGCGCTCGAAATAGTTCACGGCACGACCGTCGCTACAAACGCATTGCTGGAACGCAAAGGCGCCCGCACGGCGCTTGTTACAACCGCAGGCTTTGAAGACGTGATCGAAATCGGGCGGCAGGCGCGGCCCGATCTTTACAACCTGTCGGTCACGCGGCCCGCTCCGCTCATCCCCCGCGAATTGCGGTTCGGATTGAAAGAGCGCATCGCGCCCGGCCCGGACAGCGCCGCCACTGTAATCGAGCCTCTGCGCCAGCGTGAACTCGCGGCCCTGGCGCGAAAGCTGAAACGCGCGGAGGTCGAATCAATCGCGGTTTCGCTGCTCTTTTCTTTCGCCAACCCGGCGCACGAGCGAGCTGTCGCGGAGGCGTTGGAGCCGTTGGGCGTTCCAATCTCGATCTCCAGCCAGATTCTTCCCGAATATCGCGAATACGAGCGGACTTCAACCGTAGTCATTAATGCGTATCTGGCGCCACTCGTCAGCCGATACTTGAATGAACTGACCGACGGCCTTTCGCGCAAGCTGGCGAAGCAGGGGACGAATCAATTGCGGATCATGCAATCGTCGGGAGGTTCGATCTCGGCTGAAACCGCCGCGCGCGAACCTGTCAGAACGATTCTCTCAGGGCCGGCGGGCGGAGTCGTCGCCGCGACCCGCATCGCGGAACTGGCTGGCGCGAGCGACATCGTTACCTTCGACATGGGCGGAACTTCGACTGACGTTGCCTTATGCAAAGGCGGGGCGCGGACGACGAACGAGGCTCAGATCACGGGGCTGCCGGTGGCCGTGCCCGTGCTGGATATTCACACGGTGGGCGCCGGCGGCGGGTCAATCGCATACGTTGACGCGGGCGGAGCGTTGCGCGTGGGGCCTGAATCGGCAGGCGCCGATCCAGGCCCGGCCTGTTACGGATTCGGAACGCGCCCAACTGTGACTGACGCCAACCTGGTTCTGGGCCGTTTCGTGGGAGCCGGATTGCTGGGTGGCGAGATGAAGCTGGATGAAGCTCGCGCGGCGAAAGTTTTAGACGAGCTTGCTGATGAAATGACGCGCGCATCATCTCGCACGGTGACGCGTGAAGAGGCGGCGCTGGGAGTGATCCGCGTGGCCAATGCGAATATGGAGCAGGCTCTGCGATTGGTTTCGGTCGAACGCGGGCACGACCCCCGACGATTTACGCTGGTCAGTTTCGGCGGCGCAGGCGGGTTGCACGCGGCGGCACTGGCCGGTTCTTTGAGAATCCCGCAAGTGATAATTCCGAATTACCCCGGCGCGTTCTCCGCGCTTGGCGTGTTGCTGGCCGACGTAGTGAAAGATTATTCGCGCACGGTGATGACCTCGGTCGAACCTTCCAGACAAATTCCGCGCGGGATCGAAAAAGAGTTCGCCGCGCTGGAACGGCAGGCCAAAAGCGATCTTCGCGGCGAAGGCTTCGCGCCCGCGCAGATCAAACTGGTTCGCTCTCTGGCGATGCGTTATCGCGGGCAATCTTTCGAGCTTGAAATCGAAGCCCCGGCCGGAAATATGGACGGCGTGATCGCAAAATTTCATCAAGCCCACCGCGAACGTTACGGCCACGCCGACGAGAATCGCGCAGTCGAAATTGTCAGCGTGCGGTTGCGCGGCGTGGGCGTCGCCGAAAAACCCAAACTCAAACGCGCGGCGAGATTCGCCCGGTATCAGCCGAAGCCGCAACGAACGGCGCAAGTCTGGCTCGGCGAAAAGCGCAAACAGATTCCGGTTTACGACCGTGCGGAGTTGCGTCCGGGCGCGGCGATCAAAGGCCCGGCGATCATCGTCGAATACGGCTCGACCACGCTTGCGCCCGCAGGGTGGAAAGTCAGAGTTGACGGATGGGAAAATCTCGTGCTTGACAGCGTCACGACTGTGGCTTAAGTTCACAGCCGGTTCGATCCTCGCTGCCCCTGACCAATTCCGAATGTCGCAAAATTCATGAGCAAGAAGAAGATTAGCCAGAAGCCCGGCAGTCAAAAGCGGAAACGAGCCGAGGCCCAACCAGACGCCGGACGAAGAAAGTTCATCTGGATCGGAGCCGGAGCGCTGGCCGCCGCCGGACTCGGAGCCACAGGCGCTTACAAAGCCGGATGGTTTGGGACGGCGCAATCCACAAAGCAATCGGGCGGGGCGATAGCCGATTATCAAACTGCGCTTGTCGCGGTGAACGAAATGCTGCAACAACACGCGCGTGAAATCGGCAACGCGTCTGTCTTGATTCACGCCGTGCGCGGGTTCGGCAAAAACTTCACGCTGGCCGACGGCTCGAAGGCTGTGGATCATCTCTGCTCGCGTTACGCCACAGACAAAGAAATCAGCGGCAAACGCTACGTCTATTTCTTGCGCAGCGCCGAAGTCCACGAGAACAGTTTTCTGAAGACCTTCCTCGAAGCCGGAGTCAGCTTCGATCAGCCAGTCACTGCCGGCGGCCGCAAATACACGCTGCGCGACCTGGCCGAGAGCGGGAAGGCGCTGTTCCGGTGCGACCCGAAAGACCTCTTCAAATACGACGACATCCAGTTCCGCTACGACCCGACTTTCAAAGAGAATCGGCAGACCGTGACCGGGCAGGCTGCGGACTCGCGCGGGGAACTCCTTCACGAACATTTGCCCTGGGGTTTGATCGCGTTTTCGACTCTCGCTCCGGCAGGCAAATCGTCGTGGACGAACGCCTACGGCGAAACGATCAATCTCGAAGCCGTGATTGACCGCGCGATGGCCGAATACGAAAGCACGTGCGCGCTGGGCGAGCAGAGTTTGATGAGCGGCGAGCCGGCGCCGAAGAACTTCCGCGACGAGATCAAAAAGTACAGTTGTTTTGGACTGCATTCGGTCTACGGCTTTCTGTCTTGCGTGAAGAACGGTTACACCGGCGATGGTATGCCCGACCGAGTGAAGCAGATGATGGATCTGTTGAGCTATCGCCTGAAAGGTGATGCTGAGGCGATTGATCAGGAATACGCGCAAGCCGCGGCGCAGGATCGAGCAACGCCTCCTCATCTGGTCGAAGCGTTCAAGCTGCGCGCGCGCGTGAAGCTCTTCGGTCACGCTTTCGAGGCGATCAATTACGCCAGGTTGCACAAACTCGTGACGTTCACGCCCGCAGAGGAACACCGCATCCGGGACGGTGAGCAGGCGTTTTACGACAGCCTGGTCAAAATGCGCGCGGCGGATTGGGAGATGTTGCGCAAGACGCTGGGCGAAAAATTCGTCAGCGACATCGTCATCGCGCTCGGCCACGCGGCGCGCGCGATGAAACTGCTCACTACGCAAAACCCGGACACCATCGCCTGACCCTCGTTTATTGCCCGCCCGCAACGTTCGCGGTATGCTGCCGGTCTGACGGACTGATCTGTCCAGTAGCGAAGAGGTAAAAATTATGAACACCGCACTTGACCATATTGCGCCGGAAGTTGCGCAGGCCATCATCGCTCAGGCCACAGCGCGTGGCTTGTCGGTCAACGACTATTTGCAGGAGTTGATCGGATTGAGCAATGGCATAAGTGAAGAAACGCAACAACCTGACGAAGAGAAACCACAACGCAATGAAGCAATGCTCGCCGCTCTCAAAAGAAGCGCTGAGCGGTTGAAAGACGCGCCGATCAGCGGTTCGACCGAGCAGACATTGCAAATAATAAGAGAAGGTAGAGCGGGAGCCATGTACGGCTATGAACCAACCGACCCCGAATAATCCGGGCGCTGTCGTCATTGACGCAAACATTCTCATTTCCATTTGCTCCAAAGAACCGAGCGAAGCCACCGCCAGGGGCGCGCTTGCTGACTACGCCACAAGGAATTGGGTCTTCTTTGCGCCAAGCGTGATCCTCACGGAAGTTTTGTTTGCCCTCTGCCGAAAGCTTCAGGACGGCAGCATAGACGCCGCCACTCATCAGAAAGCCGTCGAAGATTTCAAATTTAGTTACTTGCCTGCGATTTCTCCACCGCCTAACGGCGATGCCGCTTTGCTGGCGCGCGCTGAAGAGATTCGCAGCGGATACAGTTGCCTTCATTCCGCCGATAGCTTCTACCTCGCTCTGACAGAAGACCTGGGCAGGAGTGTGACGGCTGAGTTTTTGACATTCGATAAACGCGCAGTCAACGTGGCGGCAAACAATGCGCCGTCGGTGAAAATCAATCTTCTTCGGAGCTAGCCCAGCTTAAACTGGTTGCGAAGAGGCTGTGCCCGCATTATTGCAATTGGGTCTACGGAAAATTTATGCAGCGCCGAAATTCTCAAAAATTCTTCAATTGTCTATTTGCCCTGGTTATCGGGCCGGTTGTTTACGCGCAAGGCTTCGCTCAATCAGAAGCGCCCGCGATTCGCGCCGAGCCGCTTTACGAGCAATGCTCATCGCTGCAAAGCGCATCGGAGGCCGCTACGAGCGCCATCGCTGGGCTAAAGAACGAAGACGCGCAGAAGCGCGTCAAAGCCGCCGAAACGCTGGCCAAAAGTTGCGACTCGCGCGCCATCGAGCCATTGGTCGCCGCGCTGAAGGACCCGGAAGTCACGGTTCGCATGGCGGCTGTGAAGGCTCTGGGTCAACTGGGGGACCGCAGCGCGATCGAGCCGCTGACCGAAGCTCTAAGCGACCAGGATTGGCGTGTGCGGGCCGCGCTGGCGCGCACGCTCTGCTCTTTTCAGGTTTACGCTTCGAGCAACGCGGCGCTCAACGTGCTGGTCAATCCCACCGAGAAAAAAGTCAGCGATGAAGGCGACATGCGCGCGCGATGCCAGGGCATTCTGATGATCAATCAACTGCGCGACGTGCGGTTTTCGCGCAAAGCCATCGGCTTCCTGTTTACTTTTATGGATCACCAGAACGAGAAACTTCGCGCGGTCGCTCAGGAGACCGCGATGGAATTGAAGAATACGCGCAATGGCTACCGCGAACTGATCGGCATTCTCAAACAACACACCTTCACCGACTTCCGCCGCAAAGCCGCTTATTACCTGGGCAAATATAACATCGAAGAGGCGCGCCCCGCGCTGACCGAAGCCTCAATCGCAGACCGCGACGCAAGCGTGCAGAAAGCGGCGAAAGAAGCGCTGGAAGGGATGAAGAGGGAGTAGGGAGTAGGGAGTGGGGAGTGGAGAGCGGATTGCTCTACCCTACTTCCTATTCCCCACTCCCAGCCATTTATGGACTCCATCAAGCTCGAAATCTATCGCTCGCTTTACACCTCGGTCGCCGAAGAGATGGGCGTGAGTCTGCGCCGCACGGCCTTTTCACCGAACATCAAAGAGCGCCGCGACTATTCCTGCGCGGTGTTTGATCGCCGGGGACGATTGATCGCGCAGGGCGATCACATGCCGGTTCACCTCGGTTCGATGCCGATGTCTGTTCGCGCCGCGATTGAGCGTTGCGAGATGAGGCCGGGTGACGTTGTGATCCTCAACGATCCATACGCAGGCGGGACGCATCTGCCTGATGTGACGGTGGTCGCGCCTGTTTACGGAAAGACAAGGGGACAAGGGGACAAGGGGACAAGGGGACAGGAGGGCCTTCAGCGAAGAGTCTCCTTGTCTCCCCCTCTCCTCGCCCCCTCTTCTCCCCCTCTTCCTCTCTTCTTCGTCGCCAATCGCGCGCATCACGCCGACATCGGCGGCGCGACGCCGGGTTCGATGGGATCGGCTACGGAAATTTATCAGGAGGGAATTCGCATTCCGCCGATTCGGATCGTGCGCGGCGGCGAACTTGATCGAGACGTGTTCAACCTGCTGCTGGCGAACGTGCGCGGGCGCGAGGAGCGCGAGGGAGATTTCGCTGCTCAACTCGGAGCGCTGCGCGTGGGCGGCGAGCGGTTGATGGAGATTGTCGAGCGTTACGGTTTCAAAGAGGCTGATGAATACGCTTCGCATCTGGTTGATTACGCCTCGCGGTTGATGCGGCGCACGCTGGCCGCGATCCCGGACGGCGTCTACGAGGCGGAAGATTTTCTGGATGACGATGGTGAATCCAATAATCCTGTGCGAATCGCCGTGAGAATCGAAATTCGCGGCGAGCAGGCGAAAGTTGATTTCACTGGCAGCGCGCCGCAGGTCAACGGCCCGATCAACGCGGTCGAGGCGATCACGGTCTCAGCCGTCTATTATGTTTTTCGCTGTCTGATCGCAGGCGATGTCCCCGCGAGCGCAGGCATCATCGAACCCATTCGAGTGATCGCGCCTTCGGGGACGATTGTCAACGCGTTGCCGCCCGCGCCCGTCGCCGGTGGTAACGTCGAAACCTCTCAACGCATCGTTGATACGCTTCTGAAAGCTCTGGCCCAGGCTGTTCCCGATCTAATTCCGGCGGCGTCGCAGGGCACAATGAACAATCTGACCATCGGCGGATGGGATAACCGGCGGGGCAGGGAATTCGCCTACTACGAGACAATCGCCGGCGGGATGGGCGCGCGTCCCTCAGCCGATGGGCTTTCAGCGGCGCACACACATATGACGAATTCGCTCAACACGCCGGTCGAGGCGCTCGAATACGCCTATCCGCTGCGCATTCGCCGGTACGCCATTCGCAGAGGCTCAGGCGGGAAGGGGAGGCATCGCGGCGGAGATGGTGTGATCAGGGAAATCGAACTTCTGACGGACGCGCGCGTGTCATTGCTTGCCGACCGACGCAAATTTGCGCCTTATGGATTGAACGGCGGCGGCCCGGCGAAAAAAGGTCAGGCCGAACTGATCGAAGCCGGAGGCAGGAAAAGAAAACTGCCGGGGAAATTTTCGATCCGCGCGAAACGCGGCGCCCGCGTGGTGATCGAAACTCCCGGAGGAGGCGGTTGTGGATCGGAAGATTGAAACGTAATGGCCGGAAACCAGGCGCCAGGCCGCGCGAATCCTCAAGGAGGAAAAAAATGAGACGCAAGTTGATGTTGAGTCCTGTCGCTTTATTGGCTGCTTTGTCGCTCGTTGGAGCCTTGGGATTTCTGGTCGGATCGCACGGCAAATTGGCGCAAGGCGTCGGGTCGGCCTTTGACCCCGAATTGGGTTTGATCAGGCACGTGCGGGCGCAATCGCAACTCGATCATCCGACGCGCGGGCGCGAATGCACATCGGCGCTGCTGCAAGGCCCGTATGCGTTCTCCCTCGAAGGAACGATAACAGCCGTGCCCCCAAACTCTCCGTTCCCGCCGGGGCCTTACTCGACCGCAGGCATTATCAATTTCGACGGGCAGGGCGGCCTGTTGCTTTCCAACACGCAATCCTACAGCGGCCTGATCATTCAGCCGACGAACATCACTGGCAATTATGTCATCGGCAGCGATTGCGCCGGCCGAGTGGCGCTCAACACCGGCGCGGTCTTTAACGTCGTCGCCGCCGACGGCGGCAAAGAGGTTCATTTCATCCAGATCAATACCAGCACAGTGATTCACGGAATCTCGAAGAAGATTTAATGGGCGCCAAAGATTATTTCCGCGCGTTGCAAAACCTGATGCAGACCGCCAACCAACTTTCAGCTTGAAAAGATTTTGTAGCGTGTGCTAGCTTAGCCCGTCGCTGAAGAGATAGTTGGCTCTGCGATCTTCCGCGATGGCATTTCTACCTGATCCAGAGTAAAGGCGGTTGTTATTTCATAAAAGGAATCATCCCGCCTCAGGCCCCGGCCGTTGAATCAGTAGTTTCGCCTTCCCCCGTAAAAACCGTTTACACCTTTCTACTGGCGCGGTGGTTTCCCCCGGCTTGGTAATTCATCAAAGCCGCATGGAATATTTACCTCTGCGTCATCTCTGCAAAGCTGTCTCAAATAACTTCTGGAGGTACACAGTGGTTAAGAATTTATCGCTCACACACTTCGTCAAGGATGAACAGGGTCAGGACATCGTCGAGTATTCGTTGTTGCTGGTTCTGATCGGCGCGGCGGCTGTTTTCGTTTTGACCGCGATGGGGGCCAGCATCAGTGAGATTTTCAGCAAGATCAATGTCAGGCTGACGTCTGCAAACAGCGCCATTTCGTAGTTCAGTTTGCAGGTCGAAATTGGACAATCGTTCGACGCCGGAGACGTCACCACCTATATCGCCGATTTCAGTTGAATTGAACTCATTACGCCAGACCGCGCTTTAACGACCGCGATTTAACTCTGGGTGCATTGTTGAGTTCTCCTTCCCTCACGGACTGAAACGGCTTCGGTTTCGAATGCGCCTACGCGGGTTCTTTCCACAAGATGATTCGATTCTCAGCCGGGGTGGGATTTGAGTAGCGAAGCGGAAAGGCCTTCCAAAGTGTTGGGAATGGGCATTGGGGATGCGAAATACCGTTGAAAAGCCGCGAATGGCAAATTTCATAGCGGCTTTTCAGCGTGAATTTTCCCAATCGCTTCATTTAGCGTTCTTTTTGCGATATGCTCTGGCCAGCAGCGCGGCGACAGATCAAACACGCGATCACAAACGCAATGTTGGGTGTCTGTAAGGCGCAGTTCAGGACTGTAAGTTTGCAAGTCTGCGCACAGGCTGACGCCTGAAGATCGCAGGACGCCGCGAGCGCCAACCGTGCGACGCGCTATCGCAACACGGATTTTCCGCAGGAGTGAGAACCGATCCCGAAAGGTTCTAAGGTCAGTTTGATGAATCTACGTTCAATATTCAGTCTTTTTTCCAGTGATTTAGCGATTGACCTCGGCACAGCGAACACACTCGTTTTCGCTCGTGGCCGGGGCATTGTTGTTTCTGAGCCTTCGATTGTCGCAATCAACAAAGTCACTCACAAAGTTGAAGCCGTCGGCAACAAAGCCAAAGAGATGCTGGGGCGCACGCCGGGCAACATCGTCGCGATTCGTCCGATGAAGGACGGCGTGATCGCCGATTTTGAAGTCACCGAGAAGATGCTTCAGTACTTCATCCAGCAGGCTCACGGCGGCAAACAATGGGTCAGCCCGCGCATCGTCATCGGCATCCCATCCGAGATCACGCAGGTCGAACGTCGCGCGGTCGAAGACAGCGCCTATCGAGCCAAAGCTTCCGAAGTCTATCTGGTCGAGGAGGCGATGGCGGCGGCGATTGGCGCGGGGCTTCCCATCACCGAGCCGCACGGCAATATGATTGTTGACATCGGCGGCGGAACGACCGACATCGCGGTCATCTCGCTCTCCGGCATCGTCTATTCGAAGAGCGTCCGCGTCGCCGGTAACGAGATGGACGAGTCAATCATTCAATACATCAAGCGCAAATATAATCTTCTGATCGGCGAGCGCACGGCAGAACAGATCAAGATGGAGATTGGCTCCGCCGCGCCGCTCGACGAATCGAAGAGTATGGAAATCAAGGGGCGCAACCTGATCGAAGGCATCCCGAAGACCATCGTCGTGACCGACGAAGAAGTCCGCGAGGCGCTGGCCGATTCGGTTGCGACCATTGTCAACGCTGTGCGCGTTGCGCTCGAACGCACTCCGCCTGAGCTTTCAGCCGACATCGTTGATCGCGGAATCGTGATGACGGGCGGCGGAGCGTTGCTCAAGAAGCTCGACGTGCGATTGATGCAGGAGACGGGGCTGCCGGTTTCGATGGCCGAAGACCCGCTCTCATCGGTCGTGCTTGGCGCGGGCGCGATGTTGTCTGATTTCGATTTGCTGCGCCGTGTGCGCTGGGACGGCACGACGCTGCCATCGTAAGTGGGTGACAGGGAATAGGGAGTGGGGAGTGGGGACAAAAGCCGCTCCCCATTCCCTGCTCCCCGCTCCCTACTCCCTACTGTTCCATGTCGCTGACTGACAAAGCCAAAGACAGGGCGAAGAAGAACCCCAGACTGTTGCTTGTGGTTCTGGTAATCCTTCACCTGATACTGATCTCGCTCAACCGCGTTCCCGGGCAACCGAACGTGCGATATTTGCAGATCGTGATGATGGCCGGCGCAACTCCGCTGCAATGGGTGGCGTCGCACGGCGTTTCGTCAATCAAGTCGGTATGGACTGGCTATTTCGATTTGCGCGGGGCAAAGCGCGAAAACGAATGGCTGAAAACCCGTAATTCGCAACTCGAAACGCAGTTGATCGAATTGCGCGAGAAGGCCAGGCTCTTTGAACAACTCAACGCCTTGAATCAATCGCCGGCGCTATCGTCTTATCGGCGAGTGAACGCGATGGTCATCGCTCGTGACGCCGATCAATGGTTCGATACGGTAGTCATTGATCGCGGATCGTTGTCGGGCATCATGAAAGATCAGCCTGTGGTGACGGCGGATGGATTGGTGGGCCGTGTAATCAATGTCTCGCCGATTTCGTCCCGCGTGTTGCTGGTCACTGATGAACGACACGGCGCGGGCGCGGTGGTTGCTCAGACCGCCGACAATCGCCTGCTCGGTTTTTTGAAGGGCAAAAATCAGGAGCTTTGCGAATTGCGGTTCGTCGCCACGCCGGGCAAACTGGAAAACGGCGAGCAGGTGATCACCTCCGGGCAAGACCAAATCTACCCGAAGGGGTTGTTGATCGGACGGATCAAAAACCTGAACCCTTCAGGCGCGATTCCTCAGGCGGTTGATGTCGAGCCGGCGGCCACGCTTCAAAAGCTCGAAACGGTCGCCGTGCTGCTGATTCCGCCCGAAGAAGTCCGCCGCCAGTATGACGAGTTGATCAAGGCTGAGAAGGAAAAAGAGAAAGAAAGACAGGACAAGACGCCTGATCGTAAAAGGCGTTAAATTGAAAATATGAGCAGGCCGATGGCGCGACAGCGTGTTCGCCGCCTGATGGTCGTGACGATCAATCGAGGCAGTCAATGATTACTCGATGATTCGTCAAAGACTGCGGCTTGAGGTTGAAAACTAAAAGTTTGAACTATACGGTAAAAGAGCGTTGGAGAAAGTATCCCGCGGTTCGACGCTGAAAATAGCGGCTTGCCTGTTTATAGCCGCTTATTTACAAACCACACTTGTGCAGCAGGTCCCGGTTTCGGCGGGGCGGTGGTTAGGACACATCAACTGGCTATTGCTGGTGGTGGTCTACATTGGGCTGCAACGTGATCCTGTAAAAGCTCTGCTGACGGCCGTCTTCGCCGGAATTTTTTATGACGCTTTTTCGTTGGGTCGGGTGATCGGCGTGAACGGATTGGCTCTGGTGCTTGCGGCGTATGTGGCCGACCGAATCGCCGCCATGATCATGGTTGATAACCTGATCTTCAGGTTCCTGGCGGTCGCCGCCGGAAGCGTCATCAACACCGTCGTTCGCCTATTCTTCTACGGCTTACTCAAACTTGAACTCCCAGCCCTGGCCAGCGGCAGAGACATCGCCGCGACCATCATCTTCGATCTGTTCGCCAATCTCTTCGCGTCCGTCCTGCTTTACATCGCGCTGGATCGCGTCTTTAATAAAGACGAGGGCCAGAAAGTGCGCCGAATGGAGGCGCGCCGATTAAGGCCGAGATTATAGTAATCTCCGAAAGGCGGTGGTTATGGCTTCTGGTAATAGACAAAACTTCGATTCGACAGAAGACCTGCGCCTGGCTGGAATGCGGTTGCAGGTCATCTACTATCTTGCGATAGGGATATTCGGAATTCTGATCACGCGCCTCTGGTTCCTGCAGGTGATGAACAGCGCGGTTTTCGCGGACCGCGCCGAAGCGAATCGCATTCGGATTCTTCCCATTCCGGCGCGGCGCGGCACCATCTTCGACCGCAAAGGCAACGTCCTGGTTACCAGTAAATCGTCATACAACATCGTCCTGAGCCGCAGAGACGTGAGGCCGAACGAATTCCCGCAAATGGCCGCCCTGCTCGCCGAAAACCTGGACATTGATCCCAAATGGCTGGCCAATCGCTTCGATGCGGCGAAATACGAGGCGCAATATGAATCCATCGTAGTCAAAGAGCTTGCTTCACCCGCCGACGTTTCCTGGGTCGAGGCTCATCAATACGAGTATCCGATGATCCGCGCCGAAGAAGCGCCGCAGCGCGTTTACCGATACGGGCAGATGGCCGCGCACGCAATCGGCTACGTCGGCGAGGTCAGCCCCGAAGAATTGAAAAGACCGAACGGCCAGTTCAGCAAGGAAGAAGGCTATCGTCTCGGAGACATCATCGGGAAATTCGGTATTGAACGCACCTACAACGACATCCTGATGGGCAAGGATGGCGAGCGCCGGGTGCTGGTTGACAGTCGCGGGCGCATCCAGCGTGAGATCGAGGTCATTCCGCCGATCCCCGGACGAGATTTTTATTCGACGCTCGATCTGGACATTCAGAAAGCAGCCGAAGAGCAGGCTGACACGATGCCGGCGGGACGCGGCGCGATTGCGGTGATGGATCCGAACAACGGCGAGATACTGGCGATGGTCAGCCGCCCCTCGTTCGATCCCAACATCTTCTCGCAACGCGCCAAAACGCCTGAGGGCAAGGAAGAGATTCGAGAGTTGTACGAGGACCCCGACAAACCGCTCTACAACCGCGTCATCCAGGGCGCGTTCCCGCCCGGTTCGACCTGGAAGCTGATGACGGCGGTCGCCGCGCTCAACGAAGGCACGATCACGCCGGAGAAATCGCGCGTGCAGGACGGCGATCTTCAGGTCGGCAACTACCTGATGCACTCGATGTCGCATCTCGGCCAACCGCCGATTCACGACGCCATCGTGCATTCGTGCGACGGTTATTTCTATCGCCTCGGCATCAAACTGGGCGTCGAGAAATTCGAGAAATGGGTGAGCGCCTTCCATTTCGGCCAGCGCACGGGCATTGATCTGCCTCACGAACTCGCGGGAATTGCGCCCACGCGCCAGACGAAACAAAAGGAATACGGGTGGCAGATCAAAAAAGTCGAGAAGCAATTGGAGGAAGCCACCGACAAGACCTTCAGGGGGCAACTCGAATTCAGGATCAAACAGTTGCAGCACGAGGCCGAGTGGACTGATTACGACATGGCTGCGTCGGCTTTCGGTCAGGGGCGCAACGCCTCGACGCCGGTTCAACTCCTGCGATACGTCGGCGCGCTGGCCAATGGCGGCCACCTGCATACGCCGCATCTGTTGTTCAAGGCGGTTCCCGGAGTTGATCGCAAGGGCGTCGAGCACGGTGAGATTCGCTACGAAGACAAGAACGCGTTCGACGTGCCGATGAGCGACGAGATTCATAAGATCGTCGTGGACGGCATGTACGGCGTGGTCAACGAAGGCGGCGGCACCGGCGGGGGCGCGCGCGTCGAAGGTTTCGATGTTTGCGGCAAGACTGGAACCGCCCAGGTGGCGTCGAGAGACAAAGCCGGAAGCAAGACCAAAGATCACGCCTGGTTCATCGGTTTTGCGCCGCGCGACAAGCCCGAAATCTGCTCGGTGATTCTGACCGAGAACGCCGGATTCGGCGGCACGCACTCGGCGCCCCGCACGAAGGCTATTTACGAAGATTATTACCGCCGCACTCGCGGCCTTCCCGATTTGGCTGAAGGGACAAAATCCGAAGGCGCGAAGACCGGCGAAGCGAAGAAGATCGGAAATGCGACGACCGGCAACGCTGAGAAGGTGAAGGCCACTCAGTGACAGGGCGCGCAACCGGTGGTTGAGTTTTATGTTCAACGTCAACCGCAGATACATAGCCGATTTCGACTGGGCGCTGTTCGCCCTGGCTCTGGGCGTGGCGGCTTTCGGCGTGCTCGAAATTTCCAGCGTCGAGCCGTCGCCGGGGCTGTGGCGCAAGCAGTTGGTGGGCCTCGGCATTGGTCTGGTGTTGATGTTCGTGACGACGCTCTACGATTACCGCCGCGTCGTGAACGCCTCGCCTTATTTGTACGGCATCGGCATCGTGCTTCTGGCGCTGGTTCTGACGCCGCTCGGCAAAACGGTGAACGGCAATCGTAGCTGGCTTTATTTTGGCTCGTTCGGGTTTCAACCCTCGGAGATGGCCAAGATATTCACGCTTCTTTTTCTTTCATATTATCTCGCCGGAGTGAAGAAACGCCCGCTCGATCTGCAAACGATTGTGATCGCGGCGGGTATCTGGGCTGTGCCGACCGCGCTTGTTTTCCTGGAGAACGATACGGGAAGCGCGCTCAGTTTCACTTCGTTTTTCGCCGCCACGCTCTTCCTCGCCGGTGTGCGTTGGAGTTGGGTAGCGGCGGCCCTCGGCGCGCTCGTAATTGGATTGGTGGTTTCTGCGCCAATGATCAAGAACTGCAAAAGTTACAAATGCGAGCGCATCAAGGCTGTTTACTGGCCTGATCTGGCGGAAAAACGATTCCGCTATCAAAACGATCAGGCTGAGATCGCCGTCGGTTCCGGAGCGATTATCGGAAAGGGGCCAGGCGGCAGCACACAGGGCACGCTCGGTTTCGTGCCCGAGGTTCACAACGATTTTATTTTCGCCGTAGCCAGCGAGGAGTGGGGATTCGTCGGCAGTTCCATTTCATTGACCATCTACCTGCTGATTATCGCGCGGCTGATTCAGATCGCGCGCCGTTCGCGCGAACGCGTCGGCTTGCTGCTGGTCGCGGGTTTGGCGGCTCTGCTGCTTTACCATGTGACGGTCAATGTGGGAATGGTTGTCAGACTTTTGCCGATTATGGGAATCCCGCTGCCCTTGATGAGTCACGGTTCAACGTCAGTCGTGGCCACGTGTTTCGGGCTTGGACTGGCTATTAGCGTGCGCCTGAGGCGCTATGTGAATTAGGTTTGAGCGATGCGTCGGTAGCCCGACTGTGAGGGAGGGCCTGACCTTGAAAGCCGAACTATTAACACCGCTCGACGCGCGCGAAGAAGGTTCCCCTGACAACAAGTTCAACGCCGCCGCAGGCAGCGCGCCAGTCCCAGCAGCGCGCCGCGCGGCCTGGTGGAGACACAACGCTTCGGCTTGCGATGCGAAAGTGTAGCCGGACGTCCATCTCTATTTCGGAGACGAAAAGGCCGCTGCCCACGCAGTGGCCGCCGAGCGGCGATGAATTTGTCGAAGGGATTTACCGGATGGTTTCGGCAAGTTTTGAGCGCGCGCTACTTTTGCGACGCGGCTCTCGCCGACTCCCCGTCAGACAGGAGATTTTTAGATGTCGAAAGAAATGATCATCAGCGTCAACGGGCGCGAAAAGAAAATCGCCATCGTCGAAGACGACGTGGTGACCGAGTTTTATGTTGAAAGGGGCGACGAAAATCAGGGCATCGTCGGCAACATTTACAAAGGCCGAGTGATGAAGGTGCTGCCCGGTATGCAGTCGGCGTTCGTGGACATTGGACTCGAACGCGATTCATTCCTTTACGTCTCCGACTTTTTCGACGAAGAAGAAGAAGAGGAAGAGGTTGAGGAGAAGAGAGAGACTCATCGCCAGCCTCAACGGCCTCAGCGGCCTCAGCGGGAGAGCCTGCGTGTTGCCGCTCCGGCTGAATCCGAGCCTGAAGAGGAGAAGGAGTTCGATCCGCGCGTGGCCGCGCTCGGCCACATCGAAGAGATTTCGGCAGAGCCGGAGATCGAGCCTGCCGCTGACGACGAAAAACTCGAAGCGGCGGATGAAGCTGAGAGAGGCGCCGCATTAAGCCCGCGCCAGCGCCGCCAGCGCAGATTGCGTTATGCGGATCAGGAAGCGAAGGCCGATGAGGCGTACGCCGCAGGCAAAGCCGAAGAGCAGGAATCCGAAGTCGCAGCCGAAGGCGAGGCTACGGAGCCTGAAGAGGAATATTCGGGACGCCGCCGCCGCCGCCCGCGCCGCCGCCGAGGCCCCGAACCGCACGAAGCCGGAGAAGTTTCTGAAGAGTCCACGACGGAGCGCGCGCCCTACGTCCTGGTTCATCACGAACCGATGGAGCGCGTCACGGATGACGATAATTCCATGGATGAAGGCGAAATGCTCAAGGACGCGATGGTGCAGGAGCGTATCGTGGATCGCATTCACAAGGACGAGCGCCGCACTTCGTTGATTGAGGTCGAGCCGACTCCCGAAGTCACTGTCGGATCGTTGAGCCACTCGATCACGTATGGATCGGGCTTCGAGCGTATCAGCGACGATTCGGAATCCCGCGCGGATGTCGAGATCGCGCAGATCGAACCGGCTTCCGATGAACCGGTTTCCGGCGAACGCAATTCCGACCAGCGTGTTGAGGACCAGCGTGTTGTGGAATGTGCGCCTCCCAGTTATCAAACGTTCAGCGAAACATCCGATGACATATTGGGTGAAACTTTCGGCGAAACGCGTGGCGAAGCGGAATCCGGTTCCACGCGTCCCGATTTCGCGTGGCCTGAATTCCCGCGAGAGGATTCGCCGCGTAACCGGTGGCAGGATGCCGAGCCGGAAGATTACACCGGACATCGGGTTGTCGAGATTGATGAACACGTTCAGATGGTTCATCTCGACGCGCCACAGAATGATCGTCCGGATGCGCCGTCGCGTGAAACTCTGATCGAATCCTCGGAAGAGAACGCCGATGACGAAGAAGGCGCGATTGACGAATTGAGAGACGCGTTCGCGCGGATTCGCCAACGCCCGCGCCGCGGTGAAATGGCCACGCGCCGAGGCGGGCGAGGCCGCCGCCGCACTTATCGCCCGCGCACGGACGCCGCGTCTGAGCCTTCAGTCAGTGTCGAAGAGCGCCACAATGAAAATGGTTACGAGCAGGACGAACAGGCGCCGCCCGTCCGTCCGACTTCGCCGCTGCCTGCCCGTCCGGTGCCGGCGCCCGCTCGAACCGGCGACCGCTTTGCGCGCCCGGTGATCACCGATCTTCTGCGCGAAGGCCAGGAGATCATTGTCCAGATCGCCAAAGAACCGATTGGCCAAAAAGGCGCGCGCATCACTTCACACGTAGCCCTGCCGGGCCGCTACATCGTTTACATGCCGACGGTCGAACACATCGGCGTCTCGCGCAAGATCGGCACCGACGAAGAACGCCAGCGGCTGAAACGCACGCTGCACCAGTTGCGCGCCGAATCTGGCGCTGGTGGCGGCTTCATCGTCCGCACCGCCGCCAACGGCTGCACGCTCGAAGAATTGCGCGAAGACATGAACTACCTGATCCGCACGTGGACCGACATCCGCCGCCGTTCGGATCGCGTCAAGGCGCCGTCCATCGCTCACCGCGACCTCGACCTGGTGCAACGCATACTGCGCGACCAGCTCTCGTCCGATTTCAACGCCATCCGCGTGGACAACGAATTCGAGTACGAGCGGATAGTTGATTTCGTCAACCGCTTCGCGCCGAAGCTGGTCAACCGCGTCAAGCTTTACACCAAAGAAACGCCGATTCTGGAAAATTACGGCGTCCAGCAGGAAATTGACAAAGCCGTCAAGCCGCGCTGCTGGCTGCGCTCCGGCGGATACATCGTCATCAATCAGACCGAAGCGCTGGTCGCGATTGACGTCAACACCGGCAAATTCGTCGGCAAGTCGAACCGCCTGGAAGACACCATCGTCAAGACCAATCTGGAAGCTGCTAAAGAGATCGTCCGCCAGATTCGGTTGCGCGACCTCGGCGGCATCATCGTGCTCGATTTCATTGACATGGAAGAGCGCAAGAACCGCCAGAAGGTGATGGCCGCGCTCGAAGCCGAACTGCGCAGCGACCGTTCGCCGTCGAAGATTCTTCAGTTCAACGATTTCGGTCTGGTGGCGATCACGCGCAAACGCGTCAAACAATCGCTCGAACGCACGCTCTGCACGCCGTGCTCGTATTGCGCCGGCGCCGGCATGGTCAAAAGCCCGCAAACGGTCAGTTACGAAATCCTGGCCGAAGCGCGCCGCATCTCCAAAGACATTGACCACCACAACGAGGTGATCCTGCGCGTCAACCCCGAAGTGGCCAAAGCGCTGCGCGGCCCCGAACGCGACGTGCTGGCGGAGATCGAGGCCTACCTGGGCGGCGTGGTCACGATCAAGAGCGACCCGACCGTGCATCAGGAACAGTTCGACATCGCGCTGGCTTAACGCAGCGGGGCGAATGCCGACAAACTGATTCGACGGCCATAACAATTCAGGTGAGAATGAAGCGAATACGCCGGGCTGGTTTCAACGCCCGGCGTATTCGCTTTTGAGTGGTCAATCTGCCGCGTTTTGTTTTTCCAGCGCGCTGGAAGGGGAAAGTATCCGCTCAGCGCGCGCCACGTTTCATCCACTTACCATTCGCGTCAGAGCCTCTCGATCAAATCCGATCACGATTTGCTTATCTTTGCGAGTGACGGGGCGGCGAATCAGGTTCGGCTCGGAGATGATCAGCTCGATCAATTCTTCGCGCGAAGGAAGTCGCTCGGCGAAGCCCCGCTCTTTGTAAACGGCGTGGCGGGTGTTGAGGAATTGAGGGATGTCATCCTTGCCGAAGATGGCTTCGATTTCTTCGGCGGTCAGCGGCTTTTTCGAGTAGTCGCGTTCGATCAGACGGTCGGCGGCTTTATCGCCCAACAGGTCGCGCAGGAAACTCCGCGCGTTGCGGCAGGTGGTTCAGGTGTTCTTATACCAGAAATGAATCTTGCTCATTTGACGATCAACCTTCCGTCTTGCCGATGACGACCAGACCGATGGCCAGCGGGCCGGATTTGGTCGAAATTTTGGTTTCCAGAATTACGTGCTCGTGCTCGTTTCTGGCAATCTTCGGCAGGTCTTTGTCCGAAGTCGCAGGCACAACGCACCAGACAGTAGGATGGCCCGTGCCTGAAGCGTTGCGGCTCAGCTTCAACAAGTCTTCAGTTTTCAATTGCGTGTTCGGGTCTTTGTCTTCGCCGACGGGGCAGAGCAGGAAGAAATCGCGCGCGGGCGAAACGCCCAGATGATTGCCGTCCTGCAATATCAGCGCGAAACGCAGAGTGTAAAAACCGGCCTTGATGCCCTGCCCGCGATAATCGGATGTGTTGGCGGGGAAGTTGATCACTCCGATGAACGAGCCTTCGGGAATCTGACCGAACATGGCTCCGGGGATTTCGTCTTTGGTCGTGGGAATCTCTTTGCGAAACCAGACTTCGCAAACCGCATTGCCTTTGTCGTCGAGCACGCGAACGCCTTTCGGTTCGAGCGCGCCGCGAACCGCTTCGGCGACTGCCGCCTCTTTCAATTCGCCGATGGATTCGACTTTGTAATTGTTGTTGTCGGCGAAAACGGCGGGAACAAAGACGAAGGAAAGAAGAAAGGCTAACAACTGTTTGAACATCGTTCTCCTACAAGCATGAAGAGTTTTAGCCACAGAGCGCACAGAGAACACAGAGGTAACTGATGATTTCTCCGTGCTCTCTGCGCGCTCTATGGCTTTTCAAACTGATCCAGCGGCAATGACGATTAACGGGCGAAATAGCCGACGAACGCGCTGCGTTTTTCGCGCAGTGACCAGGAAACGCCCAGGCCTTCGCCTTTGAACTGGTCGAGCGACGCAGCGGCGGGCATCGCGTGTCTGGTAGCGGTCAGCGGCGGATAGTAAGTCTGCTCGTGGCCGCAGATTTTATCTCTCTCCGTGAAGCTGCGGGCGATGATGGTGGCCAGCTCTCCGGCTTGCAGCTTTCCGCCGCTCGGATGCTCGTCGTGGAATTCCAGCGAGAGACTTATCGGCGCCGCTTCAGTGCGGACGACGTTCCTGAGCAATTCGCCGCCCATCTCCTGCGCGAAAGCCTTCAAAGCCACGCGTTGCTCCGGCGTAGCTTTCTCGTCAACGATCAGCACGGCTTTGGCCGGATACGGATTTTCGTACGGGCTGCCGAGCGTGCCTGAAGCTTTGGCGACGCCGACGACGCTCAGCCCGTCGAGTTTGACGCCCTGCCATTCGCCCTTCGACACGCGCCAACCGACAATCGCCTGATCGCCCATCAGGTTGATTTCAGCCATCGCGAAGCAGTGGCCGGTGTAAACGTCGGCGTTGCGCGATTCGATGTAATCGCCTTGAATCTGCTGCGCGCTGACCGACGCCGCCATCAAGGCCACAAAACAAATTGAAAGAACCAGAGTGGTTTTGCGCATGGTTACTGCCCTCCATCTAGAAACTTGTCATCAGGTGGCGTGACAGTAGCCCGACCGTGAGGGAGTGCTTGATTGCGCAATCAAGCACTCCCTCACGGTCGGGCTACTGTCACATTTTGCAAATCAGGCTACATTGCTTTCGTGGCAATGACAACCGCGATCTTTTGAGTCGCAATTGCCGGGTTCGGCCAACTGTCCATCGGGCCCCAGCGGACCTTGAGTGTACAGGCACCAGAAGATGCCGGTGTTGGCGCGTACTACATCCGGATCGTGATCGGCCCAGATGAACATATCCTTGCTGCGCAGCGCCGAGCACAGGTTCGGACGATTCGGATCCAAGTTGTGAAGTTCAGCCATTATGACCTCCGAGGTGTGAGGTGTGAGGTTTCAGGTTTCAGGGTTATGCGTTACCAGACAGGGTAAAGCTCAAACCTGAAACCTCACACCTCACACCTGATTTATCCAGCCGCCTGCAAGATCGCGCGTTTGACGGCGACGCGGGCGAGTTGAACTTTGTACGCGTTGCGGCTCAGCGGCTTCGCGCCGGCCAGTGCGATTTTGCCTGCTTCGGCGGCCACGTCTTCGTTGATCGTCTTGCCGGTCAGGTATTCGGCGGCGGCTTCGGCGAGCCAGGGCGTCGGAGCGACGTGGCCCAGCGCGATGCGCGCGGCTTTGACCTTCTTCGCCGCATCGAGTGTCAGAGCGACGGACGCTGCGGCCAGCGGCCAATCAAGCGCCTCTTTCTGCCGCACTTCGTAAGTCGCGCTGCGAACGCCGAGCGTGGGCGGGATGCTGATTCCCATCACGATCTCGTTCGGCTCCAGCGTGTATTCGCGGTCGGAGTCCGATCTCGGCGCGACGAAGAATTTGTCGGCGGCCACTTCGCGTCCGCCAGCCGGACCGAAGATTTTGATCTTCGCGTTGAGCGCGATCAGAGCGGGCGCGAGCGACGACGGGTTGACGAATTTCGCTTCGCCGTCATTGCCCAGAATCGCGTGATAACGGTTGTCGCCGTTTGCGACCAGCGGCTCGCCGTTTTCGCCTTTCGGCAACAGGCCGAAACCCGCGCGGTAATACCAGCAGCGCGGGCGTTGCAGCAGGTCGCCGCCGACGGTGCCCATGTTGCGAATCTGCGGGCTGGTGATGCCTTTCGCGGCGTCGGTGATCGCGGGGAAGCCCCGGCCCAGCGTGTCAATCAACTGCTCGATGGTCACCAGCGCCCCGATGTTCGCCGAGCCGTTGCGTGGCATGCGAATGAGCGACAATTCCGCGATGCCTTTGATGTTGACCACGCGTTTGGGCGTGACGATGAAGTCTTTCATCAGCGAGAGCAGGTCGGTGCCTCCGGCGAGGACTTCGGTCTCGCCCCACGATTTGCCGAGCAGCGCGACGGCCTGCTCTTTGGTGGTTGGGCTTGCGTACTCAAATTTTTGCACTGGCCCCTCCTTTCTTTTCAAGCGCCGCGAGCACGCGGTCGGGAGTCAACGGGATCGAGGGCACGCGCACGCCGATGGCGTTAGCCACGGCGTTTGAAATCGCCGCGCCGGGGGAAACCGTCGGCGGTTCGCCCACGCCGATCACACCGCGTTCGTCGTAGCCTTTGCCGGTCATCATGTGGACTTTGAAGTTGCCGATGTCGGCCAATCCCGCGAGGCGGTAAAACTCCATGTTCGGGTTGAGCATCCTGCCGGTTTGCGCGTCCATAACCTTTTCTTCAAACAGCGCGAAGGTGACGCCCATGATCATCGCGCCGAAGACCTGGCTTTCGGCCGTCTTCATATCAATGATCAAGCCGCAATCCTGTACGGCGACGAAGTTGTTCATCTTGACGATGCCGGTTTCGATGTCCACCGAAACATCGGCCATCTGAACGCCGCCGACGCCAGCGGTGGTCAGCGTCTCCTTGCCCGGATTCTTGCCGCGCGTGGTGAGCGGCTGCGTGCCGAGTTTCGCGCAAGCCTGTTTCCAGGTCATGCTGTTCGTCGGCTTGCCGATCTCCTGAATCTTGCCGCCGACTGCTTCGAGCTTGCCGGCAGTCGTGTTCATCGCGGGCGCGACTTTCTCAAACAAGGCGTTGAGAGCGTCAATGGACGCGCGGCGCGTCGAAGAGCTGACGCCGCCGACCGTTGTCGAACCGCCCGATCCGCTTGATACGGGATAGCGGTTGTCGCCGATGTGAACTTTGACCGCGTCGAGCGGCAAGCCCAACGTGTCAGCCGCGACGATGGCCAGCACCGTGCGCGTGCCGACGCCGAGGTCCTGCGTGCCCATCTTCAATTCGACCGAGCCGTCGGGATGAATCGTCAGGTCGCAATCGCTGGCGTGTCCGCCGCCGCCCCAGGTGTGAAGCGAAAGGCCCAGGCCGCGTTTGACATATTTCGTGCTGCCCGGAGCGCCTTCGCCACGCGGGCGCCACATTTTTTTCCATTCGATCATCTCGGCGGCTTTCATCAATTCGTCGCGGTAGACGTTGGCGCGTGTGCCGGTCAGCGCGATGTTTTTCAGAAAGAGGTCGAGCGGATCCATCTTCAATTCGGCGGCCAGATCGTCAAACGCGCTCATCGTGATCAGACAAGCCTGCGGATGATTGGGCGCGCGCCAGGCTCGTTGCGGCCCGGTGTTGGTGCCGATGACTGAGAATTTCTCTTTCCTGTTTTCGACGCCCGCTCTGAAAACGTAGGGAAGCAATCCGGCGAAGCTGAAATTGCCGACGCCGCCCGATCCCCAGACTTCCGATTCCCAACCGGTGATCGAGCCGTCTTTCTTCGCCGCGACTTTGACTTTGGCGAAGACCGAAGGCCGCGAACCGGCGACCATCAATTCGGAGTCGCGTTCGAGCATGAGCTTGATCGGCTTGCCGCCGGCCAGTTTGGAGAGCTTCGCCGCTTCGATGCCCCAGCGATCAACCGGAAATTTGCTGCCGAATCCGCCGCCGATGTGCTCCATCTTGAGGCGGACATTGCCGGCGGGAATTCCAAGAGCCTGCGCGAACTGCGGGCCGTTGGCCGAAACGGATTGCGTTGATTGATGAACCAGCAGGTTCTTGTCATCTTCCCATTCGGCGATCAGGCCGTGCGATTCCAGACAGCAGTGCGTGATCACTTCGTTGCCGTAGGAGCCTTCAAACACGATGTCGGCTTCCTTGAAAGCTTTGGCGGGATCGCCCGCAGTCGCTTCGCTGGGCCTGCGGCGGTTGGCTTCGGGGATGGCGTCCCAGTTCTGTTCGTTGACGAAGTGCGGCAGTTTTTCGTATTGGATTTTGACGGCGCGCGCGGCGTCTTCGGCCTGCCCTTCGGTTTCGGCGGCCAGGACGACGATTTCATCGCCCGCCCACTGAATCTCAGCGCCGGGGCCTTGAATGATCTTGACAGCTTTCACGCCGGGCATTTTTTCGGCGACGCTCAGATCAATGCTGACGATCTTCGCGTGCGCGTGCGGCGAGCGCACGACTTTGCCGAAGAGCATCCCAGGGCGATTGAGATCGTAAGTGTATTTCGCCCGGCCTGAGACTTTGTCAGGGCCGTCGAGACGCTTGATGCGTTTGCCGATGTGCGAGCGTTTGCCTTCTTCAGGCCATTTGTACTCAGCCATTGCTCTTGCCTCCTCTCGTCAATTTCGCGGGCGTCGTCTTTCTGATTTGTTGCGAAGCCTGCGCGATGGCGGCCTTGATGCCGTGATAGGTGCCGCAGCGGCAGAGATTGCCACCCACGCCCATTTCGATTTGTTCGGGCGTCGGCGCCGGATGTTTTTCGAGCAGCGCCGTGCAGGCCATCACGAAACCGGGAGTGCAGAACCCGCACTGCTGCGCGTCGTTGTCCCAGAAAGCCTGCTGAACGGGATGCAGCTTGCCGTTCTGCCCCAGACCTTCGACGGTGCGAATCTTCTTGCCCTGCGCCTCGATGGCCAGCGTCGTGCAGGAATAGACCGGTTTGCCGTCCACGATCATCGTGCAGGCGCCGCAGGTGGCGCGGTCGCAAACGCGTTTGGCGCCGGTGATGTCCAGATCGTTGCGCAGCGCATCGAGCAGCGTCACGCGCGGTTCGACGCTCACCTGTTTCGGCGCGCCGTTGATGTTGAGTGTGATGTTGACTTTGTCCGGGCCGAGGATGGGAACGTCGGCGCCGGCGGCCTGCGCTTCATTTTCGCCGCCCGTGACGAGCGGGATGGCGCCAGCCAG